>JBDTJC010000182.1:0-13312 GCA_039936055.1 Polyangiaceae bacterium | reverse complement strand
CTCGTCGTGTTCGTGTGCTTCAACGCCTACGGTTTGGCTACGAACGGCTGGGGCTACATCGCCCACCTGGCGGGCCCCGCCTGGTACCTCTGGATTCTGATCTTCCCGATCGAGGTCATCGGCCTGTGCGTGCGCCCGATCACCCTCGCCGTTCGCTTATTCCTCAACATGTCGGTCGACCATCTGATCACCGGGATTTTCTTGGGTCTGATCTCGGTCCTCGTACCGATCCCTCTGATGATCCTGGGCGTCCTGATCGTGCTGATTCAGACCCTCGTCTTCACGCTACTGACTTGCATCTACATTGGGCTGGCTACCGAGCACGAAGCGCACTAGAGCAGCCGTAACTTTATGCGAGGCCACGCTTTCCTCGCCGCACGGGTAAATTAAGGAGTCGATGATTATGTCTAAGAAGAATATGGCGTTGGCCATTGCGTTGTTCACCCTGATCCCCTCGTCCGCGTTCGCGCAAGCCACTGACGCCGCTGGCAGCTCTGCCGGTTCGGCCTTGGCCATCGGTGCGGCCATCGCGATCGGTCTCGCTGCTCTCGGTGGCACGCTCGGCCAGGGCCGCGCGGCTGCTGCAGCGCTCGAAGGCATCGCCCGCAACCCCGGCGCCGCCTCGCGCATCCAGACTCCGATGATTCTCGGTCTGGCGCTGATCGAGTCGCTCGTGCTGTTCGCGTGGGCTATCGCGTTCCTGCTCCTCAACAAGATCTGAGTCGCAGCGCGGAGCTGGTCCGCGGTCGCTCAGCGCACGCGGATCAGCGTTCCCGACTCATAGCTAGTCGGGAGCGCCGCCGTCCATCCCGGCGGCAGTTTCGGGCTCGTCCAAGCGAACAGGTGCTCTGCATCCAGCGGCGTCAGATTGACGCAGCCGTGACTGTGCTTGGTGCCGAACGCGCGATGCCAAAACGTGCCATGCAGGCCGTAGCCGCGTTCGAAGTACATCACCCAAGGCACCGCCTGAATCGCGTAGTTCTCGGCTGCGGATTCGTCGTCCAGGTTGTCCATGTTGCTCGTGCGCAGCTTCACCCAAATGCGGTGGACGCCGCGAGGCGTGGCTAGCTCCGTGCCGTCGTTACCGCGGCCGGTCGAAGTCAGCGTCGCGAACACCGGGCGCTCGCCAACGTAAGCAGTGAGCACTTGGTTCGTGACGTCAACGTCGAGCCAGCGCTCACCCGTGCGCAGCTCGGTCGGCAAATTTGCGTGCGTCGCGGCGCGCGCATCTCGATCCCCGAGCCAAGCATGGTCCGCGTAGCGGAACCAGCGGTGCCCTGCGACCTCACGCTCCTCGAGCACATCCAGTTCCTGGAACGGCGCGAGCTTGAGCGCGCGATCCTTCGCGCCATTCGGCGTGTGAGAGCCGAGCACATTTGAGCCCACGACCCAGGCCACGTTCAACGCGCCGTTGAGCTCGCGCCCGTGAAACAGCAACGGCACGACGGGGTTCAGGTCGTGCATCGGCACCCACAAGCCTTCGGTCGTAAGCCCGAACGGGTTGCCTTCGGGGTTGTTCCCGACGCGCACGACGGCGACGCCGAAGCCTTTCAAGAGCTGCCCGTCCGGCACGCCATCTTCTGCCGTTTGCAGGGCACGGTAGCCGAGCGCGCCGTCGGGCCCGACGAAGTGATAGCGGTAGGGCAGCCCGTCGTGGGCGTGTGTGAGCGGCGGCTCTTCGGCGTCTGGCGCGGCTTGCGATAGTTCCGCGCCGTCCTCGCACACCCAGGCGAGCGGTCCGACCTGGAAGAAGCGGCCGGTACACCCCGAGCCATGTTTGGCTGCGAACACGGGCAGCCGCGCCCCACGCGCTACCGCGCCGCGCCGCTTCTCGGTGGTGCTCGGGCCTTGGTACAGCGGTTCGTCCGGGCGCGTGACCTCGGCGCTGCGGACCCAATCCGCGATCGGCATGTCACCGATCGCGGTCCACGGCTTCGGTCCGCCGCGGCTCGGTTCGGCGCTCAGCGAGCGAGCCCCGAGCGCACACCAGACGAGCGCGAGCGCGGAGCTCAGCTGCGCTCGGCGCGTCACTGAAACGAGAAGCGCAGTTCGTGGTCGCACACCTTGAAGGTATCGCCGTCGCTGATCACTTTGCGCTGCACCCGCTGGCCGTTGTACTCGACGCCGTTCGTCGAACCCATGTCGACGATGTAATACTGCCCGGTCAAGAATTCGATCATCGCGTGTTGGCGCGACACGTTCGGATCCTTGATCGTCAGGTCACTATTCTGCTTGCCGCGGCCGATGATGAAGCGGTCCTTCGTGACCTGGAAGACCTCACCCTGATAGGTGATGCTCAAGGTGCCGGAGGGCTGGCTCGGCGCAGCTGCGCCCGGCGGGGGCGGGGGTGGTAAGGGCTTCCCGGCGGAGCCGCCGGGAGGCGGTGGAATGCTGCGCGAGGGCGCCAGCGGCGGCGGAGCTTTGCGCGCCGCAATGCCCGGCGGCGCGGGCGGCGGCGGCGGCGCGTGCGCGCCTGTCGAGCGCTTGGGCGGACGAGCCACGGGCGGCGCAACCGGCGGCGGCGCACCGCGCGAAGCGACCGCAGGCGGGGGTGGCGGCGGCAACGGGTGCGCTGTTACGGGAGGCGGCACTGCCAACGGCTGCGGCGCGGGCGTAGTGTCCGCGTTCGGGCGGGACGACGGCGATGCCGACGCCACGAGTGGCGGCGGGATCGATTGATTGCCGCCTGCCGCCGCGCCGTAGCCGCGCTGCCGCGCGTACTGCTTCATCGAGTCATTGATCAGGTAGTCGACCGAGCACTCGAGCTCGCGCGCCATCTGCTCGAACTTTTGCCACAGCGCCTCGCGGCACTGAAAAG
This sequence comes from Polyangiaceae bacterium, assembly GCA_039936055.1. Lineage (GTDB taxonomy): Bacteria > Myxococcota_A > Polyangia > Polyangiales > Polyangiaceae > PMG-095. Next base: position 10,494 of record JBDTJC010000182.1, on the reverse strand, counting down.
TTCGCGTCATCTTCTTATTCGGATCCGAAGTCATGCGGATGATTCCTGCGTCAGCCGAGCGCCCGAGGTTGTAGCGCGACTCGCGAGCGGCGAGACAACGCTACTTCGAGCTCCCTTTGGCGCGTTTTTCCATCGCGGGCTTCACGCAGAATTCCACGAAATCGCCAACGGTCTTGATTTCTTTGGTCTCTTCGCCGGCTGCGCCCTGAACGGTGCACTTCCACTCGCACTCTTTGGCGTCGGACTTGCACTTGGGCGTTGCGGTCGTCTCTTTTTCGAATGCCGTCACCTTGGGCAGGTCCGCCGCGGTGCCGGCAGAGTAGTAATAGCTGAGCGCGGTGAGGCGGGCCGGGACCGAATTGCCGACTGCAGCGAACTTGTCGGCCAATTCCGCCGGGGTGGGCGGGCCTTTCAGGTCCGCGAACAGGCCGCCGTAGGTGAGCGGCTCCGTGATCGCCAAGCCCTCGGCTTGCCCGAGCCTGGTCATGAATTCCGGGATCTGGCTGGCGTCGCTCATCTTGAGTACCAAGCTGGCGGCGACCCAACGCACCTTCCAGTTTTCGCTCTTGAACAAGTCGTACAGCTTCTCGACAACCATGGCACGCGGGAACTCACCCACGCGCTGCAGCGTGACGTCGCGCAAGCTGTCCGGTGTAGCCGGATCGCCCGCGAGCGTCAGCGTGACCTGCGCTTGCGCCGCGTTGTTGCGGTCCAAGTTGCCTTGCAAGGCGGCCATCGCCGCGGCGCGGCGCTTCTCGATGCCGCTCTTGTCTTGCACGAAGGCGAGCAAGTAGTCGACCACGGGCTTGCCGCCCATTTTCTTCATCGAGCCAAAGACGCGCAGCAGCTCTTCCTCCTGGTACTGAGCAAGCTGAGCTTTGAGCTGGTCTTCGGTCGGGTTGAGCTTCGATTGCTTGTTCGCCGCCTCCACGCCCGGGCGCTTCGAGGCAACCCAAGCGTCCGAGTTCACGCTCTTGGCCACGTCCACCAGCCTCTGGCTGGCGCGCTGCTTCGTTTCCGGATCGCCGAGTTCCGCGACCAAGTCAGCCATGCGATCCAGCTTGGCGGCGCCCGGCGTCATCAGATCCGGGATGTTGTGCACGCCTTCCGCCTTGAGTTCGCGCAAGACTTGCTCGACGCCGAACAATTGCGAAGAATCGTCCAAACGATCGGCAAAATCCACCGTGCACCAAGACGCCAAGGATGCGCGCACGCTCTTTTTCAGGGCGTCGTCCGGCACCAGCGCGCCGTCGTCGTGGGTCAGAATCGCGAAGGCCGCGTCTTTGTAAGGAACCGAGCTGTCCGCCTGCGCGGGTTGTCCCACGACCTGCACTGGCGGAGGCTTCGCCATCTCCGCTTGCAGCTTGGGCATGAGCTGGCCGATCAGTGCAGTGCGCGGCGCGGGCGCCATCTGCGCGAGCGCGTCCACTAGGCCCTCTTGTTCGTCCGTGCCCTGAATGCCAATGCGACGACCTCCGCGTGGCTTCATGCTCACGAGCGCTTCCGCCGCATCGATGCGCAGATCGATCGGATACTTGTCGTGGGTCAGCACGGCAACCAGCTTGCGCGGGCCTTGTGCCGTGTTCTCCCAGCGGTGGATGTCGTCCTCGCTAGTTCGGCAGCCCGAAGTGAGCGCGAGTACCGCCGCCACTGTGACTGCTGTGACGAAACGGCCACCTGCCGTCGTCCCCCGAACCCTGCTCAGCGTGCTGTCGTGGCCTGACATGTTTTCCTTTTGGTCCTCTTGCCAGAAACTTGCGAAAAGCTAGGCGCATTGCGAGGTTAACGGAGCGGATTCGCTCCGACGAGCAGCGAAACAGATGCCCTGCTGCCCGAGCTGCCGCGCTCTTGCCCGAATCACCCAGTACTGGAGCGATGGATAGTACCGCCCGAGTGCAGTCCGACTCAAGCGGCCGGCTCGGGCTGAGACTAGGTCGAGTTTGCCTACACCTCCTCACGCGTTGCGGACTTTTTCAGAACATGCGCGGGAGTTGCCGCTGACTTGCCTTCGAGGGTAGTCTGATGTAGGTAAAGGTATACAAATGGCCGCAAAGCTGTTCACCTCTCGCGCCGCGGCTGGCGGGCCGGCGCTTGATGCGTCGAGTCCGGAAATTCGGCCGCGTTCGCGTTCGCTCGGCCGGCTGTACGAGGCGGCGGCGCTGCTGCTCTTCACCGGGGCGGCGTTCCTGTTTCTGGCTCTGGCCACTGCGCGCGTCGACCCGCTCGATGCTTCGGTACACGGAGGCAACTGGGTCGGCCCGGCGGGCGGCAGCGTCGCGAACGTGCTCGTCCAGGGTTTCGGTCTGATCGCCTGGCTGCTGCCGCTCGAGATCGCACTGTGTGGCGCGCCGCTCTTTCGCGGGCAACGCCCTCACGCGCTCGGGCTGCGCGTCGCGGGCGACTTGGTGGTCGCGATTGTGCTTGCGGCCTTGGTGCAGGTGGTCACGCCGGAAGCGGTCGTGTTCGGCAACGCACCCGCGGGCGGCAACGTGGGGCTCTTGTTCGGCGAGCTGATGCGCGAGGCGTTTTCGACGCTCGGCTCGTTCTTGGTGGCGAGCACCATCGTTGGTTTGATTTTGATTGGGCGCGCGAGCTTTTCGTTCATCGCTGGCTGTCAGCGGGCGCTCGAACTAGCGCGGGCGTTGGCGCTGCGCATCGAGGCGTTGTTCGCTCGCGTCACGAGCGCTTGGGGCGAAGCGCGCAAACTGCGTGGCGAGCAACAGCAGGCGGAGCGCGTGGCCGCGCAGCCGCGCATCGAAAGCAACGCGGATGACGCGCAGATTTTGCTCGCGCTCGAAGACGACAGCGACTGGATTCCGATGGACCAAACGGGCACACCGCCGCTTTCGATCTCGGAAGCGTTGCGGGCTGGGCGGCCAGTGTCGATCGACGGCGGGCGCGGCCTCGTCGTCGCGAAATTCAGTCTGGATTTGGGAGACGACGACGTGCCAGCTGCCGCCGCCACGCACGCTTCTTTGGCGGCCGCGCCGAGCAGCGAAGACGCGGAAGAGTCGGCCCTGGAACGCGCGCTCGCGGGTTCGCCTTCGCCGCCGCCGCCCAAGCTGCCCGAGCGGGCACTCGCGCCCGCCGCCAGTCCCGCTGCTGCACTGAGCGTCGTTGCGCCGACGGGCGCGCCCGCGCTGGTCCCGGTGCCAGAGAGCAACGAGCCGCGCATCATCGACACCAAGCCGGCGCTCGAGGTCGAGCGCGTGGTCGTGGTGAAGAAGACGCCCAAGCGCGGCGCGTTTCAGCTGCCCTCTTACGACCTGCTGCATCCGCCCGCCGCCGTCACCAACGAGCTCGACAAAGACAAGATCCTGGAACACGCGACTCGCCTCGAGAAGACGCTCGCGGACTACGGCGTCGCCGGCAAGGTGCAGGAAATCCACCCGGGTCCGACCGTGACCACGTACGAGGTCAGTTGCGAGGCGGGCACCAAGGTCAGCAAGGTGGCCAGCCTGGCGGACGACCTGGCGCTGGGGCTGTCGCGCAAAGTGCGCATCATTGCGCCGATCCCGGGCAAAAATCGAATCGGGTTCGAGTTGCCGAACGACGAGCGCGTCGCGGTGAGCTTGCGTGAGCTCATCGAGGACCAGCGCTTCGAGAAATTGGCGGAGAAGGCGCCGCTGCCGGTCGTGCTAGGGCGCGACATCGTGGGCGCGCCGTTTTACGCGGACTTGGCGTCCATGCCGCACGTGATCGTTGCTGGCGCCACCGGCGCCGGTAAGAGCGTCGGCTTGAACGTGATGTTGTCCAGCTTGTTGTTCAAGCGCACGCCGGACGAGCTGCGCCTGCTCATGATCGACCCGAAGGTGGTCGAACTCGCGCCGTTCGACGGGATTCCGCACATGCTGCTGCCCGTCGTCACGGACATGAAGCAGGCCGCGACAGCGCTGCGCTGGGCGGTTGACGAGATGGAGCGCCGCTACCAGTTGTTTGCCAACGCGGGCACCAAGAACATCACCACGTATAACGGCTGGTGCGCCAAGATTGCCGCCGGTGAGATCCCGCCACCCGAAGTGAAGATGGTCGAAGCGATCGACGCGAACGGGCAGACCGTGATGGTGCCGGCCGCGAAGGAAGGCTTCGACGGCCACAGTTTGCCCCACAAATTGCCGTACATCGTGATCGTGGTCGACGAATTCGCCGACCTGATGATGCAGCAGGGCAAAGAGGTGGAAGTGTCCGTCGCGCGCCTGGCGCAAAAGGCGCGCGCCGCCGGCATGCACGTGGTGCTGGCCACGCAGCGCCCGAGCGTGGACGTCATCACGGGCATGATCAAAGCAAATTTCCCGTCGCGCATCGGCTTCCGCGTGGCGCAGAAGGTGGACAGTCGAACCATCTTGGACGAGATGGGCGCAGAACTCTTGCTCGGTCGCGGCGATATGCTGGTCAAGCTGAACGGTGCCAACGACACGCAGCGCGTGCAGTGCCCGTTCGTCAGCGAGGAAGAAGTGAGCGCGCTCACCGACCACCTGCGTGCCCAGGGATCGCCGGAGTACAACGAGGCGATCTTGCTGTGCCCGGACGAAGACGGCGCAGACGAAGAGGCGGATGAGGTCATCGACCCGCGCTTCGACGAGGCCGTGCGCATCGTGGCCGAGACGCAGCGCTGTTCAACGTCCTGGTTGCAGCGCAAAATGACCGTGGGCTACAATCGCGCCGCCAAGATTGTAGAAATGATGGAAAAACGCGGCATGGTTGGACCGCCCAATGGCGCCAAGGATCGCGAGATCCTCGTCCACGCGCACTAAGACAGCGCTTGCTGCACGCGAGTAGGCTTTCCACCCCAGCGGGCGTGTATAAGGTCCGCCAAGCCCCCCTCCATGACTGAGCCACTCCCATCGGGATTTCCCGAGCCGCTCGACGACGATGACGATGACGTGGCTTGGGCGCTGCAAACGGCGAAGGTGCAGTGGCAGCGCGCCGGCAAGGCGGACGCCATCGTTTGGATTGGGCGTGCGGCGGACTCGGCGGATCAATTGGGCAACGTGTGGCGCGCTGCGGAGTTGCGCCGCGTCGCCGATGAATTCACGAGCAAGCTGAGCAGCGTTCGCCCAGCTTTTTCGCGCCCGCCGCCCGTCTCGACGCGCGGCCGCAATGACATCGACGATCTGTTGGGCGGCGGCACCAGGCCGCCGCCGCCGCCGCCGCCGCTGATGCGGCCGACGCCGCCAATGCCACTGCCATCGTACGCGCCCGTCGAGGCTGACGACCTCGAGGCTGACGACCTTGAGGCTGACGACCTCGAGATCGAACTCGAGTCACGTCCCGCAACGTTCAACGAGATCGTGATCGAGGACCCGGCGTCGCGCGCGGAGTTCGTGAGCATCGACGAGTACAACGACGCCGACGACGATGAAGACGCCGAAGAGATCGAACCGGAGCCCGACTCCGAAGAAGTCGCGGAGATCGAAGAAGTTGAAGCCATCGATGACGACGCGCTTGACCTGCCTGTGCCACCGCTGCCGTCGTTCGCTTCCGGGTCGAGGGTCGATCCCGGTTCGATCGATTACTCCGACGGCGAGGATGACCCCGTCACCCAGCCGCAACTCGAGGATCCGCTGGCATTCCCGGCCTCGAAGCGCAATCCGATCTCGCAGCGCGTCCCCGAACCCGAACCGCGGGTTGGCGATCTCCTGCTCGGCGAAGTCCGCGGTTTGGAGGACCTGCCGCCGGAAAGCCAAGCTTTGCTCGCGCGCGAAGCACACATTGCGCTGCTGAACAACGAAGAGGAGATCAGTTCGTTTGGGCTCGCGCTGGTGCTCAAGGGCGCTGTCAACATCATGCCCGCCATTGCGGATCTGAGCTGCGCGCGCGCCACCAAGGGCGACATCGTGTGGGGGCAAGGCAATCTCGAAGATGGCGTGGTGCTGCGCCTCGTCGCCGCCGAAGACGCCAGCCAGGTCGCGGTTTGGGATGCCGCGTTGATCAAGGGTGCGATTCGCGATTGCCCGTGGGTGATCGACGACCTGAAAGCTTTGGCTGATCGCTTCCAGGCGTTGGCCGGCGTGGCCATGGGACCAATGGGCGAGCGCTTGGACGACTCGCTGCGCGCGATGGTCACCGGGCGCTGCGAGATCAAGCGCTTGCTACCGAATGAGGTGCTTGCCACACGCGGCAAGCCGGTGGGTGGCATGTACATCGCGGCTGCGGGTCGGATCGAAATCCTCGACGACGCGGAAGAGGTCGAGCTCGAGCTCGGGCCGGGTGACTTCGTGTTCGCGCCGCAAGTGTTGTCGAACGGCGCGGCGCCGAGCAATGCGCGCGCCGGCAAGGGTGGCGCGCTGCTCTTGTTCGCGGGGCGCAGCGTCGCGCACGAGCTGCTGCTCAGCGTACCGCCGCTGCTCGAGATTTTCGCGAGCTAGGGCGTCTCCGCAAATTCCCGTGCCCGTGCCCGTGCCCGATCGCCCTGTCATCTTTCTCGAGTTTTGCGGGTCGCCTCGCGGCAGCCTGCGTGCGCCAGTGCGGAGCGGTGTCGGGCCGCGGTGTCCGTTTCACGGGCACCGGCACAGCGTCCGGGGACAGGCCCTAGCTCGAAGCGTCGCGCTTCAATTCACGCGCGGGGTCACGGTGCGGCCGGAGAACTCGTGCGCGCTCGGGGCGACTTCCCAGACCAGCTCTTCATTGCCCTGAGCGCCTGCGAAACGGAGGCCGAACCAGCGCGCCGCCGCGGAAATGGTGGGCCGCCCGTCGGCGCGAACCTTCGGAAACGTGATTCGGAACGAGCTGCGCCACGGGCTCGTGTACGGGAAGTACGTCACCTCGATCGCGTTCGGCTTCTTGATGGTGTGGATGTCCGAGGGCGCGGTCTCGGTGCCTTCGTCATCGATTAGGCGCACGATCCACGCGGGCTCCGTGGCCGTTAGGTCGTTCCACTTGTGCTTCTCTGCGTAGAGGGAAACGTAGAACTCGTGTGCTTCGCGCGTTTCGGCGAGCGAGCGCTCGAGCAGTGAATGGCGTTGGTCCACCGTGAGCCGGTAGTCCTCCGCGTAGCGCACGGTGTATGCCCAACGGAAGTCCCACGACTCATAAGTGGCGGTGACGGTGAGCACGTTGTCCATCGCATTCACGGTGGTGAGCTGCTCGCTGCGCGTCCACGCCTTCAGCACGCTCTCGTAGTCCGAAGCGACGTATTCGCGAGGGCCTTCATCCAAGCCCACGGTCGTGGTGCGACAGGCCGGGAGTATGACGCAGGCCAGCGCGGCGAACGCGGCAAACACGGACGGAGCAACCGAACCGAACTTCGTGGCACGCACGGGCGCGAGGCTAGCATGGTACGCTGCGCTCCGCGTGCGCGCTTGGACTCTATCTCGCCTGGCTCGCCTGGCTCGCCTGGCTCGCCTGGCTCGCCTAGTAGTGGTCGCCATCGTCTTGCTTGTGCCGCGAGCCGCGCACGCGGACTGGGCAGAAGTACGTGCGCACGGGGAGCTGGGTTGGGGTGGCGATCTGCAAGGCGGAGAGCCCTATGTTTACGAGAGCCCGACGCAGCCCGGCGTCCTCGTGGGTTTCGAAGTCGACATTGCCCAAGCGCTTGCTCGCGAACTCGGGGTGCGCGCTAAGTTTCATCAGAACGACTGGTCAAACCTGATCCCGTCACTCGAGCGCGGTGACTTCGACGTCATCCTCAACGGGCTCGAGGACACACCCGCGCGCCGTTCGCGTTTGCGCCTCAGTCGCCCGTACTTCGTGTACGGGGAAACGTTGGCCGTGCGTCCGGGGTCGGCGCTCAGGGCGCTGGCTGACCTCGGCGGCCACCGCATCGGCACGCTGAATCAAACCGTCGCTCAGGAGCTGCTCAGCGCGCACCACGCCGAGGTCGTCTTGTATGAGGGACAGCAGGAGCCGTACCTGGACCTCGCGCACGGCCGCATCGAGGGCGTGCTGCTCGACCATGTGATCGCCGCTCGCTACGGCTGCCCGCTGCCCGAGTTGCGCTGCTTGAGCAAAGATCTCGCGCGCGGGACGTACGTGGTGGCGATTCGGCCCACGGAAGCGGAGCTCGCCACGCGCGTGGACGCGGCGCTTTCGCACTTGATCCAAAGCGGCGAGCTGCGCGCGATCCTCGAACACTGGAAGCTGTGGGATTCACGGCAAGACGAGCTGAGTGCGCGAGACACCGTTGCGACTGCTGCCGCGCAGGCTGCTTCGGTCGCGTCGGCCAGCTCTGGCGTGGCGGCACCTGCTGCTGGAATTGCGAAGCGAGCGTTGAGCGGCGCTCAGCTCGCGCTGTTTTTTCAGGGCGCGCTGCTCACTATCTTCATTTCGGTTTGTGCGTTTGGCTTGGCGTTGCCTTTGGGGATCGCGCTTGCCGTGGTGCGTTCGCACGCGGGGCCAGTGGCGCGTTTTTTCGCGACGGCGTACGTAGAGGTCTTTCGCGGCACGCCAGTGCTGCTGCAGCTGTACGTGCTGTATTACGGCTTGTCGTCGGTGGTGCGGCTCGGGCCCATCGTTGCTGCGGTCTTGGGTTTGGGCCTGAATTACGCGGCATATGAAGCGGAGGTGCATCGCGGAGCACTCAACGCCTTACCGCGTGGGCAGGCCGAGGCTGCGGGGTCGCTCGGCTTGTCGCGCGTGCAGGTGCTGTGGCACGTACTGCTGCCGCAATCGGTGCGCATCGCGTTGCCGGCGCTGACCAATGACTTCGTCGCGCTGCTCAAGGACTCCTCATTGGTGAGCGTGATCACGGTCGTGGAGTTGACCAAGCGCATGACCATCGTGGCGGTGGAGGCGCGGGATTGGGTAGTGCCGGGGCTGCTGTGCGCGAGCCTGTACTTCGCGATGAGCTTTCCCTTGTCGCGTCTGTCGTTGTGGCTGGAGCGAAGGTACCAAAGCACATGATCCGCATTAGCGGTCTACACAAGGCCTTCTCCGGCACGGCCGTGCTGGGCGGCGTGGACGCCAGCGTCGAAGACGGAAAAATCGTCGCGCTGCTGGGCGCCTCGGGCTCTGGCAAGAGCACGCTGCTGCGCTGTCTGAATGGTCTTGAAACATTCGACCGCGGCAGTGTGGAGATCGGCGGCTTCAGCTTGCAGCCGGGCAGCCACGACCCGGGCGTGCTGCAAGCGGTGCGCGGCCAGGTGGGCATGGTGTTCCAAGAATTCCACCTGTTTTCGCACCTGACCGTGCTGGACAACGTCACGCTCGCGCCGCGTATCGTGCGCGGTACAGGACGCGCAAAAGCCGAGGCCCACGCCCACGAACTGCTTTCCCAGGTGGGCCTCGCGGAGCGTGCGCACGCCATGCCGCGGCAACTGTCCGGCGGCCAAAAGCAGCGCGTCGCGATAGCGCGCGCGTTGGCGCAAGGCGTGCGCGTGTTGCTCTTGGACGAACCGACCAGCGCGCTGGACCCCGAGCTCCGAGAAGAGGTTCGCGAGGTGCTTCGTCGAGTCGCGCGCGGCGCACACGACCCCTCCGGCGCCGCGCTGACGATCCTGCTCGTTACTCACGAGCACGCTTTGGCTCACGAACTAGCAGACGAGATTTGGACGCCTGCCGCGGGCCAAATCGTCTCGAAGAGCGAACCCAAAAAACACTAGGGCGTGTCCTGAATGCCCTTGCGTGCCCGTGCCCGTGCCCGTGCCCGTGCCCGTGCCCGATCACCCTCTCATCTCTATCGGTTTTTGGGTCGCCCCGCGGCAGCTCGCGTGCGCCAGTGCGGAGTGATGTTGGGCCGCGGTGTCCGTTTTTCGGGCACGGGCACGGGCACGTTTACGGGGGGGGCAGCAGACCGGGACACGCGCTAGTACGACGAGCCGGAACTCCGTTCCGGGTTGTCGTACGTCGAGACAGATAGAGTACTGAGGACAGATTTGCCGTGCTGGAGGGTTTCTGCGGCCCTCATCCTCGAGGGCCGCGGAAACCCGGAACGCACATCCGAACCGAAGTTCTAGTTGCCGCGGAATGTCACGATCGTGATCAGGGCGAGCAAGAGCATCAACCCGAAGGCGTGAATGTTCGCTTCGACGCGCGCGTTCGGCTTACGGCGCGTGACGGCTTCGTACGCTAGGAAGGCGAGGCGACCGCCGTCCAACGCGGGGAACGGCAGCAGATTGAAGCCGCCCAGGTACGCGCTGAGCGAGGCCAGGAACCAAAGCAAGGCCGCGGGGCTGTGCTGGGCCGCCTTGGACGTTTCCTTCACGATGCCGACGGGGCCCTTGAATTCCGGGCGTTCCTTGCCCGTGATGATGCGCCCCAGGCCAGACACCAACTCCTCCACGACCCTGAACGGAGCTTCGATGGAGGTGGCGAGCGCCTCACGCGCGCCGACCGGCACGAGCTTCTCGATCGGGGTCACGCCGATCTTCCCGCCGCCATCTTTCAGCTGCGGGGTGATTTTCAGCGTCAGCTTTTCCGAGCCGCGGAGTACGACGATGTCCAGCGGCTTGTTGGCGCGCGCGGAGATCAGCAGGCGCATCTGATCCCAATCCGTGATGGCGACGCCGTCGATATTGACGATGGTGTCCCCCTTCTTCATTTGCGCGGTCTTGGCCG
>JBDTJC010000181.1:0-12662 GCA_039936055.1 Polyangiaceae bacterium | reverse complement strand
GGCAAAGCACGGGACTTCTTGTTCGACGACAAGTACTGGACCGTGCGCTACCTGGTGGCCGACACCGGAGGGTGGTTGGCCGGTAGAAATGTGCTGATTTCGCCCTATGCCCTCGAGCCAGCCAGTGATGCCGAGCGAGTGCTTCCGGTGAACCTCACCAAGAAACAGATTGAGGACAGCCCTTCACTGCAAAGTGATCAGCCCGTCTCTCGGCAATACGAAGCGCACTACTACGGCTACTACGGCTGGCCGAACTACGCCTTCGGGCCGTTCGCCTGGGGCGCCTACCCCTATGTCCTGCGCCACCCACCTGATGAAGCCGCGGTCGACGTTGAGCCAGATTGGGATCCCCACCTGCGCAGCACGACGGCCGTAACCGGCTACCACATTCAAGCGCTTGACGCGGAGCTCGGTCATGTCGAAGACCTCATCATCGACGACGAGACCTGGTCGATTCGCTATTTGGTTGTCGATACGAAGAACTGGTGGCCCGGCAAAAGCGTGCTCGTTTCGCCACAATGGATCGATCGCGTGAGCTGGGAAGGTGCGAAGGTTTACCTCAACCTACCGCGCGAACGCATCAAGCAGGCACCGGAGTACCGGCCAGAGTCCCTCAATCGAGACTACGAAACATCGCTCTACCATCACTATGATCGACCCGCCTATTGGAAGGACGAACGCGCGACCCGCGAGAAATGGGCCGCCGCCAGGGGCCTGTGATGATCACTGAAGCTCCAGCGGGCCGAGGCCCTCGCCGCTGACCTTACGCGGCCCGGGCGATGGCACCCTGGGGAGCGTGAAGGCCGAGCTGTAACGAGGCGCCGTCGCCGGGCGATTCGCAGTGAAATTGCGCCCGGATCTGTGCAAATGTCCGGTGATGAGCACGTTGCACGACCGAGTCTCGCCTAGCCCAAAGACAGCGTTCGAAATTTGCGCGACACAGCGCAGTGGGAGCGCAGCATGGTGAAGCGCATTCTTGTTGCTACGGACCTGAGCCCCGGTTCGGATGAGGCGTTGAGGCAGGCCGCGGCGTGCGCGCAGGCTACGGACGCACATGTGGCCGTGTGCCATGTTTTCCCAAGTTCTCTGGCCAGTGTCCCGTTTTTCGCGCCGAACAACGAGCCGGCAGCAGCGGAAGCATCAGCCCTACGTTCGCGAGCGTTCGAGCTGCTTGCTCAACAAGTCGCACAAGCCATGCCCAACACCAAGGCGGAGGTCATCGCCGAGGAAGGCAATGCGCATGCCGGCATCGTGCGTTTTGCCGAAACTTGGCAGGCTGACCTAGTTGTCGTCGGGGCGCGCGGAAGGACCGCGCTGCCGCGGATGCCGCTCGGAAGTGTGGCGGAGCAGGTCGTGCGGCACGCGCATTGTTCGGTGCTCGTTGCTCGCCCCGGCGTCGCTTCGGGCATCGTGCTGGCAGCAACTGATTTGTCGAACCCATCGTTGCCGGCAGTGGCGGCGGGCGCCGCTGAGGCACGGCGACGCAACGCGAAGCTCGTTGTCACGCACGCGGTGGATTTTGCCAGCGTCAAAGTGTCGCTCCAGGAGATGGCGATAGGCGCGTTTGAACCCAATGCCAATTGGAACCTCGACAATGAAGTTCGCGATCAAGTCACCCGCGAGCTGCACAAGGCGCTCGCGCATTGCGGCGCGGTGGGGACAACCTACGTGACGACCGGGCCGGCCGCAGCAGCCGTGGTGCGCTACGCGGAGGAGCTCGGTGCCGAGCTGCTCGTCATCGGCGCGCGCGGCCGTACCGGGCTGCTCCGGCTCGTGCTCGGCAGTGTTGCCGAGCGCATCATCAGCACGGCCGGCTGCTCGGTGCTGGCTGTCCGGCAAGCTTAGCGCAGCGCGGGTTCAGGTTGCGGCCTTGCCGGGTGCTTGACAGGCCGCCCGGCGAGGGCAATCCTCCTCGAACGTACAGATGGCGGTGGAGTCCGCCGATAACCGTGGGTCATCGCACCCGCCAATGACTCCTACGTTGCTGCCCATTGCACGGGCGCCGTAGGAGTTTGCGTGAGCCCTCTCCTCCCGGCGCAGAAAACCAGGAGAAGATGCCGCGTGACCGAAGACTCCCAAGATATCCCTGAGCTGCCCGCGGCGGCGCCGCGCGCTCGCGCCGCCGGCCCGCGCTTGGTTCTACAGTGGCTGCTGCTCGGAGCGCTGGTCGGCGTGGTCAGCGGCGGGGCCTCGGCGCTGTTCTTGTTCCTGTTGCAGCGCGCGACTGATTTTCGGACCGATCATGAAATGCTCGTGTACGCGCTGCCGGTGGCGGGCGTGCTGATCGGGTGGGTGTACGAGCGACTGGGGAGCTCGATTGCGGGCGGCAACAACCTGGTGATCGACACCATTCACGATGAGGGGCCGCACCTCCCGCTGCGCATGGCACCCCTGGTGCTGGTGGGCACGGTGCTCACGCACTTGTTCGGTGGCAGCGCGGGACGCGAGGGGACCGCCGTGCAAATGGGCGCGAGCTTGGCGGATGGCCTATTGGCGCGCTTGAGGCTGACTGGACCCCTGCGCCGCCAAGTGCTAGCAGCGGGCGTCGCGGCTGGCTTCGGTTCGGTTTTCGGCACTCCGATCGCGGGCGCGCTGTTCGGCCTGGAGTTCATTGTGGTCGGGCGCATGGAATACGACGCGCTTGTCCCAGCGTTGATTGCTTCCGTGATCGGCGACCTGACGACGCGCGGCCTGGGCATCCACCACACGCACTACCCGGCCCCCGCGGCGCTGGGCCTGTCTCCAATGGTGCTGCTGAAGTGGCTGATTTTCTCGGCCGCGCTCGCGTTGTCCGCGCGCGCGTTCATCGACCTCACTCATTTCCTGAAGAAGCAGGGACAAGCGTGGTTGCCTCGCTTGCCCGTGCGCATGTTCGTGGGTGGCGTCTTGGTCGTGGTCCTGTGGCGCGTCGTGGGCAGCGACGACTACCTGGGGTTGGGCGTGCCGACCATCGTCCGCTCGTTCACGGACGCCACGCTGTCGCCGTATGCATTCTTCTGGAAGTTGATCTTCACGGCCATCACGTTGGGAGCCGGGTTTCTGGGTGGTGAGGTGACACCGCTCTTTTTTGTGGGCGCTGCCTTGGGTAACGTGATGGCACGTGCGCTCGGGCTGCCGCTCGCGCTGGGCGCGGGCGTCGGGCTGGCCGCGGTATTCGCCGCAGCTTCCAACACGCCATTGGCACTTTCGGTGATGGCCGTGGAACTCTTGGGTGGCAACCTGTTGCCGCACGTCGCCATCGTGTGCGTGTTCACGTACTTGATGTCCGGCAAGCGCAGTATCTACGGCGCGCAGCGGCTGCTGCGTAGCAAAGGGTGGGTCTCCTGACGTTCGACCGCTGGTCGGGGAGCCTCACGTCCGAACAACCCCTGAACATTACCGAGGCGTTCGGCGACGGGATCCGGCAGGGCCGCCGCCCGCTGACGATTCAGGCGTGTTTCGCGCTGCCCTGATTCCCGGCTGGGCTCGCGGCTGCCGTGGCCGGCGGGCCCGGGAAGGTGATCTGCGCAAACACCTGAACATCCGGTGACGCGGGAAATCGAACCAAAATGCCCTCGATTTCGGGTATGACATGCACCCCGCTTCGGGAACCCGGCCCGAGTGGATTTCAAACGGAGCCCAAGGAATCGCATGGCAAAAGAAACGGTCGTCTCCAACTTCAAGCTCAAAGGGCGCGAGATCCTCTCGTCGTACGCCAACTTCACCTTGGAGGGAGAGATCACAGCCAAGGTAGTGCGCGGCAAAGAGTCGTGGACCATCACCGAACGCAACGGCATCCCCAAGGGCACGTCCGACGGCGAGAACGAGGCCGTGTACATTCCGAATGACCAGGCGATCGAGTCGATCGACAAGAACATCGCTCGGTTACTGCCCAAGAAGGTATCGATCAAGACGCCGCAAGACATCTTGGATGCGGCGGCTGCGTTCGACCTGGCGATGGTGAAGAAGGCCGGTCCGAACAAGAAGCTATGGGGCGGCAATGCTTGCCTCGCCGCTTCGACGGCGTTCTTTCAGACGTTGCTCAAGGCCAGCGGCTTCGAAGCATGGGAGGTGTTTGCGACCAAGAAGACCAAGACCTTCTACTTCCCGAACATCGCCTTCAACATGGTGTGTGGTGGTGAGCACGTGCCGGGTACGAAGCAAGACATCCAAGAGATGTTTTTCTTCGCTATGAAGGCCAAATCCGTCAAAGAAGTGTTCGAAATCGGCACGAAGTTCTTCCGCCAGTTCGAGAAGAACCTAGTGCGTGATGGCCTGCCCACGGGCACCGCAAAAGAGCGCGGTTTCGTGTTCCCGGTGAAGGACAACTTCGAAGGCCTGACGCGCATCAAAGAGTGCGCGGGCCAACTCAAGATGGCGCTCGGTGACTACGCCATCGGTACGGACAACGCCTTCTCCGAGGTCCAAAAGGGTGAGGAACTGATCAAAGCAGGCATGTACGACATGCGCTTCTCCGGCACCGGTCGCAAGACGCGTGAAGAGCTGATCGAGTTCGACGGCACGGTCGTCAACAGCTCGGACAACTTCGCGACGATGGAAGATCCGGGTTCGGAGCATGACGTGGCCGCGCACAAGCTGATGAACGAGAAGTACGGCGACCGCGTACAGATCGTGCTGGATGACTTGGTCGTGACTCAGCTGCGCTTCATCATCCCGTACCTGTGCGGGAAGAACGTGGCGGACCGCGCTGGCAACAGCGTCCTGATCAAGCTCAACCAAGCCGGCACGTTTACGGAAACGCGCTTGGCGGTCGAAGTGGTGCTCGGCTTGGCCGATGGCGAGATGGTGGAAGAATTCCTCAGCTCGCGCGGGGATTTGGAATGGATCTTGGCTGAGTGTAAGAAGGTCGGCGTCGCGAGCCTGGACGAAGCCCTCAAGAACATCAAAAAATACGGGTTCTCCGTGTTCATCTCGCACCGCTCGACCGAAGGTTCGAGCGAGTTCTTGCCGTACATGCCGCTGATGTACGGCGCGCTGACGCGCCGCTTGTGGTTCAAGGCCGGCGCACCGAATGGTGAGCGCAACCTGCAGAACTACAACCCGCTGATCCGCGCTGAAGAGCAGATGCGGGCCAAGGGCATCAAGACAGTGATCGCCGGCTTCGGTGGTCTGCCGGCTGGCGTGACCGTTCCCGCCGCTGCCAAAGACTGACGTCGCAGCGGAGTAACTCGCGCGCGCAAACGCCCGACTAACGCTGGGCTGCACTCGATCGCTTCGCGTGCAACCCCGTTACTCGGGCGCTCCTTTGTCCGCGCGCTGCCGCGCTGGGATGCGCCGCTCGTTCACTCGAACGCGCCCAGCTGATCCAACAAGAACACTGGGCGCCGCTCCGCGATCGAGCGCGCAATGTCGATGCGCCCGCGCACGGAGTACTCACTGATCTCGTCGTTGATCAAGATGGCTTGGCTGACGTCCCAGTATTGCTCACCGCGCAAGACCACGGTGTTCGTCGGATTGCGACCTTGAGCGTCCAGTTGAATCGCGCCGCCGTCTGCGAACAGCGGGCGCATCGCGCGCTCGATGTCTGCGGGGCCGCCGGAAAAGGCGCCCAATTCGACCAAATCTAGGACCGTTTCGTAGTCGCGGTCTTGCAGTGCGCGCAGCACGGAGAAGAGCAGATTGCGAATCAGCGCCGTAAACACGCGCGCGTTCGTCGTGATGTCCTCGCGCGGGATCTCGACTTCCTCGCTGATCGTCGCGACGTAGGCAGGGTTTTTCAGGCGTTCCCACTCGTCCAGCAAGCTGGAATCCACGCCGCGAACGAGCGTGCCCAAGGTCTCGATCAGCTCTTCCAGTTGCTCGGTCCGAGATAACTCAGGAATGCTTTGGACGAGCGTTTTGTACACCTCCGACAGATACCGGAGCAGCAGCCCCTCCGAGCGCGAGAGCCCGTACTCTTTGATGTAGCCGCTGAATGACTGCAGGCTCTCCAGCATCTCGCGCGCGATGGACTTGGGCTTCAACACCTCACGCGCCACCCATGGGTGCTGCGCGGCGAAGGCGCCGAAGCTCTCGGTCAAGAACTCCACGTTGGGCTTCGGGTGCTCGACTTTATCGAGCTCGATCATGCGCTCTTCGTATTCGACGCCCGCGGCCTTCAACTCCGCAACCTTCTGGCCTTTGAGCTTATCAACCTGGGCGCGCAGGATCACGTCGGGGTCTTCGACGATGGCTTCCACGAGGCCGAGCGCGTCGAGCGCGTAGCTCGGGCTTTCGGGGTCGAGGCGCTCGACTGCGTCCACCACATACAGGCCGAGAGCTTGTAGCAGTGAGAAGTTCTCCTGCAGCTCCGCGTTCAAGCGAATGCCGCCGCCCTCGGCGGCCGAGCGAAATTCGATCACGCCCGCTTGCCAGAGCGAGCGCAGCAGTTCTAGCGCGTGCTTCTTGTGCTGGCGCTTGCGGGCCGCCGTTTCGAGGCTACCGCGCACCAGATCCTTCATGGCTGGGCAGCCACCCTGTGGACGCCCGAGCACGCCCAGCAACATGCCGTGGCTGATCTGGAAGCGCGCGGCGAGCGGTTCGGGGTCGGAACTGACCAGCTTCTCGAAGATCGCCTTGTCCCAGTGCACATAGCCCCAATCGGGTGGCTTCTTGCGCACGAACTTCTTCTTGTTTTGCGAGCTCGCTTTGGCCTCGAGGCGCAGATTTTCCACGCTGTGTTCGGGCGCCAACGCGACGACGTAGCCCGCTTCGTCGAAACCCTTGCGGCCTGCGCGCCCAGCGATCTGCTGAAAATCTCGCACCGTGAGGATGCGCACTTTCTCGCCGTCGTACTTGCACAGCTTGGTGAAGAGCACGGTGCGAATCGGTACGTTCACGCCGACGCCCAGCGTGTCCGTGCCGCAGATCAGCTTGAGCATGCCGCGCTGCGCGAGCTTTTCGACCAGCAGGCGATAGCGCGGGAGCAGTCCCGCGTGATGAATGCCGATGCCGTGGCGGAGCAGCTTCAGCATCTCTTTGCCGTTGGGGCTACGGAAGCTTTCTCCCCGTAGCGCCTCCGCGAGCTGCTTCTTTTCCTCTTTGCTGCAGAAGTCCAGGCTGAGCAGGCTTTGCGCGGCTTCCGCCGCGCCGCGCTGCGTGAAGCTGACGATGTACACCGGCGCGCGCCCCTGATTGATCAGGGTTTGAGTCGCCTCTTGCAGCATCTTCTCTTGATATTCGAAATGCAGCGGCACGGGCCGGTCCACCGAGCGCACCGTCACCACCTCTGCGCCGGTGCGCTTGGCGATCAATTGCTCGTAGGCGCTCACGTCACCGAGAGTGGCGCTCATCAAGATGAAGCGCACTTGGGGCAAGGTGAGCAGCGGCACTTGCCAGGCCACGCCGCGCTCCTTATCGGAAATGTAGTGGAACTCGTCCATCACGACGTAGTCCACGTCCGCATCCGCGCCGTTGCGTAGTGCAATGTTCGCCAGAATTTCCGCGGTGCAGCAGATCACCGGGGCATCGCGATTTACGGTTGCGTCACCGGTCATCATGCCCACGCGCTCCGGCCCGAGCTCGCGACACAACGCGAAGAACTTCTCGCTGACCAACGCCTTGATCGGGCAGGTGTAGAACGAGCGGCGACCCTCGCTCAGCGCTTTGAAGTGCACCGCGGACGCGATCAAGGACTTGCCCGAGCCTGTCGGCGTGTGCACGATCACATTGGCGTCGCTCATGACCGCCAAGATGGCTTCTTCTTGGTGCGGGTACAGCGTGAGCCCCGCGTTGGCCACATAGCGCAGAAAGCCTTCCAGCGCGGCGTCGGCGCTGGGCCCCGGAGGTGGCAAGCAGGCATAAAGCGGGGGCACGTCAGACATGGCGGACGGGGCATGTCACGGCGCGGGGCAGAGAGCTAGCGATCTGACGGGCAAATCGCGTAAATAGGCGGGTCTTGTTCGCTCCGCCGAAAGCCGTGCAATACCCCGACGTGGAAGCCTGGGCGGAGCACTACGTGCGAACCGCGGCGCTGCACTTCAAGATCGCGCCGCCCGACCCGCCGTCGCGCTTTCGCGAAGCCGCGACCCCGCTGCGGCTGACCGAGCCCGGTCGCCCAGCAGACTTTCGTGCAGCGCGGCGCGGTGAGCGCACCCCGAAGCTCGAGGCGCTGAAGGAGCCGCAGTACCGCGCCCGCGCGCTGCACGCCTTCTTTCATCACGAGCTGCAAGCCGCGGAGTTGATGTGCTGGGCGCTGCTCGCCTTCGCTGACGCGGAGCTCGAGTTCAGGAAGGGGCTGCTCGGTATTTGCTTGGACGAGATTCGGCACATGAATCTGTATCGCGAGCACATCGAGGCGTTGGGCTCGCGCCTCGGGGATTTTGGCGTGCGGGAATGGTTTTGGAAGCGTGTGCCGGCGTGCCCAACCAAGCTCTCGTTCGTGGCCGTCATGGGTATGGGTCTGGAGGCCGCGAATCTGGAATACGCGGCTGATTTCGCGGCCCGCTTTCGCGCCGTGGGCGACGAGCCGGGCGCGCTGATCCAAGAGCGCGTTGCCAAGGAAGAAGTGGCACACGTCGCTTTCGCGACGCGCTGGTTTGCGCGTTGGACCGGCGGCTGTGACTTCGAGACCTGGGCGGCAGAGTTGCCTCCGCCGCTCTCGCCGTGGGTCATGCACGGCACTCCCATCGCGCATGGCCCGCGCAAACGAGCGGGCATGAGCGCTCAGTTCATCGCGGAGCTCGAGGCCTATGTGCCCGAGCCCAAGGGCAGAAAGCCCGTGGAACCGGCGCGCCCAGCATGAACCGCTTCGCGTGGGTGCTTAACTTGGACGCCGAGCTCGAGCTCGCGCGCTTGCGATTCGAGTATGTCCCGCGCCAGAAGCTGCTGCGCCAATTGGCCGAGCACGGTCAAGGTTCGCGCGCGCTCTTGGCCGAACAAGATGTGCTCCTGACAGCAGGTGTCGCGCCGCCTGCGCCCGGCTTCATCGGTCGCGCGTGGTGTCCCACGCCGCTCGCGCTCGCGCAGTTCGCCGCCCTGGGCATTGAAGCCGAACCGCATCCCGCGGCAGGCGTATTGCGGCGCGTGAATCATCGCTTGTTCGCCTTCGAAGTGGGCGGTGGGCTGCCCGAGCAGCAGTACTTCACGGAGCGTGAACCGCTGGCCGCGCTGCTCCGCCGTGCCGAGCGCCCGTGGCTGCTCAAGCGCCCGCTCGCGTTTGCTGGTCGCGGCCAAATGCGCTTCTACGGACCGATCACGGAGAAGCAATGGTCGTGGCTGGATGTGTCGCTCGAACAGGACGGCTTGATCGTCGAGCCACTCGTGTCACCGACGCTCGAGCTCAGCTTGCACGGCTTCGTGTGGCGGGAGAAGCGCTTCGAGCTGGGCCGTCCGTGCGTGCAACAGGTGACGGATCGCGGCGTGTTCCGCGGCGTGCGCTTGGCGGAACCGGGCGAGCTGTCCGATCCGGAACTGGCGGCGTTGTGGCAAAGCGCTGAGCGCGTGGCACGTGCCCTCGGGTCGGCAGGCTACTTCGGCCCATTCGGTATCGATGGCTACCGCCATCAGCTCGACGGCGGCTTTTGTGCGCTGAGCGAGATCAACGCGCGCTACACGATGGGCTTCGCGATCGGCTTCCCGCGCCACCCGAGCGAGCTTTTACTGACTTAGCAGCCGAGCAGGACACCGCTTCCAGGACGCGGCACAGGCCAGCCCGACCGGTCGTAGAGCCATCGGCTCAAAGTAGCACGGGCCGCGTTTTGCCGCGCTGTGTCGAAGCGCCTCGCCGAGGTTACGGCCTAGGTGTGCACGTTGCGAACGTGGCTGTCGACAAACTCCTTCACCGAACCGGTGAGGTCGATTGCCGCGTTCGCAGTGGCTTCGCTGATGCTTTCCGCTTCTTGCCCGAGTTTGTTCTCGATGCTCAGGATTTTACCCTCAAGTTCCGCCCATTTCTGGCGCGCGTCCAGATTGAGCAGGTGCAGGCTGAGCCTGATTTGCTCACGGGCAGAGCTGAAGAATTCGAGCGGCTTCGAGAGGTCGATGGTTGGTTTTTTCATGGCGTTGGAGCCGTGCTTTGCACGAACCAGGCCAGCCAGGCGCCGGGGGAGCGCTCGCGCCAAACTCCGCCGCCGGGCCCCGCGTTCTAGGGCGGAGGCTTTGAATCACCTACGCGCCAAGCGTTATTCCAACGCTGCTCGCTCTCAAAAGAGCGTCGATGAAGCCTCGGCCGGTCACGCCAGGAGCTGGTTCGCACGTCGTCGCGCTACGCGGGACCCAAACAAAAGGAGCTGGATCCGAAGTCCCCTCGGCCAAAGAGAGAGAGTTGGATTGGGCTCTATTGCTCGCCCAATCGTGGCATAGCATTCACCGCGCCGTGTGATCCCGCGCAGGGGAGTGCCTCGCGCGCGCAGTGTATGTTTGTGCACAAACATACACTGCGTAAAAAAGTTGAGCGCCGCGGAAGGTGGAGCCGCGCACGCGCGAGGCGTCGACGCAGGCGGCAGTTCACTCAAGCGGGCTGGCCCTGTTTGCTGCTCGGATTCCCGCTCGGCGGATTCAGCCCGTTGCAATCCTCCACTCTGTCGTCGGTCGGCGAAGAAGTTGGCGCGACGCCGCTACAAGTCGCGCTCGCCTGGCTCCTGCACCGCTCTCCGAACATCTTGCTCATCCCGGGCACCTCGTCGGTCGCGCACCTGCGCGAGAATCTCAAGGCCGCCACGCTGAAGCTCTCGCCGAAGCAGCTTGAGACGCTGAACAGCATCGCCGCTTCGGCGCCCGCAGAGCACTGAGAGAGGAAGGAGGAACTCCACCCGCCCGGCGCCCGTAGCGCTGACTGCCGATGGGGCCTGCGGGCGTCCTTAAGGGTTTGGCGATGGGGTGAGCACGCTTCGCGAGCGCGGAGAATACCTCGGGTCAGTGATTGGATCGAGGCTTCGGTTCCGCGAGGAGCGCGGCTGCCAACTCGCGAAGCCCGCGGCGTAACACATCGACTTCCGTCGCGCCGAGCTCGAGACTCAACTGCGAGAGCAGGCGCGAGTCATCCGCAGTCAGTCGGAAGCACCGCAGACGGCTCGGTAGGGTACCTGCGCGGCCGACGCGCGGAACCCAACGAGCCAAGTCTTTGCCGGGGATACCGCGAAAATCAACTGACGTGTCGCCGCGCCGAAGGGCACGACCCGCGCGTGAGAGATCATCAGGGAGCGCTGCCCGCTCTTTGAAAAAAGAGGGCTTCTTGATCAGCAGCGCGGGCAAGAGCTCGAAGATCCTGGGTTCAACCTCGCCGGCCCACAAGGCGTCCGCCAGCTGAATTGCGGCGCGATGGGGCACGACCTTTTGATTCGTGCTCAGTAGCCCGGCGCCCACGAAGCGACCCAACACGCGCCCGTAGCGTGGACTCTCGCGGCGACGTGCGATGAGCGCAAAGCGAGCCTTGGCGCGCGCGGCGAGCTCGGTGGCGCGGTACTTCATAGGAACTGCTCCAGATCCACCTGATACTTCTGCGCAAGCTGCAAGAAGCGCCGCGACGCGCGCAAGGTATTCAGTCAAAAGAGGTCGGTTCTTTCGAGCGGCCTTGAGCGCTTTGGAGACAAGCACGGACGCCGCGTCAGCAACGAGCAGCGTGATGAAGTGCCCGACGAAGAGTGTCGAGTACTCGGTCTCGGCAGGCATCCAGATCTCGCTACCGAGTGAATCGAGCTCGCGGCCCCGCGCGGCCAAGAGGCGCCGGAACTCTCGTTCAATTGCAAAGTCGTAGTCGGCGTACACGTCAACGTCATTCGTTGCCGCAAGCGTCAACGGGACATTTGCTTCCAGCAGCGCCGTTTGACCTAGCAACCGAATGACGCACGCCCGGAGCGCCAGCCAGCCCCCGCCCCGGGCCTCTAAATTGCGCTCCGCGACGAAGGCGTCCAAGCGCTCAGCGACTTCGATCAGCACCTGCGAAAAGGTAGCAGAATGGCGTAACTACGCAAATTGGGTTTACTGTATATACAAGCTATTCCGCGCCTTGGCCTCGACGTCGCCCGCGCGGCGTACAGCGAGGCCGGAGCATGGCATCAGTTCGAAAAGCAACTTCTCTAGGCTCGAACTGTTTGCTCGGCAGCATCGTTGTCATCTTACGGAATCTGAAAGAGTCCTCTGGTCAGCCCTCAATGCGGGCCCGCTCGGCGTTTCATGTCGCCGCCGGGTGCCTGTCGTGTGGGCGAACGCGTCCCGGCACCGCCCGTGAGACTGTCCCTGGCCCATCACTTGCTCAGCTAGCGTTATGGCTCGAGTACGATGGCGTTCTGGGTTTCTCGTTGGTGCAGGGAAAAAGCACGCCCTGGCGGTAAGGGAAAACGCCGACTAGCCCGGGTCGATGCCGCTCGTGGGCTACAGCCCGGCCACGAATTCTCGCCCAAATTCCAGGGGCGTGGGCCGATGCCCCGGCTCCTTCAGCGTGGCTGCGCGCAAGAGCTTGGCCACGGCCGCCGGAAACACGCGCAGGCGCTCCGCGTCTTCGAAGGGGTCACGACGCATGTGCGCGATAATGCGGTCGCGCGCGTTGTCGATTTCGTCGAAGAACGCGCGGCCGGTGGTCACGTTGTAAATGGTGCCGGCGAGCGCGTACACGTCCGAGCGCGGGTCGAGTTCGACCGGATCCAGCACCTGCTCAGGGGCGATGTAGCCGGCCGTCCCAGCCACGAAGCGGCCCGCCGCGTCCGCAGGCACTCGGATCGCGCGCACCATGCCGAAGTCGATCA
>JBDTJC010000180.1:0-5266 GCA_039936055.1 Polyangiaceae bacterium | reverse complement strand
TCGCAACTCTGGAAGGGCCCCCTTTGAAGACTTTTCGCAAGTTTTCTGAGGGGGCTTTTTTGCTCGACCCTCAACGAACCTGATCAGGAACGAGCTGACGTCCCGCGATCTACGTGCGCGTGCTCAGCTGGAAGAGCGCTGCGCTTCGCTGGCAGCAGTATAGACATCACCGATGGCGTGCGCATGGAGGAAGCGCTTCGGGAAAGCGATGAGCGGTTTCGCGGCATTTTCGGCAACGCGGCAGTGAGTATGATCCTCACTGATCTCGACGGGCGATTCCTTCACTACAACGACACCTTCTGCAGGTTCCTCGGCTATACGCGGGAGGAATCGTCAAAGCAAACACGCCCAAGGCGCGTTTGTGACCCTCAACTGCGCGGCGATCCCATCGAATCTACTTGAGAGCGCATGAAGAAGCTCGGTATCCAGCGTCCGTCGTAGCCGCCCTGGTACTCGTGAATGGCTTGAGTTTCGCCGACCGTGCTGTGGCCAGGCGAGAGCGCGCTGCGTCTCCCGAGACACAGTCATTTTGCGGATCTCTCGGGCTTTGTAGCCGCTAGGAGCTCGGCACGCCGGTTGCGTTACTGGGGGTATGCGCATTGGATGGATCAGTTGTTTGGGGTTGGTAGCGGCGGCCGGCATGGCCCACGCGGAGCCGGCGGCTTCGGCAGTGCTTTCCGTGGCGACGGTCGCGAGCGAGCCGGCACGGCGTGCCCGGCCGTCGACGCAGGAGCTCGAACGGCTCCGTGACGAGGTGAGTGCGAATCCGCGACTGCGGGACCCGCACTTTTCGCTCACCCGGGCGCTGATCGCCAGCGGGGACCTGCCCGCCGCACACCGTGAGGCGACCGAATGGCGCGAGCACGACGCCTACAATCTGGTGGTCGTGCGCTTGCTTGGCGACATCGAGACGGAGCAGGGCGAGAAGGCGCGCGCGCGGCGCACTTATTCCTCGATCGTGGAGTTGTTGCCGCGCGACGTGCAGGCGCGGCGTGCACTCGCCACGGTGCTCAAGCAATCCGGCGATCTTGAAGGCGCGCGCCAGCAGCTGCTCGTTGCGCTGGCGCTCGCCGATGACCGGCACACGGCGTTCGAGCTCGCCGACGTGGAATACCGTCTGGATCGGCCCGAGGCACGCGACCGCTTTCGCGCTATCGCCGAGGCTAAAGACGTCCCCGAAGCCGTGCGCTATCCCGCTCGGCAACGGCTGGTGCAAATCGCAGCGCGCGACCGGCGAGAGGCCTTGGCTCACGGCGATCGCGAGCGCGCCGCTGCGCTGAGCACCGAGATCGAGCACTTGGATATCCACGGCGGGGTCGAAAACGACATCAAGGTGTTCTTGTCGTGGGACACCGATCGTACGGACATCGACCTGTGGGTCACTACCCCGAGCGGGGAAACCGTCAAGTACGACCACCGCCAAGGTGCCGGTGGCGAGCAACTGTTCGACGACGTCACGACGGGCTACGGGCCCGAGAGCTTCACTGCTCACGACGCCGCGCGGGGACAGTACCGGGTGAGCGTGGACTATTTTGGGGCGCGGCCTGGCGCGTTCAAAGAAGCGCGTGGCGAGGTGATCGTGATCCTGAACGAAGGGCGCGCGAACGAGGCCCGCAGCACCTTTCCCTATCGGCTGTTCGAAGAGAAGGACAACGTCACCGTCGCTAGCATCAACGTTGCAAAAGAGGGTGCCCGATGAGAACGCCAGGCACGGCGATTGCTGCCTTCGCGCTGCTCTCTGCGCTCGTTTTCGGCTGCGCCAGCCAGCAGGCGAGCGCGCCGGCAGCGCGCGTCTCTCCCAATTCGGCGGCCGCGGCCGAGCCGTTCGACCCGGGCGGCATCGGCGCCATCGAGGCGCGCACGCCTCGCGGGGACGCCTCGTACGTCACGCTGGCAAGCGTTCACATCGTGGCCAAGCAGCGTGGCGACATGGCGGAAGTCGAGGCCACGCACGCGTTCACGAACGATTCGGACGCTGTCTTGGAGGGAACCTTCCGCTTTCCGATGCCGGACGGTGCGCTGCTCACCGGCTTGGCGATGATGATCGACGGCAAGCTGATGGAGGGCGAGCTAGTCGAGCGCGAAAAGGCGCGTAAAGTCTTCGAAGCGGTCGTTGACAGCATGCAAGATCCGGCGCTGCTCGAGTGGGAGCACGGGTCGGTCTTCAAGATGCGCGTGTTTCCGATCAATCCGCGTGAGCCGAAAGTGGTCACGATCCGTTACCTGATGCCGCTGCGGCGCAGCCAGGACAAGCTAGAGTTCGTGCAAGCAGCGCGTGCGGTGGCCGGCGACACCTCGTTGCCCGACCTGCGTATCGACTTCGAAGGCAAGACGGTCTTCAACGAAAGGAATGTGGAGGCAGGGCGCGTGCTGGCGTTCCCGGCCAAGCCGACCAGCCCCGTTCTGCGCGAAAAGCGCAGCGATGGTGCGTATTCGGTCGTACGAATCAGCCCCGACTGGAGTCACATCCCGCTGTCGGCCAGGCCGGCGCCCCAGAACTGGTTCGTGGTGGTCGACACGTCGCGCAGCGCACTCGAGGAGCAGCCGCGCCAGCTCGAGGCGCTCGCCGTCGTACTCCGAGCCTTGCCAGCGCGCGCTCGCTTTCAAGTCCTCACCAGCGATCTCGAGACGCGACCTTCGCCTCAAGGATTGGTCGCAGCAAACTCGGCCAGCGTCGAAGAGGCGCTCACGTTCGTGAAAGCGGTGTCGCCCGATGGCGCCTCAGATATCGGTCGCGCCTTGCACATCGTCAGCGGGCTCGCCCACGACGTTCCAGACAGCGCCGTCCTCTACCTCGGTGATTGCGAGCCAACCTGGGGCCTGACGACTGCCAAAGACTTACTGGCGCTCGAGAATCGCGAGCTACCGCGCATTCCCGTGTACGCGATGATGTTCGGCTCCTCGATCGACGACGATTTGGCGGCGGAGCTGGCGGAGCAGAGCGGCGGGCGGCGAGCCCGTATTCAGCGTCGGCAGGACCTCGATGCTTTCGCCCAAACGCTCGGGACCGGCATCCCGGTGCTGCGCGGCATCGAGGTGCGCGGCGCCGCGGACGTCCAGGTGCTCACGAGCGGGCCGCTCTCGATCGAGCAAGGGCGCGACTTGCTGCTGCTGGTGAAGGCTCCGGCCGGGCGTGATCCGCTGATCGGGCTGAGCGTCAAGGCCAAGGTGGGCGGCGCTACGCTCGACCTGATGCCGCACGCCGCTGCTGAGGACAGCGGCGGCGTAGCTCGGCGTTTCGGTGCGGCTCTGGTGCACCAGCTCGAAAAGACCGATAGACCCGGGCCTGACATCGTTGCCGCCTCGCTCAAGTACGGCGTGATGAGCAAGCTCACCTCGTTTCTGGTGCTCGAAAGTGAGGAGGCCTACGCGCGTTACGCCATCGAGCGCAAGAACGCGCAGGCCGCCGACGCCCCGCGCGTGACGGGCGCCAACCTTGAGGACACGCGTGGCACCGCTATCAGCGCCGACCGCGTGCAACCGGGCGACCCGGAGATCTACGTTGATGCCGAGCGCGACGCGCTGAGCGTCACGGTCGAGTTTCCGTCTGGCGAAATCAAAGCCGCGAGCTTCGACTCCGAGGTGCGCGGCGGTCTGGGCGCGTGGATGGTGCGATTTCTGGTCGCGCGCGAAGCGCCCGAGGGCGACTACGACGCGCTCGCCCACATTCAACACCAAGACGGCAGCATCGAGACCAAGAAGGTGCACTACACGGTGGACAACACCGCTCCCGAGCTGAGAGTGACGATGACCCGCTCGGCTCGTCAACTAGGCATGTTGGAGGTCACGGTGACCGAGCCCGATGCCGGACGGCGCTCCGACCTGAAGCGCGTGGAGCTCATGACGCCCAACGGGCGCGTGTACCAGCTCACTGCCGTGCGCTGGGGGACGTTCCGCGTATTCATCCCGGCCGGCGAGTTGCGAGGCGGCAAGCTGCGCGTGGTCGGCTTCGACCAAGCTCTCAACCATACAGTGAAGGAGCTTGAGCTGCCGTGAAGACCCTGGCCTTGCTACTGACGCTCGGCTTCCGCTGGCTGGCAAGCGCCGCCGCGCAGGCCGAGCCGGCGCACCTACCAGAGCTTCCTAGCCTCAACGTCGCGGCGCTGGCGGCCTCGGACTCCCAGCTGTTCGTTGGCGGTTTCGACGCCGGGCTGTACGTGGTCGAGCGCGACGGAACCGCGCGTCATCTCGACGATCCGGCACTCAGTCCGCAGATCAACGCGCTGGCTTGGTCGGAGCGCGAGCGAACGCTGTGGCTGGGCACAGCGCGCGGCGTCACGCGCTGCAAGCTCGGCGTCGGCTGTGAGCGCCTAGGCCCAGCGAGCGCCGTGCACGCGCTCTTGTTGCGCCGCGATGGGTCACTCATCGCCGGCGGTGATGCGGGCCTCATCTTCGTCGAGGGAGAGCGCACGGAGAGCATCGGCAAGAAACAGGGCGCGTCGTATCGTTCGGTGTGGTCCTTGGCAGAGAGTGGCGACGGCACGCTGTTCGTCGGCGCCATCAATGGCCTATTTTGGGGCGACGCGCGAGCCGCGCGCCAGGGCGGCAAGCTGAGCCGAGCGTCGATCGTGACCGGCGCGTTGCCTGACGACTGGGTCACGGCGCTGTTCGTGCAAGGCAGTCGCGTGCACGTCGGAACCTACAACTCCGGTGTCGTTAGCTTTCAGTGGGTGGCGGGCCACCTCAGCTCGGAGTCGGCCGACCCAACGCTCGGCTACGTCAACCCTGCGGGCGTGATGGCCACCAGCGACGACACGCTGGCGTTCGCGACCATGGACGGACTGCGCATCGGCGTGCCCGGCAAGACCAAGCTGAGAGAAACTCAAGGTCGAGACATCACGGCAATTTTGCCGGCCTGGCGCGGTGGCTATTGGATCGGCAGTCGCCAGGGGCTCGAGTGGGCTCAACTCCAATGAGGGCAGGGCAGCCTGGGAAACGGACGCGGACGGCGCCTCGCTGCGCGACGTTTGCCGGCGTCGAGGCTGGACACGTGCTCGACGTGGGCTGCGGCCCCGGGGCTCTCACGTTCGAGTTCCCGAGGCGTGTCGGCGCAGAGCGCGTGGCTGTGCTAGTCCAGCGGAGCCATGACCGATCACGCTTCGCAACGCGCGCGTCACTATTCGGGCAAAGTGGATCTGCGAACCGTCGCTCGCCGGGCGATGATCGAGCGTTCGCTCGAACCGGATTTTTCCGATGCCGCGCTAGCCGAGCTGGCGCAGCTGACGCAAAGCGCGGGACACGGCGCTCCGCTGGAGGCGCCCAAGGA
>JBDTJC010000179.1:0-6129 GCA_039936055.1 Polyangiaceae bacterium | reverse complement strand
TCGCAACTCTGGAAGGGCCCCCTTTGAAGACTTTTCGCAAGTTTTCTGAGGGGGCTTTTTTGCTCGACCCTCAACGAACCTGATCAGGAACGAGCTGACGTCCCGCGATCTACGTGCGCGTGCTCAGTATTGTACTCGCAAGGCGGTGAATCGCGCGGCCTGTCTGCCTGGCCACGCAGACCCTCCTGGATGAAGGCCGCGCGCGTTGAGAATGTCGGCTATCTCGGCGTATAGATGATCGTCGAGCAGCCCGTCGACGAGTTCCACGATGTCTGATGGCGTCTTCACTTTCTGCCACGATGGCTTCGGATTTACCGTAGTGAGCGTCGCGGTGTGGCCGCCTTTGAAACGGACGTGGATCTTGGTCGTTCCGTCGCTCGGCATCTTCACGAGCGTCGCGTCCTCGACGACGTGAGCGAGCATCCGTTTTCGATCGCGATTCGATGTCGACGGGTTCGACCAAATCAGTTTGAAGTCCTTGGTCATGGTTGCGAGGCGCGCGCCGAGTGCCTCATCGACGACGACCTGGTCAGCGCGCAGTGTGTGCTCGTACTCTTCGCGCGCCTTCACGAGCGCGCGGAGTTTGTCGTTCCAATCCGCTTCGAGCGTGTCGGCGACGAGTCGATTGCTCGGATCCACCATCATGAAACGGCGCTGCGCGAGATTCGTATCAGCTTGAGCCCGCTCAATCGCGCGCCGTCGAAGTTGAGTCGCCTCTTTGTGCCGAGTCTCGATTTCTTTCCGAATCTCGAGCGCCAATTCGACCGCGGCTGGAGTCATCTTCTCGATGACTAGTAGGCCCACGGCCTCATCGATCGGGCCGCCTGCGAGCGATTGACAATTCGGCTCGGCACCAGCGTCGGATGCGCGATCGCAGACGTACCACGACTCGAGTCTTCCGCGCGCGTCCCGGTAGCGCACGCGAAAGTGGCGTCCGCATCGGCCACAGACCGCGCGTCCCTGCAGGAGCGCGGCACCTTCACGAGGCGGGGACGCCCGTGCCGCATCGTACCCGTGACCATTCAATTCAAGCAGGCTGAGGTTCTCCTGATGACGCTCCCACGTAATGTATCCGGGATGTGCGTTCGGTATGCACGCACACCACTCGTCGCGTGGGCGCTGGCGAAGCGTCTTCTTGCCGTCAACGGTACGGCTGTACGATCGCTGCCCGTAAGCGTAGGCACCCGCATATCGCGGATTGCGAAGGACCCGCATTGCCGCTGACGCGGTGAGTGGATTCAAGATCACGCCGGTCGCGGGCGAGCGAAGACGAGACGGAAAAAGGAGCCCTTCCTTTCGAAACGCCTTCACCGTTTGATGCGCCGAGCCGACTCGTGAAAACGTTTCGAAGAAGTGCGAAATCGTCTCCCGCACCTGCGCATCAGGATCGAGGACCACTGCGCCTGTCTCGTCGTAGACGAAGCCAGTGGGCAAGACGCATCGATATTCGCCACGCCGCGCCTTGTTCAGGACTCCACCGCGAAGTCTCGCTTTTAGGACGTGGAGCTCCGCTTCGCTCATGGTCCCCTTGAGGCCGAGCAGCAGACGATCATTGAAGTTCATCGGGTCATACACGCCGTCCTCGTCGAGGATCAGCGTTCCCGCGAGAGCGCATATCTCGAGCAGCCGATGCCAGTCAGCATTGTTGCGCGCAAGTCGTGATACCTCGAGACCCATCACGATGCCTGCGCGCCCCAGCCCGACATCCGTAACGAGCTGCCGGAAACCTTCCCTTCCGGCTGTTGATGCACCCGATTCACCCTGGTCCGAATCGACCACGACTATGCGATCGTCGTGCCACCCGAGGGCGATCGCGCGTGCACGCAGTGCGTACTGTCGCTTTGTGCTTTCCGTGTTCTCGAGCACCTGCTTCATCGATGACTGACGTACGTATAGATAGGCGTCACGTTTGAGGTGATGCGATTGGACTTTGATGGATGCGTTCATCGTAGGAACTCCGTTTCGGTAGAGCTCATCGCCATCGCGGCGAAGAGCTGAATGACGGCATGACGTTCGTCGTCCATGATCGACCGCGATGAGGAGCACGGCGATCGCGACGGCATGCTTGGGGGGACTGCCGCCTGTGCCCAGCCCCACATGCCTCGTCGAAGAAAGAGGGCGAGGCCGCTTCTCGCCTCGATGGGCAGCCACTCGCCGAGTGCGACCGCCCGCAAGGTTTCGTACCGCTCGGTCAGCGTTCGCGTCGCGGTCGGTGCAACCGCACCCGCCCCTAGCGCGGCTTTTTTTTTCCGGCGAGTGCCCGCTCGATCGTCCTCGGGTGGACCTCGACAGAGAACTTTTCTCGGATCATGTCCGCCAACTCGCGTGCTCGGATCGGTTGGCCCGGGACCTGGTGCTCCTCGACGAAGGCTAACAGCTCGCCCTGAAGTTTGTGAGGCCCTCGGGGCCCTCGCTTCCTTGGCACGAGTCCGGCGACTCCGGCCTCGTCGAAGTTTGCTTTCGCTTGATAGTACGTCGGACGCGACACTCCATACTCGTCGGTCGCGTCCGTCACCGAAGCGTTCTCGACCGACACACGCCGCAACATCTCGTATTTGACCTGCACGACATCGCGTGGGTCGAAGAACTCGCCAGCCTGAAACTTCGGGTCGGCAACCTTCTCTGGAGACGCATTGAGCGCCCCGTCTGCGAGTAGCGCCGCCGCCTTCGGGTCCTTTCTGACTTTCTTTGAGGGCACGGGATCTCTGATGCTTGAGTGTAAGCAGAAAGAAGACGCAACTCTTGGCATTGTCAAGGAAATATTTCCAAGCTGCCAGCCACCAGTTTCCAAAATTTGTGCAAATTCTGGACATTTACGATCCTGGGCGCGGCACATTTTCTCTTACGCTTGCGGCGTTATTTGGTTTACTGGTTCGAGTGCGTTTCTGCCCAATCTGTCCAACGCGCGCCACAAGATCGGCGAGCTCCAGAAGGTCCACGAGACGTACGATCGCACGGCCCTCACCCCAGACGACTTCCGGATCCGGCGCCGCGGCGTCCGTCCACTGCGGTGGAACTGAGCAGATCGTCCGCTCGTCGATACGCAGGAGCAGACGTGTGCCGTACCGATTGTATCGCTCGCCTATGCACGCGAGCTCTTTTCCGCTGAGCGGATGAAACGGATGCGTCACGCGCACAAGACGCGACGCCGCAGCCGGAGAGTCTGCATTTCGACCTGAGTTACAAGCGGCTCGAAAAGGGGGTGTTCGCGTCGGTGTGTGATCGCGAGCGCAATCGCAGCGTCAAGCTCACGCTGAGCGAGCTCACGCAGTTCATCGAAGGCAGCGCCATGATCGGAAAGAGTCCCGCGCTGCTCACCTGGTCGGATCTGACGCCACGCTGGCCTGATCCGAAAAAACCACCAGCCGAGTGAAACTTCTTGCTCGCCGCACGCGTCTAAGAGACATGCGGCTGGCTGTGGAGAAGGACCTCGAAACCGTCCGCAAAGCCGCGCTGCTGCTTGAGTCAGAAAACAAGAAGCTCGTGAGCAAAAACATCGAGCTCACGCGCGAGCTGCTTAAGCTCAAGGGGCTCAGCAATGAGCAGCTCAAGCTCAAGCTCGGCGAGCTCGAGCAACAGCTCGCCGCTCGCAACAAAGCGCTGTTCGGCAAGTCCACCGAGAAGCGCGGCAAGGGCTCGAGCGGTAGTGGTGGTGGCAAAGAAAAGCAGCCTGGCCATGGCCCGAAGGTCCAGCCAGCACTGCGCGGCATCGACAACGTGGTCGAGGTCGATAACGCCGCCGCCATTGTCTGCCAGCACTGCGAAAAGCCTGTCGTCGAGTGGAAGGATCAGTTCGAAGAGAGCGAAGAAGTCGACATCATTAGTCGCGAGTTCGTGATCAAGACGATCAAACGCAAGAAGGCCCGCTGTGAATGCTGTCGCACGATCGTGACTGCGCCCGCGCCGCTCAAGTTGTTCCCTGGAGCGCGCTATTCGATCGCCGTGGCCGTGATGATCGTTATCTCCAAGTACGCCGACCACCTGCCGCTTGAGCGGCAAGTCAAGATGATGAAGCGCGATGGACTCGACATCGATTCGCAGACTCTTTGGGACTACGCCTGGGCCGTCTCGCAGCTGCTCAAGCCAGCGCATCAGCGGCTACTCGAGTACGTGCTCTCCTGCCCAGTGATCGGCGCGGATGAAACGTGGTGGCGACTCATGGGCGGCAAGCCAAAGAGCGATGGCGGCGACGGCGAAAAGTGGTGGCTCTGGTCAGCCTGCACCGACAACGCCGTCTGCTATCAACTCGAAGACTCACGCTCCAACGATGCGGGCAAGAAGCTCATCGGCAACTACCGCGGCATCGTGATGTGCGACGGCTACAGCGTTTACGCTTCGCTCGCCGCTCGCGGAGCGCAGTTCCGACTTGCTCATTGCTGGAGCCACGTCAGGCGCAAGTACTTCGAGATCAAGGACTCGTTCCCCAGCGAGACAACTATCGTGCTCGATCTGATCGGCGAGCTCTTCGCGATCGAAGCGTTGTGCGCGACGGGACCGCCCGGCGATGCAATGCGCGCGGAGCTGCGGAACACGCGCTCGCGCCCGATCATCAAGCAAATCGAGCAATGGGCACTCAGCGTCCGGGAGCTCCCGGGCAGCGGCCTGCGCAAGGCGATTGAGTACATGGGCGGACTGTGGAAAGGCCTCATCGTGTTCCTCGACGACCCGCGCGTGCCGCTTCACAATAACGCCAGCGAACGCGCTCTACGTGGACCAGTGATCGGCAGAGTCAATCACTTCGGATCTCGCTCGAAGCGCGGCACCGACGCCGCCGCGATCTTGTATTCCTTCGTCGAGAGCGCCAAGCTCGCGGGCGTCGAGCCCAGCGCCTACCTCGAACACGCACTCTGCTCCGCGCTCCGCGGCGAGGCCGTCCCGCTCCCGCACGAGATTCTGGCGTCCACGACGCCCGGGCCTGGCTGACCGCCCAGCGCCTACGCCGCCGCGGAAATCATGCGGCAACGGCCAGCGGGGCAGCGCGAGGACTTACGAGTAGAGAGAGACGGCTGGGCTCCTTCGCGCACGCTGGGGCGTGGCGTGCGGCGCTCCGCGCGCACCGAGAGAGAGAGAGAGAGAGAGAGAGAGTAGAGGTAAGTCCTCGCCCTGGCCCGCAGATGACGGCGGCCTCGCGACTCGCCAGACTCGAGCGCGATGGCGACACTCGAATCGATTCAACGGGCCGTTTCAGAGCTGGGGCGACGCGGGCGCGGGCGCTCGTATCCGAAGGCGCTTCGCGCTGACGTCGTCCAATACGCGCTCGCGCGTCGCGCCGTGGGTATTCGCATCCAGGCGATCGGAGAAGAGCTCGGGGTGCCCTGGCGCACGGTTCGGGGGTGGATGCCAAGCGTGCGAGCCGAGCGGTTTCGCCGTATCGAGGTCGTCGTGCCGCGCGCCGAAGGAGTCGTGGTTCACGGGCCCCACGGCGTGCGCATCGAGGGGCTGGATCTCGACGGCGTCGCTGAGCTCTTGCGGAGGCTCGGTTGATCGTCAGTGCACGACAGGTGTCGGTCTTCGCATGCGCAGAGCCTGTCGATATGCGAAAATCGTTCGACACGTTGGCGGCGCTGGTGAAGCAGTCGCTGGGGCAAGATCTGCTGAGTGGGAGTCTGTTCTTGTTCGTGTCGCGCAACCGCAAGCGCGCAAAAGTTCTGTACTTCGACGGCACGGGACTCTGCCTATTCGCCAACCAACTGTCTTCACACTACACCTCCTTCGATTTCGTCTGAGCGGATTGAGCATTCTTGGATTTTCGAGCCGCCGGCGCTCGGTCGATCAGACGGTTCCACCGACTGCACTGCTTGGCTGGCGGATTTGGGCCGGGGTCTTCGTACAGCCAGCCGTGACGATTGTAGGCATGCGCTCGGACGATGCCATGCTGAGCCCAACGGGTCGCAGTTTGTGGGTGGATGCCGAGTCGTTCCGCGATCTCCTCCTTCGTGAGCAGACCTCGGGCACGCAGCCGATCGTAACGCGAGCGGAGACCGTACGTGTGCACGAGGTATTGTGAGCACGCGCGCGTAGTTTGAGGGGCTGCGGATCGAGATTCGTGCGGGGCGCAGCGCGTCAGAAGGACCAGTCTTCGGCGTCGCTGGATTGTTCGTCGGCGATCGCGCGCAGGACGGCGGCCGA
>JBDTJC010000178.1:0-37442 GCA_039936055.1 Polyangiaceae bacterium | reverse complement strand
GTCGCGGTAGATGTTCTCCGCCTCGCTCTCGTCGCACGGAGGCTCCGAGGATGCGGCTGGCGTTCTCGACTCAGCGATCGGCTCGTTCAGTCACGGTCGACCCAAGCTCGACCGACGTGAACGCGATGGTGTCGTACTGCCCCGCGAGCTTCCGGGCGAGTCGCCCTTCGATGAGCAGTTTCCTCAGGAGGTCGCGCGCCAACGGCTCGCCGACCATGCTCTCGGCGGCGACGTACTCCAGAGACAAGGTACGGCCGCTCAATGCCAGCTTCGGCACGACTACCGCCTCGGTACGCGAGGATATTCGCTCGATGGCGTACCCGTTTGCGCTGGCTTCTTCCGTCGCATAGGCGCGGAAGCAACTGGCGTCGAAGTAGGCCGGATCGTTGCCGGGATGGGGACGGTGCAGCGTGATGCCATCGAGGCGTTCAATGTTGTCCTCGCGCCCAACGAAACTAAAGGAGCACTCGCCGAGCGGATGAGGCACGCGCTGCCAAAAGCGAAACGGCGCAGGTCCCTTGCTCCCAGGGGTGGGCAGCGGGGGCATGCCACCCTTGGAGCCCGCCGGAATGATTGACTCTAGATGAGAGCGGCGCACGTCTCCCGCTTCGTTCACCCTGATCAAAATGCGCCAGCCCAGGTGTCCGCCGAAAATGGGTTGGTTCAATGTAGTGCGCGTGAACAAGCCCTCGCGGGCAGGCGCGTCGTACACCTTGAGCTTGGCGGTCGACTTTCCATCGCGCAAGAGCCGGATGCCAAATTCGCTTTCGACTTCTCCGACAGACCACTCGGAGACCGCTCGAAGGCGGGCTACGAGCTCGATAGTTTGCTGTTGGTTCGAAGTCATGAGCGTCCTTACGGAGCCGGCTCCTCGGGTGGGCTTCCTTGCTGCCCATCATAGTACTTACCCAATTCGCTGCGCAGATGATCGCCGTACGTCTTGTCAGTTCCGCTTACGGTTTCGCCCTTGTCGTATATCTTCCCGATTTCCGACGCGCCCTGTTCGGGTGTCAGCTCGCCGCTGTTCACGCGCTGAACTACGTCGTCGTAGTGCGCGGTGTTGTTCGGATCGCCGGGAAAGCCGATGTCGTCGCCGCCGTTATCGAGGATGTCCTGGCGTGCCTGGGCGTTTTTGAGCGTGGCACGCCCCTCGTCGTCCAGATACCGGTCCGAGACGGTGTCTACGTAGTCGCCGCGGTCGGAGAAATTCGTCGGGTCATAGTCAATTCCCGGACCGGCAGCGTGGCCAATTTCATGGGCGACTGTAGCTGCGCCCCGGCTGGGATTGTTGGCGAGGTCAGGGTCTAGCCGGATGACCTTGTTGTCTGTGTCACACCGGCTTCCGCCGCCTGGCTCGCCGTTTTCCATTGTCCAACCGTCATCGCTCAGTTGCCCCCAATCCTGACGAAGCGTTGGCGAACGATTCACTTGGGCATCAACGTCGGGTCCCAGGCCCGACTCGATCGGTTTCCCTTCGACTTCGGGGGGCTCGTCGCTCTCGCTCTCGCTCTCGCTCTCGCTCTCGCTCTCGCTCTCGCCCATGGGGTCTTCATCCTTGGGCGCAGCAGGTTTGGGCGCACTCGGCGGGCCCTCGCCCTCGCTCGGTTCCTCGTCGTCGTCGCGTGGCGGCGGTTCGTCGTCCTCGCCGGGCGGCGGTTCGTCGTCCCCGAGCGGTTCATCACCGATTGGTCCGTCTTCAGGCGGAACTCCAGGCTCCTCGATCACCCCCTCTGCCAGCACACCTCCGGCGATCGCGCCCGCGGTTCCTCCCGCTAGGTTTCCGAGCGACGCGCTCTTCTCGGCGTCGCTCATCTCGTCGAACGACTTGCCCGAGTGCAGATGCCAGGTGCTCGGGCTGAGCACTTCGCCCGCCGGCATGGGCCAACCGAGGTGCTCGGCCAAGATCGAATAGCAACCGACCACGGCGCCGCCAATGGCCAACGCGGCCGCAGCTTCCGGCACGAGCGCGGCAACCACCGCCAAGCCCAGCGCCATTTCCGCGCCGCTGACGAACCCCGACGCGAACGCGCTCGCGAAGCACGACACGCAAAAGTGGTCGATGTTGAGTGCCTTGTCGACGCCGACTCCGACGGCCACTCCGAGCACGGCCGCGCCGGCAATCAACGGTAGTGACACCGGCGCCGTGATCACGATCGCGGCAGCCACAGCGACTCCGGCAACTACCGCGAGCGCCGCCTTCCACCATAACCCGAGTGGATCCGTCTTGTTGAGCGGATCGTTGCCGACATAGCGATAACCGTTCGAGCCCCCGAGCAGGCCGATTGGATCGGGCGTGATGTAACGCCCGAGCTCGGCGCTGTAGTAACGGAAGCGGTTGTAGCTGAGGCCGGTTTCCGAATCGTAATATTGCCCCGGGAAACGCAGCGGATTGTCGACCAGAGCCAGGTGCACGCGCGCCTCGCCGAAGGCGCTGTATTCGGCGGCCCAAACGAGCCGGCCCTGGGTGTCCGTCAGGCGCTGCGGCGTGCCTCGATGATCGCAGTGGTAGTAGTAAATTTGGCTGTCGACGCGCAATGCAAACGGAGTGTGCGTGCCGGGCAGGTACAGGTAATCGCGGGTCTCCTGCCTTTCTGCCGTGGTGATGACTTCGCGGGTGAGCTGTTCGCCGCACCAGACGTATTCGGTCTTGCTCGTGCTGCTTTGCTTGAGTGTGCGGCGGCCGAACGCGTCATATTCGAAGAGGGCTTTACCCTCCGGACCCTCGGCTTCGACGAGTTGGTTGCGGGCGTCGTAGCCGTAGCGCCAAGCTTTGCCGCACCACACGGCCTCGGTCAGGTTGCCGTGCCGGTCGTAGCTGCAGCGCGCATTCCAGGCGGAGAGCAAGCGATTGCCCGGGCCGAGCTCCACGCGGTTGCCGTTGTTGCTGCTGCGATTGCCGGCCGGGTCGTAGGAGAACCACTCGAGCGCTTCGCCAGTGCCCGCGCGCACGGCTAGCAGCTGGGATTCGGCGTCGTAGCTGTACTCGCGCTTGCCGAATTCCGAATCGGCGACCGATGCGATGCGCCCCTGCACGTCGAATGCCGCGTGTGTCTCGTACAACATCGCGCCGCTTCGGGTGTTGCGCGTCGAGCTGCGCTCTAGTTTCCCCGCCGGAGTGAGCGCTACGGCTGTTTCTAGCCCGTTCGGCCAACGCGTGGCCTCGGAGCGGTCATTGATCTCCCGACGGAACGTGGTGCCGGCGCCCGACCAATCCGTGATGCGTGCCAGACGCTTGTCGAGGTCGTATTCGAACGCGACGCGGCTCTGATCCGGGTACTCGATCGAGAGTAACAAGCCGGTCGGGTCGTATTCGAACTTGAAGGAGTGCGCGCCGTTCGTTTCCTCGAGCAGCTCGCCCGCGTCCCCGTAGCGGTAGGACGAAGCTGCGCTCGGGCTCTCCGCCGCGACGACGCGACCGGCTTCGTCGTACTCGAACGTGCAGCTGGTCGCGTCGGGATGCTTGATCTCGGTAGGGCGACCGTCTTGATTCGAAGTGACGAGGAGGCTTCGCTTGCCGCTCGCCCGCAGCCCTTCGACGTTGCCGGCGGCATCGTAGGAGGCAAAATCGCTGTGCCCGTCCGGGTACAGGGTTCGCGCGACCTTGCCGTTGTCTCCGTAGAAGAATTGAGTTGGTGCGCCGTTCGCGTCGATGAACGCGCGCAGCCGTCCTTTGGCATCGTAAGTGAAGCGTTCCGTCGCGCCCACGCGGTTGGTCAGCGAAAGCGGATGATTGCTGGCGTCGAACGTTGCGCTGGCTCGAGAGCCGTCCCAGAACGTGACATCGTTGCGGGTGCGTTCGGCATCGACTTCGAACTGAGCCAGCGGCTGGCCATCGCGCCCAAAGCCAATGGGTACCGCCCGTTCGTCGTACGAGAATTGGCTAACCTGTCCGGAGGGCTCGATGAACTCGAGCAAGTTGCCCTCGGCATCGCTACGCAGGTAGGAGACTCGCCCCGCGGGGCTTTTTACGGCGTCGACGAAGCCGTCCGCACCGAGACGATAGGCGAACGTGCGTCCTACAGCGTCGGTGCCTTGGACGACGCTGCTTGCAGGATCATAACTGGTGGTTTTGCCTTCGGCCTTCAGCCGCTCCTGCAGGCCCGCGGCGAAGCGGTCTCGGCGCAACCCTGCGATGTGTGCGGGGCGAAGGCGAAAGGTAGCCATTAGCGCGCGGGCCAGCTAGAGGCGCTTTGCGCAGCCGTCGACTCGTAGTCCACCCGCACTTCGGAGACTTCGAGCGCCGCCGGATCGCGAATCTTAATGATCCCGCGCCAAACCTGAAAGAAAATCTCGCGATCGGGGATGAACACGAGCGTGTCGAACGCGGGGTAAACTTGCTCAACGGCGAGCGGTGCGGACCGATTCGGGCTCTCCGTGTCGCTCGGCCAAGGGTGCCGGCTCACTGTGAGCACGGGCCGTATGCCCGGCAATAGGAATTCAAAGCGCGGACGAGATTTGGAGACATTCGTCAGCGTGACCGCTTCGCTGCCCGTCAGATAACCATCGACTTGCAGGTGTGGATGCGCGCCGTTGTAGTACTCGAATCGAAAATCTTCGGGCAGCTCGGGAGCGCGCTCGGCTTTCCACCGTTCGTCGAACGTCCCGGCGTACGAAAAGCGCGGTTCGTTGTTGCGCGGGAAGAAGCCGCAGCCAATCGGTACAGGGTGGCTGGCGATGGTTCGGATCGGGTCGCTCGGGTCCTCGATGTTGGGCAGCGGCGTCTTGTGGATGGAGTCCACGCTGAGGGCGCCGATGTAGCCGCGCCCTCCGTAGTTTTGCGCGCACCAGGGGCGGAAACGGGGCAGGGTCGGGTCGAGCGAGGCGTGCGCGTCGATGCCGCCGAATGCGCGATCGAAGGTGAGTGGCATTTCGACGAACTCGTTCGGGCCGACGCAAATGGGTGCGTGCTGGTCGCGCACTGGGAACGACCACATTCGGTCGCCGACGACGCGCAACACCCGTTCGGTGTTGCCCACTCGAATCTCGACGTCGAGGGATTTCGCGGGTTGGCCGCGCGGCGCGTAGGCGGAACCGACCAGAACGATATCGGCGCGCGGCTTGAATGCGACGAGGTCGGATTCGAAACGGAGCAGACTCTTGGGTGCCTTCTTCTCGTAGGGCACATCAGTCGTCAAGACTGGCCATTGCTTCTTCGCGTCCGTGGCGACGCTGCGCCGCGTGTTCATGCGGAAGGTCGCCTTGACGACGAAAGCCATGAACGCTTCGCTCGGCGCAGCTTTCCCGTACAGAAAAGCAGTCGGATACAGGCGCGCGTTCTTGATCTTCATGCCGCGCCGTTCAGAACTGAACGCTCTCCGTGCGGAGCAAGCTACCGGCTGTGTACGAGAACGCGTGCGCCAACCCGTGCTGTTCGGTTTCGACCACGAACCAGGCGATCGGCCCGAAGAAATCCATGCATTCTGCTGGCGTGCAGGTGGGCAGGAAGGCCCGCAGTACCCGCGGATCGTAGAACCGGAAGTACATCTTCTTGTTTTGCTCGTCCTCCACCATGAGAAAGCGCCGCAGTTGCCGGCGCACGCTCTTGAAATCTGCGTCGGCGAAGAGGAACGTGACCCGGCTGTCGCCCCAATGGTCGCGCAGCAAGGTGGCCAGCAACGCGGAGCGCTGAGGCAGCGAGACGAGGTGCGGCGCAACGTCTGCGAGCTGCTCGCCCGGAGCGCCGTCGTACAGTGAGTAATAGAGCTCGCCGTGCGTCACCACGGCGCTCAGCGCGGCGAGGCTGCGTGCGGCGTCGACGATGGCGAATATGGGCTGGCGCTGCTCGGCAAAGAAGGCGACGGCTCGCGCGTGTTGTTCGGCAGCGAGCGCCAGTGGCAGCACTTTGGCCGGGGGCACGGGCTCTGCGGTCGGCAACTGACCCAGGTCGCACCGGAAAGCCGAGCCGCCGGCAGTGATGATGTCCCCGTTTTCGAGCGTGCTTTGGCGGACCTTTTTCCCGTTCACGTGCACGCCGCCGGCGATGCTCAGGTCGTTCTGCTCGCACACTTTGTCCGAGCACGGCGTGTTGCGCAGGCCGCCGACAAAGCAGCCCAGCGCTTGACAATGGATGTGCTTCTTCGGCGGCGCGCTCACGTCCTGCACTACGCAGCGGTCTGCTCCGCATTCGACGATGAATTGTGTCGGCGCCAAGAAGCGATCCGGAACACTCATTTGATTTGCGCCGACGAGGCGCCCGACCGCGGCGCGCCTGCCGGGTGCAAGCTCCACGAACGCGCCCTCCGTCGGCCCTGAAAGCGTCGTCAGCCTCGCTCGCGTGACCACGTTCAGCCCGGACAATGCTCGGCGAGCGCCGCGCCGTTCGCGGCTGCGCCATTCAGTGCGCTGCTCTGGGCCGAGGCCGAATCCCCGATTAATACGGTGGGCAAGCCCGCGGCAATGGAGCCGCCGTGGGCGGTCATGTCACCCATGCGCGCAGCCGGCATGCCGCCAATCAAAACGGTAGTCGAGCCGATCGCAATGACATCCGGTGGACCGACGCACACGCACATGTCTCCGGAGCGCGCGGCCGGCATGCCGCCAATCAATACCGTGGGGCAGCCGATGCTTACCGGTCCACCAACATGAGGAATGGGTGGTGCGCCTGGCGTCGCCATCGGACACATGTGCATGTCCCCACTGCGAGCCGCCGGCTTACCCACGCTTCAGCTGTCCTCTCCCACAGCGCATGCCCAGTACCCTAGGCTCCGCGGCGCGCGCTGTCCAGCGCTCAGCGCTGGGAGGTCTTAGCCTTGAATTTCGGCAAGAGCGAGCCGAGGGCGCGTGCAAGGGGATTCGGAAATCGTGACGAGCGGCTCTGGGCGTCATTGCCATCCCGTCCCATCGCGTGGTGCCCTCCAGCTCGTCTTTCGGAAAGTCCCCAGGGCCTGGAAGGAGCGACCGTGTCGAAGCCCGAGTCCGGACGGCGTGGGCGCACCTGCACGACGTTGCAGCTCGTGCTTTAGGCGTTAAGCGGCGACCTGCAAGTCAAAGTCGACGTTTGCCGGCCCGAACCCGACTCCAAGGCCAGGCGGCGCCCGTCGCCGTTCAGATTTCAAGCCTCCTATCGTTTGGCAAAATGTACCGAATGGCACGCGATGAACGCCACGCCCGCCGCTCCGACGGCCGTGATATTGCGCGCGCGGTGCGTTTGGACGAGAGTCGAGCTCGGGAACGGAGCCATGACGTTATCGCTGGGGAATCCAGACTTTCCCCGAGAGCCAGGTGCATGGGTGGGCGGCCGTCGTCGGAGTGATGCCCCCGCGGATCGCGGCCGACCATGACTGTTCCGCAACTCGATCTGGTCGTGACCCTTGCCGAAGGCAATGCACGCGAGCTCAGCCGCACCTTCAGTCCGGGTCAGGCGCGGGCGCCGCTTTCGGTCGGTTCGCAAGGCGAATGGGTCGTGTCTGCCGAGGGGGTTGCGAGCGTTCACTTGTGGCTGCGGTTCGACGGCCAACGCCTGTACGTCGCGAGCGCGGACGCCGGAGCAGCGACGTATTTACAGAATCTGCCGCTCAACAGCGAATGGCACGAAGCCGCGGATCGAAGCGAGCTGCGTTTTGGCCAAGCGTGCCTGAGAGTGTCCTCTCGGCCAGTCGACGTCTTGAGCTCCGTCGCGCCGCCCCTGCGCGCCGCCCCGTCGCGCTTGGACCCGCGGCGGTTGAGTCCGATCGAGCGCGCCGCAGCGCTGCCCTTGCCGGCGTTCTTCGGCGAGCGGCTACGTCACGAACACGGATCTTCGCCGGTCACGAGCGCGCCGCGCGCCCGCGAGCCGCGGCTCGGGCGGGCTTTAGAGTATGGCGCGAGCCCAGCGGTCGCCGGCTCGATGCTGCTCGGCCGGCCCGGTTGGAAGTGGCTCGTGCTGATCATTCCCGCGCTCGGCTTGCCGCTCATTCTCGGCATTCTCTGGGTCACTGGTGTCGGTCGCCCTGTCAGCGCTCAAGCGGCCGCTTCGGCATCGAGCGCCGCTGCACTCCCCCGAGCGCCGGCGTCCGTCGAACCAACACCGGAGCTGCGGTTGCCAGCGCTCTCCGAGTCCCCAGCCATAACCGAGGCACCCGCTTTGGCGCTCCCGACGGCAGTCACGAGACCTACGCCGACCAGCTCGCCTCTCTCGCCGACTCTTAAGGCCTACCCGCAAAACGTCGCTGACAAGCCCGTGCCACGGATTGGCGCAGAACCCGGGTTGATCTCCGAAGAGTGGCGCGCGCACCACGAGCGTCAGCTACACGCCGCCAATCGCGCGCAGGCGAAGGTCATCTTCCTCGGTGACTCGATCACCGAAGGCTGGGGCGCGTCACCCGCCTATCGAGAGAGCTTCGCTAAATACACGCCGCTAAATCTCGGGATTGCCGGCGATTTTACCCAAAATGTCCTGTGGCGTATTGATCACGGCACGCTGCTGGGAACGAACCCCGAAGTGCTCGTGCTGATGGTCGGCGTCAACAACCTCGCCGGCGGGTTTTCGCCGCAACAGACCGTCGCCGGCATCCGAGCCATCGTCGTCGCTATCCAGGCGGCATTGCCCAAGACGCAGCTGCTCCTGCTCGCGATACTACCGGCTCGCCAAAAGCCGACCGATCCGCTGCGGTCGCGCATCATCGAAGCCAATCGGCTCCTGGCGAGTCTTCAGGCGCCGCGCGTGAGCTTTCACGACGTGGGCTCGATAATGCTCGAGCCGGACGGCACACTGTCGAACTCGACGATGCGAGACTTCATCCATCCCACCCCAGCGGGCTATCAGTTGCTGAGCGCGGCCGTCATGCCGCTCATCGAAGCGTTATTGGGGGAGGCTGCCCGGTGAGATCGATGGGCTCAGAACGTTCCTGCTAAGCCCAATGAGCGAAAGCCGACCAGAGGCGTGAGGTGCGGCGCGTTGTTTTGCGCGGTCGCGGTGCCCTGCCCGGAGCTCAAGATCAAGAGCGTGATACCGGTGACCACGCCAACGCCGCCCACGACGAGCGCGCCGACGCCGAGATTGCGTTGGCTATTGGCGTCGTCGACTTTTCCGAAGTAAGCCGCTTGTTGCGCTGCGGTACAAGACCCCGTGGCGTTGCAGCTGTAGCTGTCGTACAAGGCGTTCGAGCTGCTGCGGGTGCTACTTGATTTGACCAAAAAGTACGCGCCCAGACCGAGCCCCACGGCACCCACTCCGAACGCCACGTAGGAACCCACGCGCAAGCCCGAGCCGTTCGAGTGCCCCGTGTCGTCTGCGAGCGGCTCGCTGGTGAGGTCCGCTGAAGTGCTCGCTCCGGGCTTGTGCGCCGCAGCGGCTGACGGCGTGCTCGGCCGGAGCGTTAGCATGACCGTTTCCTTCGCGCCTTCTGCAACCGTTACCGTGACGGGCGCACTTTGGGCTGATGCGCCGCGCGCCGCAAAGACGTGCTGCCCCGGGTCGACCGGTAACGGGATACCCACCATCGCCGACGAAAGGGTCGCTCCATCCATCTGTACGCTAACGCCACCCGCGGGCGCGCCTTGTACGGCGATCGTTACTGAAGGAAGCCGCGCCTCGAGCGCGTCGAGTTCCCGCTCTGCGGCGCTCTGGGCTTCGATGAAGACCTTAGGGGATTTGGGGGGCAGCGTTTCGCGCGTGATCTTCAGGTAGTTCTCGTGCGCCTCCACGAGCTTGCCAAGCTTGGCTTGAGCTCGCGCGAGAAACAGTAAGTGGGGCGGGGCGGCTACCAACTGCTGAGCGCGGGAAAAGGAGTCTATCGCCTCGGCGTAGCGCCCCGCCTCGAACTGAGTGCGCCCCGTATCCGCCGCGTCGCGTGCTGCGGCCCGCTCCAAGTCCGTTTGGGCGAACGCCCTCGTGGTTGGCGCCAAAATCAGCAAAACACCGGCAGCCGAC
Organism: Polyangiaceae bacterium; assembly: GCA_039936055.1. Lineage (GTDB taxonomy): Bacteria > Myxococcota_A > Polyangia > Polyangiales > Polyangiaceae > PMG-095. Next base: position 27,592 of record JBDTJC010000178.1, on the reverse strand, counting down.
AAGAAATTCGCTCGCATCTAATCCAGCTGCATCGTAGGCCAATGCGCCGACAACTGCCAAGCGCCGCGTTTACCTGTCGCCTGCCGCGAGTCCTGCTAAGCTGGCTGCAATTCGCATGGCGGTGGAAGTTGGCCAGATCCTGGATGGGAAATACCGAATCATCCGCCTGATCGGCACGGGTGGCATGGGGTCGGTCTATGAGGCCACGCACCTGCTGATCGATCGTCGCGTGGCCGTGAAGGAATTGCACGCGGACGCGGCCGCGGCAGAGCATGCCATCACCCGTTTCGAACGCGAGGCTCGCGCTGCTGGTCGAATCGGCAGCGACCACATTCTGCAAATCTTCGACGTCGGCGTGTTACCCGACGGCTCACGCTACATGGTGAGTGAGTTTCTCGACGGTGAAACGCTCGATTCGCGTATTCGCCGCGTTGGCCAGCTCACTCCCGCTGAGCTCCTGCCCATCGCTCAGCAGCTGTTGACGGGGCTGGGTGCCGCGCACGAGGCCTTGGTGCTGCATCGTGATTTGAAGCCCGACAATGTTTTTCTTGTGCGCCAAAGATCCGGCGCAGCGGACTTCGTCAAGATCATCGACTTCGGCATCGCCAAGTTCCAGATCGGAATGAACACGGAAGACGCCTTGAAGATGACCAAGACGGGCATGGTCGTCGGAACGCCGTATTACCTGTCGCCCGAACAAGCGCGCGGCACCGGGGATGCCGACGCGCGCAGCGATCTCTACGCTGTGGGCGTCATTCTCTACGAATGCATCACGGGGGAGGTGCCTTTTAACGCTCAGAATTTCAACGATCTGATTTTCAAGATCGTGCTGGAGGATCCGCAGCCCCCAGCGGAACGTGTCCCGGGCATCGACCAGCGTCTATCCGACCTCGTCTTGAAAGCGATGGCGCGCGATCCCGCAGCTCGCTTTCAGACTGCGCAGGAAATGATGGCGGCCCTGACGGCGTGGGCCACCTCGGATGACGGTTCCAGCACGGTGAATCTCCGGCCCAGTCTGTTGACGCCGCAGGGTGGGCAAACGCGGCTCTCGTCTCAGCACCCACTTTCTCTTTCGCCCAGCGGCGGTGGGGTTCGCTCGGATGTCTCACTCAGGACGCTGGCTTCGCCCACGCCGGCCAGCTTCGGGGCGACGCGCGACCCGAGGCTTTTGACGCCAGAGCTGCCGCTCCGCTCGAAGACCTCATTGGTGCTCTTTTTGTCGTTAAGCGGGGCCGTGTTGGCGTTGCTCGTCGTCGTCGGCTTCGTCGCTTTCTGGCATGCGCAAAGCAAAGATCCCGCAGCCGCCGAGAGCGCAGCGCTACCGGTTGCAAGCGGCGCGCTGAACGGGCCACCCACGATAACGCCCGTGGCAACCGCAGCGCCTGCGCCCGAGGAGGTCGCAGCGCCAGTTCCCTCGCCAGACGTCGGGTTGCCGTTGCCGGCGAGCGACAGCCAGGTGCCACGGGCGCGATCGCCGAGGGTCAGCCCCGCGCCACGCACGCAAACTCCGAAGCGAGCAGCCGCTGCGCCAGCACCTGCAATCCGTGCCGCCCCCGCCGAGCCGCCGAAGCCTGCGCCGGCGAAGCGAGAGGACTGGGGCTATTGATGACGAACCCAGGCCCGCCGCACGAACTCACTCGAACGAATACGTAAATTGGCTGCTTTCAACGCGCACGGCGACGCGCGTCACCGGTTTGCCTTGTAAGGTGAATGACAATAGCTCGCGACTCACTTGCGGTAGCAGTGAGTTCGTGAGCACGGCGTCGATGGCCCGGCCGCCGCTTTCGACCTCTGAGCAACGCTGAGCGACGAGGTCAACCACTGACTGGTCGTAATCAAGCGGCACGGCATAGCGTTCCAAGACGCGACGGCTGATGCGGTCGAGTTGCAACCGAATGATGCTTCTCAGCATCTCGTCGCCCAAGGGATAGTAGGGGATGACGACCATGCGGCCGAGCAGCGCCGCCGGAAAAGCCTGCAGCATCGGCGCGCGCAAGCGTTCGGTGATGTCCGTTGGGTCCGGTCGGTTTTCTCCGGCACACAGCCCCATGATCAAATCACTGCCCACGTTCGAAGTCGCCAAGATGATCGTGTTCTTGAAGTCGATGAACGTGCCTTGCCCGTCCTCCATGAACCCCTTGTCGAACACTTGGAAAAATACCTCGTGCACGTCTGGGTGCGCCTTCTCGATCTCGTCGAGTAACACCACGCTATAAGGGCGGCGCCGGACTGCCTCCGTGAGCACGCCTCCCGCTCCGTAGCCGACGTAGCCCGGCGGAGCGCCCTTGAGAGTCGACACACTGTGAGCCTCTTGAAACTCGCTCATGTTGATGGTGATTACGTTCTGCTCGCCGCCGTACAGCCCCTCCGCTAGCGCCAGCGCGGTTTCGGTCTTTCCAACCCCAGACGGTCCAGCGAGCAGGAACACGCCGATGGGTTTGCCCGGGTTTTCGAGCCCCGCGCGGGCGGTCTGAATGCGCCGCGAAATCATCTCTAATGCGTGATCTTGACCGACCACGCGTCGGCTGAGCAGCTGCGAGGCGTTCAGGACTGCTTCGATCTCATTTCTCACCATGCGGCCGGTGGGGATACCGGTCCATTCAGCCACTACCAGCGCGACCGCCTGCTCGGTCACGCTCGGCAGAACGAGCGGAGCTTCGCCCTGAAGCTCGAGCAGTGAAGCTTCGAGCGCGCGTAGATCCGTGAGCAAGTCAGCGTCCGCAGCTCGGTCGGTCTGTGGCGTTGCGTCGTCGGGCAGGGGTTGACCTGCGGCGCGCAATTTGGCGCGAAGGGCCAGGATCGTGTCGACCAGACCTTTCTCCTTTTCGAAGCGCGCTTGGAGCGAGCCGAGGCGTTCTCGCTCTGTACTGAGCGCGGTCTCCGCTTCGCTCGCCCGCTTTCCGATGTCCACACCGACGCTGCGCTCCCGCGCGATAATCTCAAGTTCTTGGGTGAGGGCGTCGATTCGGCGCTGTGAGTCCTCGAGCTCGGCAGGGACTCCGTGCTGGCTGACGGCGACCCGCGCACACGCGGTATCGAGCAAGCTCACGGACTTGTCCGGCAGCTGACGATCGGGCACGTAGCGCTTCGACAGTTTGACGGCGGCGACGATGGCCTCGTCCAGAATTTGCACGCGATGGTGACTCTCGAGCGCGGACGCCGTTCCGCGCATCATCAGCACGGCTTTGGCCTCGCTCGGCTCGTCGACCTTCACGACCTGGAATCGGCGAGTTAGCGCAGGATCCCCCTCGATATACTTCTTGTACTCCGCCCACGTCGTCGCGGCGATGGTGCGCAATTTCCCGCGCGCCAAGGCCGGCTTCAATAGGTTGGCTGCGTCACCAGTGCCCTGGGCGCCGCCGGCGCCGATCAGCGTATGGGCTTCGTCCACGAACAAAATGATTGGCTTCGGTGATGCCTGCACTTCGTCGATTACCTGCCGCAGGCGCCCTTCGAACTCACCCTTCATGCTCGCGCCGGCCTGGAGCAATCCGATGTCGAGAGCGCGCAAGCTGACGTCCTTCAATTGAGGCGGCACGTCTCCGGAGGCGAGGCGTTGCGCAAACCCTTCGACGACGGCAGTCTTTCCGACGCCGGCCTCGCCCGTTAGGATCGGATTGTTCTGCCTTCGTCGCATCAGAATCTGAACGAGTTGCCGAATCTCCTCGTCGCGACCGACGATGCGGTCGATCTCTCCCGAACGCGCGCGCTCGGTCAGGTCGATCGTGTAGCGGGCGAGGGCTTCTTGCTTGCCCAATTGCGCCGGAACGCCAGCGCCGCTTGCCTCGGACGCCGAGGCCGTGGGCTCGCTAGCGCTCCGCGAGAGCCGGGCCTCGGCAGAACGCGCCGTCAGCTCCGAGAAACGTTCGGTCAGCGTGTCGACGTTCACCTTGCCGAATTCTTTCGAGGTGGCGAGGAGGGCATTGCGCAACGTGCGGGTCTTCAACCAACCCACGAGCAAATGCCCGGTGCGAACGCGCGACTCACCGAACAAGAGCGAGGCATAGACCCAAGCACGCTCGACGGATTCCTCGACTTGCGTCGACAGGTCCGAGATCGACGAGGCACCGCGTGGCAGGCGGTCGAGCGCGCTCGTGAGATCGCGCGCTAGGCTACCGGCATCGAGCTCGAAATGCTGCACGAGGTGCTGCAAGTCCGAATCCTGCGTCGCCAGGATTTGGTGAAGCCAGTGCGCAATCTCCACGTACGGGTTGGTGCGGAGCTTGCAGAATACGGCGGCGCTCTCGATGGTTTGGTAACAAACCTCGTTCAGCTTACCGAATAGGTTGACTCGGCTGATCTCGGTCATGCTGGCTCCCCTGGGAATCTTCCACGTTACGCGCGTTTTGCGGCCCTCTGCCGCCCAATGCGCCGTCTCCGCTGTTCATACCACTACAACGCGCAGCGCTTCAAATGCAGCGCGGCTAGCGCTATGCCACGCTGCGTTCCGTCCGGCCCGTTTCGGGATGCACGATCACGTACACGCTTTTGCCCGGTGGGCGGGCGCCGAGTCGGGCGTTCCAAGCGAGGCGACTATCGTCGCCCAACTGAGCTTGATCGCTCTCCTCTTCGCCGAGCACTAGCCGGAGGTCCCAATCCAGCTCGTCGCACACGTAGGCGCGCACGAGGTCCCGCAACTTGGCGAGCGCATTTCCCGAAGGCAAGAAGCGCTCGAACTCGGCGCGCGATAGCGGACCGACAACGATGCGAAATTTTTGGTCGCAACGCCAGACGCGCCGGCCGAGCACAGCGGTCAGCCCGAGGGTCGAGACTTCCGCCGATACACCCAGACGAAAAAGAGCGGACTCCGGAAGCTCCAGCCAGCGCCCGATGAACTCCTCGACTGCGGCCGGCACGCCGAAATAGTGGCTGACGATCGACTCGAGACCCGAAGGATGTCGACTCGGACTGGCAAAATGCGCCGCGTACTGCAACCTCGCCCATTGGGCAGCGGGGTCCGCGCTGCGCGTGGCGAAATCATGACCGAAGAGGGCCGCCACGTAGGCTTGAAACCGGTCCGAATCCGGGCGGTCGAGTGACGCCGTGGGCTGAGAGGCCGCCCACGCGCGATGAAACAACACGAGCATCCGATGCTGAAAAATGTCGACGAAGCCCGCGAACGTGCGGTCGCCCGAGTGGCGAATTCGGTCGCGAGCGTACTCCGTCAAGTGTAACGGAAGTGCCCCATGCGGGCCGAATAAGCCAAAAAAAGCCACCGAAAGCCGGCCCGGAAGGTCGCCTTCGGACGGCCGAAACGCCGAAAGCATGGCGCCGCCGAACGCGAGCGACGGGTCTTGCCCAAGGCGAATGGGCTCTGCGCCTGGGCCAGCAGCAGCCCCCCAACGCGGGCTGTCGGGAAACAGATTCTCCAGCCGACGCAAGGTCTGGTGAAAATCGAAGCGCTGCGGCGCCGCCGCCAGCTTCGAGAGGAAGCTCATGCTGTCGGCCTCCGCCCGATACGCGCTGGCCAGCGCATGATCTGCCCGCGTTGTGTGGTGCGGAGCACGGTTTCCGTGAACGAATTGAGAGACACGTACTTCGAGAAAAATTGTTCGAGCACCATGCCCAGAAGGAACACACTCGTGCCTTCGAACGCCGTTTCATCGCAGTCGAGCACGAGCTCCAGCCCGCGCACGAAATTCGCCGGGCCGCTCATCGGAAGTGGCCTCACGATCGGAGTGCTGGCGACCGCCCGAACGCCTTCGATCTGCCGTGATTGGCTAGTGTCGGCAAGGTGAGCGTAGAGCTGTAGCAATTCGCGGAGCACCGCTGCGCCGTCGCCCTCACCGGTATTGGTGATCGACAGGTAGTTCAACGACAGGTGGCTGATGAGACGCCAGGAGGTGCCGCCCCAAGCGCGTGATTCGTGCGGTGCCGTCGGACCTGCGACGCAGCGCACGGAGCTGACGGGGGCGCCAGATTCGATGTGAAAATCGGTCGTGCTCAGGCCGACCGAGAGGTGAAGCGGCAGATCCCGATTGCTACACAGTGTTTGGACGGATAGTTGTTTTAGTTCGGCGTGATAGGGGCCGTTTTGCCCGTCGACCAGAGAGATGAACAGCTCGCTGCCGAGGTAGCTCGAACGCGGACCGTTTCGACGTTGTCGCGTCGAGGTCACCCGCGCCTCGCGATGGAGCGTGTAGTAAGCCGCGTCCGGGCGATGCGGCGAGCGCTCCGTGCACGAGTAAAATGGCGCAAAATCGCGCCGCGCTTCGGTGCTCGCACCGTACCCAACCACCTCCGAAACGGTGTGCACCTCCAGATCCATCGGCCGCGTACGATCCGCAACGACATGGTACTCGTGCGTACGGTCCGTCAGGTGAATCCGGTCCGCTCGCCGCGGGAACAGATTGATGGCGGGGGAGCAGAAAAGCGCGACCTGCGCGACCGAGAGCCCGCGCTCGACGACCGGGTCGTGGCGATCGACGAGGATGATCACCTCCAGCTCGTTCCCGGAGCAGCGCTTGACGGCTGACCCGAGCCCAACGAGTTCCGCAAACATGAAGCGGTTCGGCAACGCGAAGTACTCTTGGAGCAAGCGGTAGCCTTGAAATGCTTTCGGCACGTTCGGCAGCAGTGCCTGCTCTTCTGCCAGCCCTTGCGGCAGAACGGCGTCTTTCGAGACGACCTCGCGGAAGTCGTCCTGGGGCGAGCGGATCACCGAGCCGAGGGACGCGCCGAGCAGGAGCTCGAACAGCCGCAGACCGGTTTGATCGGTGCCACGAATGAACAGCGGCAGCCTGTCGAGGGACAGCTGCTTCATCGGGGTACCGTCGGTCGTGCGTAGCTTCAAACGCACGGCGCCGCGAATCGGGCGACGGTTGACGAGCTGAACGTCGCCGATGTCACCGAGGAATGCCGAATGTGAAATCCCGACGATTTCCAGCGGCCAGAGCGTGACGTCGTGCGCCGTGCGGTACACGCACGGTGTCTGCTCACCGGCTCCGACATTGCCGCGCAGGGACGTCCCGCGCGGTATCAAAAAGCCTTCGCTGAGGATGCCCTGACGGTGGTTCGGCTCGAACTGCACAACCGTCATGGACGGCGTTGGAGCCAGATAGTGGGGGTACACCATCTCCAGCAAATTCTCGGTGAACCGCGGGAATTCCGAGTCAATCTTGAGCTGGACACGCGCCGCCAAGAACGCGAACCCCTCAAGCAAGCGCTCGACGTACGGATCGGCGCACTCGAAGGAGTCCAGTCCGAGGCGGCCGGCGATCTTCGGAAACTGTTTGGCAAATTCGCCTCCCAGCTGGCGAACGTACTGGAGTTCGCGATTGTAGTAGGCAAGCAGGCGCTGATCCATCAGCCGCCTTTCGGTCGGACGTCCTCCGAAACGACCGCCTCCCCTGTCTCCAGATCCAGATCCGTTCGGAGGAAAAGACGCAGCGGAAGCGGCTGCGCCCAAAGCTCGGCCTGAATGCTGAAATTCATGGCGTTGTGGTCGAGCGAATCCGCGTCGACCGACAACTTCACGCGGACCGAGTTGCGAGTCAGGCGCGGCTCGTAGTCCAAGATCGCGCGACGCAACAGTCGCTCCATCGCGTCCCGCTCGATGCCTGATGCGATGCGACCCGCGAAGTCCGGGAGACCATAATTGATGGTCGACCGCTCGACCTCCGGAAAGTCATCGAGCGCTTGGAGCGATGTCAAATTCGTGGCGTTGAACAGCCAATTGAGATCTCGCCGCACGCTGTCGCGCAAGCGTTGGCTCGACAGAACGCGCCGCTCGCGCGACTCGTGCAATTGTCCGGGTTCGTCATCCGTGAGGCGATCCAAAAGGGACGGCTGCAGACGCTCGCTGGTCGTGTGGTCAGCCATGATGTCGGGACGAACTGCCGAGTCCGGCTAGCGCGAGCCTGGGCTCGCACTAACGGGACTCGGCGCTCGCTCAAACCGCCTTGGCCGACGGTAGCTTCGAAACCAGCCGCAACGATACGGTGAGCCCCTCAAGCTGATAGTGGGGCCGGAGGAAGAACTTCGAGTTGTAGTAGCCGGGATTCTCCGGATCGGCTTCGACGACGACCTCGGCTGCCGCGAGCGGCTTGCGTGCCTTGGTTTCTTCGCTCGAATGCGTTGGGTCGCCGTCCACGTAGGAGATGATCCAGCTCTGCAGCCAGCGCTGCATTTCGTCGGCTTCTTTGAAGGAGCCGACTTTGTCGCGCACGATGCACTTCAAGTAGTGCGCAAACCTGCAGGTCGCGAACAGATACGGCAAGCGCGCGGCGAGGGCGGCATTCGCACTCGCGTCCGGGTCGTCGTAGGTCTCCGGTTTGTGTAGCGATTGCGCGCCGATGAACGCCGCGAGGTCCGTGTTCTTCTTGTGAATGAGCGGCATGAAGCCGGCCTTGGCAAGCTCCGCTTCGCGTCGATCGCTGATGCCGATCTCGGTCGGGCAGGTCATGTCCACGCCACCGTCGTCGGTCGGAAAGGAGTGCGTGGGCAAGCCCTGCACCGCGCCGCCAGATTCGATGCCGCGAATGTGCGAGCACCAGCCGTACGTTTTGAACGACCGGTTGATGTTAACGGCCATCGCGTAGGCCGAGTTCGCCCAGGCGTACGTGCTGGCGTCGGCGTTCGTTTCCTCCTCGAAGTCGAACTGCTCGACCGGGTTCGACTTGGCACCGTAGGGCTGGCGCGCCAAGAAGCGCGGCAACGCCAAACCGATGTAACGCGAGTCTTCCGACTCACGCAGCGAACGCCAGGCGGCATATTCGGGCGTGGAAAAGATCTTGCTGAGGTCGCGGGGATTGCCGAGCTCTTGCCACGTCTCCATTTGGAACAGCGTCGGCGCGGTGCCCGTGATGACTGGGGCATGGCATGCGGCCGCGATCTTTCCGAGCTCGCCCAGCGTTTCGACGTCCACCGGGCTGTGGTCGAAATAGTAATCCGCGACCAACGCGCCGTACGGCTCGCCGCCGAGCTGCCCATACTCCTCTTCGTAGAGCTTCTTGAAGATCGGGCTCTGATCCCACGATGCGCCCTTATAGCGCTTCAGGGTCTTGTGCAGATCCTTCTTGGAGATGTTCATGAACCGGATCTTGAGCATCTGGTCCGTCTCGGTGTTGTTGACCAGATGGTGCAAGCCGCGCCACGCGCCTTCCAAGGCCTGGAAGTCAGCATGGTGAATGATTGCGTTAATCTGGTCGCTCAGCTTGCGATCGATCTCCGCAATGATGGCTTGAATGGACTCGACCGCGTCCTCGGAGAGGATGGGAGTGGAGGCGAGGGCCTGCTGCGCTAGCGTGAGCACTGCGCTCTCCACTTCCTCCCGTGCGCGATCGGTTTGGGGTTTGAATTCCTTCCTCAGCAGCGACGCGAACTCGCTGGCTTCGACGGTGCTGGTTTCAGTCTGCTTGGATGCTTCGGTTGCCTCGGCCATGGTTCACTCGCTCGGTGGTTTAGGTGAAGAGGCGAGCGCTTGCAGCAGCGCCGGGTTCTTCAAGACTTTGGCGATCAGCTCTTCCGCGCCGGTCTTGCCGTCCATATACGTGATGAGGTTCGCTAGCTGCGTGCGAGCTTGCAGCAGTGCGTTCAAGGCCGGCACCTTCTGCGCGATCGCGCCGGGCGAGAAGTCGTCCATGCTCTCGAACGGGATGTCGATCTTTACGGAGCCTTCGCCGGTCAGTGTGTTGGCCACCTGCATTTTGACGCGGGGCTCGAGCGCCTTCAGCCGTTCGTCGAAGTTGTCGACGGAGATTTCCAAGAACTTGCGGTCCGCTACCGGCAGCGGTGCCTTTTCGGAGCTGCCGGCGAGGTCCGAGACGACCCCCATGACAAACGGCAACTGCACTTTCTTTTCCGCGCCGTACAACTCTACGTCGTACTCAATCTGCACCCGCGGCGCGCGGTTTCGAGCGATGAACTTTTGGCTGCTCATGACAAACGAGGCTCCTAATCCCTCGGCCGACCTAGGCGTCGGCCTTCCCTGCGATTGACTCCACTTGCGACACCCCATCGGGCGCCATATCTCGAATGATATCTAGGAAGCTCTTCGACACTAGCCTTTTGCCGCGTCGGAGCAGCAGAGGTATCGGGCTCGAAGGCTCGAATTCCGCGTAATATTCGCAGATTTTGTCCAGGGCGCGGAGGACGTCCGCCCGGGTGCGAATTTCGCCGTTGAAGCCCCCTGCCGCTTGGGGCGCAGCCCCGCTGGCACTGGCGGGCGGCTGCTCCGGCATCGCCGCCGCGATGCGCCGCTCGAGCCGAGAAACGAGGGCATACTGGGCTTGTCGAAGGATGTCCGCCAACGCAGCTAGCTCCGGGCCCTGGCCCGCATGCTCGCGTTGGAACACGGTTTCAATCGCAGCAAGGTGCGCGAGAGCCGCCTGCGCGACATTCGCCGCATGCTGGTGCTCCGGCAAGGTCGTATCTTGAAAGGCGGCCTCGATGTTCGCTTGGTCGGGCTTGGCGCCTTCCGACGCCGTGCCGCCGCCGGCTGCGGCCGCGAGATCTCGCAAGGTGATCGGGCCGAAGGTTCGCGAAACGAGCAGCGGGCGCGAGCGTAGCGCTGCCAGAATGTCCGAAGCGCAGAGGCCAGCGATGGCTGTGATGCGCATCGTGGGGTCGTTGCCCTCAGTTGGATCGAGCTCCGGAAACACCGTCGGGAAGTAACGATCGAGCAACCCCTGAACCAACGCGAGCCCTTCGGTCAAGCCTTGGAAGCCTTGCAAATGGGCGAGCGCGCGCGAGAGCAACACGGCGATGCGCAGATCTTTGCTGCGCCCGAGCAGTAGCGACGCTTCACGAGCTAATGCTTCGTAGTCGGGCGGCTCTGCCGGGCGAACCGACCCACCCATCTGCAGCTCGGGCCTACCGAGCGCGAGTCGCTCAAGGGTCAGGAAGTCCGTATCATACTCGAGATTTACGCCGCTGGGTGCGGCGTCGGAAATCGGCTCGAGCAGTTTTTCAAGATCGATCGACGCCATTGAGCACCAACGATAAGACTCCGTGCAACGCGCTTTGGGAAGAACCTACGAGAGTCGTCATTTAGCCCCGATGTGCCCCGTACAAACCGGGCGATTCTCGCCCGCTGGCGGCCACCGGGCCCACCGAACCCGCGCAACATAGCATGGAAGCGAAATCGCGGCGTGCTTCACCGTGCCAGACTTTGTGCTAGGTAGCCGGTGTGCCGCGGGAGCAGGATTTCGAGGGCCTTGGCGCACCCGGATCGCCAGAGAAGGTCGTTCTGCTGGCCGCGGTGGCAGTGTACATCGACGCCTCGATGCGCGCGTTGGCCGAGGTCCCGCCCTCTCCGTCGCGCCTCCACGCGCTCAATCGGCATGCGCCTGAGTTTCAGCAGCGCTCCGTTTCGGCCGGGTTTGGCGGGCTAGCGCACCATATTTCCGAGTATACGCGGTTACTGACAGCCGGCGCCGAGCTCGCACGGTTGCGGACTCAGCTCGGTTTCGTTGCCGAGCTTGCCTCGCAGGCGCGGCAGACGCTGGCGCCCGGGGAGAATGCCCAATCAGGCGCGGCTCCTTCGCCGAAGCAGCCGGCCAGCGGCGGCCCTCCGCAAATCGCGCGCCCTCCAATGATCACCGTCATGCGGCAGGCCGAGCCTCGGGTTGCAGAAGCCTTGCGTAGTGCACCGCAGGGCATCGGCTCGCCTCAGGCTTGGCCGGTGGCTCCCGCCCCCTCTCCCGCCCCCCTTGCTCCCGCCCCGCTACAAGCGCACGTCCCACCTGCTGACGCCGCTCGGGCGCCCCGCCCGCCGCCGAGCGGACCGCAATTCGGCGTGAAAAATATGCTCGGTCTTCGAGCGTTCAATAAGCAACGTGCCCCGGAAGTCGCGGTTGCGCCGCCAGTCAACGCGAACGCCCAGGGCAACGCGGGGGTCCTGTCGCTGACGCCCATCGGCGCGCGCGGCGCGGCGCCGCGCCGTTCGTCCGCGCCGCCGCCGTTCGTTCGTTCGGACATTTTGGGCCTCCCCGCTTTGCCGCCGGACGCGCGCAGTCACTCGGATTCGCCCCAAAAATTCGCGCAAATTGAGCAGCGCGCGGCGCCTTTTCCGGTGCGGCCGCCCGGGCCCGCGGAGCGACCGGGGCGATCATTTGCGCCACCGAGATCCGCTCCGCCCAGGCCCGCTGTCGCGAGGCCATTGCGCGCAAGGCCCCGGGCGCCGAGCGTTGGGCTGTGGGTTGGCGGCGTGGGAGTCCTGGGTTTGGCCGGCACGGCGTTGGTGGCATTCCTCGTGTTCGGTCGCCGTCCCAAGCTCCCTGAGCCCGAGCTCAGCGCGAGCGCCAGCCTGGCCGCCGTACCCGGATCCGGCGCCGCTTCGGCGCCGAGACCTCCCGGAATTGCTCCACCTCGCGAGCGTCTGATCGCCGACGACGAACGCTTCATGTCGCTCCTCGCGCAGGTCCATGGGCACGGCGGCACCGAAAGCCCGGAGCTGCGGTCGCTGCTGAACGATCAGGCCGCGCTCGCATCCAAGGCGCTCGCAGGCAAATGCAACGACGGCAGCCCGACGTGTAAAGCCTGGTCGCAGGTTCGCGAGCTGATCGTCGGTGACGGCAAATCGACGATCGTGAAGCGGCGCCGCGGCTCGGACACCGAAACAACCCGTTCGGGCTGGATGGTCGGCCTGAAAATGCCAGGAATCCCGGTGGAAGACGACCCGCGCGTTCTGCGTGTCTTCGAGTTTTACACGGAGAACCCGGTTGGCCGAGAGACGTTTCAGTCCATGTTGTTCCGCTGCGGCGCCTATCGGGACCTGATTCAGTCAACCTTGATTCGTTATGATTTGCCGCCCGAGCTCCTGGCGCTAGTCTTCACAGAGAGCGGCTGCGAGCCCAGCGCCAAATCTCCGGTCGGGGCCGCGGGACTGTGGCAATTCATGCCCGAGACCGGGCGCGCGTACCATTTGAACATCGTCGAAGGCACTATCGACGAACGCTATAGTCCGTTCAAATCTACGGAGGCAGGGATCCGAATGCTCGCGGATCTCCGGCAGAAGCTCGGCTCCTGGGATCTGGTGTTCGCAAGCTACAACCTCGGTCCGTTCGGAGTCCTCGCGCGCTTGGAAAAGGCTGGTGGAGACGCTTCCTTTTGGGATTTGGTCGATGCCGACTTGTTGCCGGACGAAACCGCAAATTACGCGCCCACGGTCGATGCCATCGCGCTGATCCTGGCCAATCTACAGCGACTAAAATTCGCTGGCGTTCAGATCCGCGCGCCCCAAATGACCGCCGATCTCGAGGTCGCGGGGGGCACACGCCTGAGCCTCGTCGCACGCGCGGCAGCAATGAGCGTCGCGCAGCTCCACGCGCTCAATTTGGACTTCTCCGGCGACGTGGTCCCGCTGATACCAGGGGGCTCGATCGCCGTTCAAGTGCCGAAAGACGTGGTTTGGCAAGCCCGCGATGCGCTGAAGGAGCTGTTGGCGAGCAAGGACGGCGCAGACCAATGCGTTCCGGCCACCTTTGACTGGGGTAAGCAGCGGTTCACCCCAGAAATGGACCAAGCGTGTCAGAGGCGTCTGAGCTCTGCCGCTCGCGAACCGCCGTAGAGTAGAACTGTACAGCGACCTCCGGTCGTAAATGGTAGGACAGAGAACGAGTAACGGTTAGATTGCTGCTCGTGAATGGGGCTGGTAGCAATTCGGGTAATTCGTAAGGAGAGATTCCGATGGCGCACGATATGTTCATCAAGATTGACGACATCAAAGGGGAGTCGGCTGACGCCAAGCACGCGGACGAGATTGATATCTTGTCTTGGAAGTGGGGCATGACTCAAACGGGAACCGCTCACAAGGGCCCCGGCGGCGGGGCAGGGAAGGTGCAGGTGAGCGACCTGAAGATCACGAAGTACGTTGATCGGGCTTCGCCGCTCCTCCTCAAGCTGTGTTGCAGTGGCAAGCACCTGAAGACGGCGACGTTAGTGGTACGGAAAGCGGGCGGTACGCCGCTCGAATACCTGACGATCACCATGGAAGACCTGATCATCGCCGCCGTTGACCACGGCGGGAGTGGGTCAGACGACAAGCTGACCGAGGACATCACGCTTAATTTCGCGCGCGTGAAGGTGGAATACGTTCCACAAAAGAAGGATGGTAGCGGTGGCGCCTCTATCCCGATGGGTTGGGACATCGCCGGCAACCAAGAGACCTGAGCCCTTTCGCCGGCCCGGGCCCGCGGTCGGGTATCGTTTTACTCGTGCCTGACTGAAGCTCTCGCCTTTGTGCACATCCCAACCTAAAGTCGGGGCCGCATCAGCAGGCGCTCGGTGCAGAGTGCCTCAAGTGTCATCCAGTAAGTTAGCGAGCAGTCCGAGCGCACATGGCTCGAACTCCGAGTCGTCATGGTAGCCAAGCCAATTTGGACCGAAGGGTTGCTGCTGAGTCAGCATCACTTCCAACATCAGGATCGCTACCATGAAGACTTGCTCTCTGATCGGGTGGGCTCCGTTGTCCATTACCCGTGGGGCATCACTGCTCTCGACATAGACGAGCGAGCGCTGACATCGGGTCAGTTCAAGCTCCGCCGCTTGTCGGCGATTTGGCCTGATGGTGCGAGCATCGCCACGGGCGAAGGCGAGCGCGAGCCGGCGCCTGCTCCTCGGAGCTTCGAGGCAGCGTTTACGGCGGAGCTGGCCACGCTTGAGGTGTTCGTGGGCCTCGCGCATGAATCTGGCTCAGCGCTGCTCGAGGACAGCTCGAAAAATCTGGGTGCGCGACGTTATGTCCGCGAACCCCTGGAAGTTGCCGATGTGAACACGGGCACTTCGCGCCAAGAAATAGAATACGCGCGGCCCAATCTGCGCCTCTTCTTCGGCGGTGAACCCCAAGACGGCTTTGCCACCATGCGCGTCGCGGAGCTCGTTCGACAAGCCAGCGGCCAAGTAATCGTGCGCGACAACCACGTCCCGCCCGTTTTGCGCATCTCAGCGGCCCCATTCTTGGTCAGCGGCTTGCGGCGCTTGCTGGCCGGAATCGCAGCACGCCAGCGCCAACTGTCGGCCGACCGAAACCAGCGACAAGCGGGCAGCGTCGAGTTTCACGGCTCCGAGGCGCGCAAGTTTTGGCTCTTGCACACGTTGAACGGTGCTCTCCCTGCATTGAGTCATCATATCGAGAGCGGTCGCGCTCACCCGGAAGAGATCTATCTGCTCCTGACCGGTCTAGGCGGGCAGTTGTGCACATTTTCGATGGACGCAGACCCGTTGAGCGTGCCTAATTTCAACTATCTCGACCTTGGCAACGTCTTCGAAGAGCTATTTGCCCGGGTGCTTTCGTTGCTCTCTGGCGGCATTGAACAAGCGTACGTCGAGATCCCGCTCGAACATCGCCAAGACGGCATGTTCATCGGCAAAGTCTCGGACCCTCGCCTGTTCGCGAAGGAATTTTTTCTCTCGGTGCAGTCGAAACAGTCCGAGGCACTGGTGCGTGAGCGCGTCCCGGCGGTGCTCAAAATGGCCAGTTGGAACCAGATCTACGACGTGGTGAAGCAAGCACGGCACGGTGTCCGCTTAGAAGTAGAGTGGAACCCGTCCGGGGCGCTGCCGCTCCGTCCGGGCTCGTGCTTCTTCCGCGTGCGCCGCGAAGGGCCGTTCTGGGACGACGTCTCCAGCACCGGCTCCGTCGCGCTCTATCTCCCTGTGGATACAGATTGGAGCGGCACCGTCATGTCCCTTTACGCGGTCAATCCCGCTGAGCTCCGCTGAGCCGCCCGGCGCGGGATTCGCACGATGAACGCGCAAATGTATCGAGCGTGCGCCGATAGCCTCCAGTTTGCCATGAGGCTACCGACCGCAACGGACTTGCCAGCGGCATCCGAGCTGCGAGGACGCGCGGTCGCCGCCCTCGACGGCGCGGTGGCTCAGGGGCGCGCCGCGGGTTTGCCCGAAGCGGACCTCGCTGAAGCGCGCTATGCGCTCGTCGCGTTCATCGACGAGCAGGTGTTGAAGTCGAGCTGGACTGGTCGAGCGGAGTGGATGAGCCAACCGCTACAGCTCATATTTTATCGCGAGTACACCGCCGGAGAGAACTTCTTCGTCCGCCTGCGCTCGCTATTGCAAAGTGGCGCGCGGCCGCTCGCGCTGGAGGTCTATTACCTGTGCTTGGCGCTTGGCTTCCGCGGCGCGTACGGCGTGAGCGGAGAGGTCTCCGCTGTCAACGGCTTCGTCGACGCCGCTCGCCGCGAGCTCGCCAAGAGCCTGCCGGCAACGAATAAGTTTGGGCCGAACGCGCGGGCGAGGGATCTTCTCGGTGCAGACCGCAACAGCAACGCTTGGTTGATCGCGCTGATCGCCGGGTGCGCCGGCCTGATGCTGCTCGTGCTCTTTGGTTTGCACCTCCAGCTGCGCTCCGAACTCGGCGAGGCGCTCAAAGCGTCACCCAATCCGGTGCTGCGAGCCAACCCTTAGAAAGAGGATCGCGCCGTGTTGTGGTTGGCAATCGCATGCGTCTTCGTGAGCGCGCTGAGCTGGGCAATCGTTTTGCTACTCAAGCTTCCGCTTTGGATTGCGGTGGTCGTGACCACGCTCGCGATATTCGTATTCTTCACCGTGTTCGTGGTTCGCCGCGTGCGCGCGGCGCTGCGCGCACAAGCGTTGGAGCGCGAATTGTTGCGGTTGGCGACGGCGCAGGCTGCCCAGGTTCGCCCCGACCGGCGTCCCGAAATCATTGCACTGCGCGAACAGATGAAGGCCGCAATTGCAGGCCTCAAGCGCTCGAAGCTCGGCGGCAAGGGCGGTAGCGCGGCGCTCTACGCTCTCCCTTGGTATGCCATCGTCGGGCCGCCTGCGGCCGGAAAAACCACGGCACTCGAAAAGTCGGGGCTCTCGTTCACCGTCCCGCCAGGCGGCAGCGCAAAAGTTCGGGGCACTGCGGGCACTCGCAACTGCGACTGGTGGTTTTCGCGTGATGCCATCTTGCTCGACACCGCCGGCCGTTTCGCCACCGTGGAGGAGGATCAAGACGAATGGTTCGTATTCCTCGACACCGTACGAAAATTTCGCCCTGATCGCCCGCTCGACGGCCTCGTCGTTGGCGTGAGCATCGAGAGCTTGCAAACCGGTGATGGCGTCGATGACTTGGCCGCGAAAATCCGCGCGCGCATCGACGAAGTGATGAATCGGCTCGAGATGGTACTGCCGATCTACGTGCTGTTCACCAAACTCGACTTGGTGAGCGGATTCGTCGAGTTCTGGGGGGACCTGAGCAAGGCCGAACGCGCGCAAGCTTGGGGCACCACGTTCGACCTCGATGACATTCGGCTCGCCGAGCCCGGACGCGCTGTCGTCGAGGAGTTCGACGTCCTCAGCTCGGTAATTCACGCCAGAATGCTGGAACGCCTGGGGCGCGAAGCCGTTTCCGAAGTGCGCGGCAAGGTCTTGGGATTTCCGATCGCGTTCGACGAGCTCCGCGCCGCGGTTGGGCATTTCATCGACGAGCTTTGCCGAGCAGACCCGTATCACGATTCGCCGATCCTGCGCGGGTTCTATTTTTCCAGCGGAACGCAGACCGGTGTCTCCATGGATCGCGTCCTGGCGAACATGCACCGGGGCTTCGACTTGCGCGCCGCGCCCGGGGCCGATCCGAAGCGGGCTCGCGAACCCGAAAGTTATTTCATTACCGAACTGTTCGAGAAGGTGATTTTTCCCGATCGCCACTTGGGGATGCACTCGAGTAAACGTTTACGACGCCGCGCCACCCAGCAAATTCTGGTGGCGGCTGCGGCGCTACTGACCACGTTGATTGCCGTAGTCCCGGCGATGGTCAGCTTCGGTCGGAACCGCGACTTGATCGCGGATACAGAAAGTGATCTGAGCCGCGCACGCGTGCTCGAAGCTTCGGCCAACACAACGGGCGACGCCGCAGACCTGCTGCTCAACCGCGTCGTCGAACTCGAAAGCGCGACGAGCGACCTACGCATTCCCGGGTTTTGGGGGCCTCGCGTGGCGCCGGAGCTGCTGAAGGCCTTGCAGGCGGTGTATCTTGAGCGATTACGCGCGATCGTAAATGGGCCAGTGCAAGCGGACTCCAGGGCTAACGTGCGTGACATCGGGGGCCTGGTCCGGGCCGATGCCGAGAACTTCAAGAGCGCCTACGATGACTTGAAGCTCTACCTGATGCTGTCGCACACCGAGCACCTCGATGTCGCGTGGGCGACCCCGAAGCTCACTCAAGTTTGGCTGCGAGCCATGGGCGCCAAACGCCGGAGCAGCGAAGAGCAACTCGAAGCTCACTCGCGCCGCTATTTGGATGCGCTTTCGGCGAACCCGAGCTGGGCTTGGCTCGCGGATGCCTCGGTCGTGGGCCGAGCACAGGCGCGTCTCGGCTCGCAACCGTTGGATGAGCTTCGCTACGGCTGGCTAGTGGAGAAAGCCAAGGACGTCCCACCCATCAAACCGTCGAAGATCTTCTTCGGCCCTTCCGCCCAATACTTCACCGCTCGTGACAACGTCGAAGTCCGCGGCCTCTACACGGCGGCGGGGTGGGAGAAAGTGAAGGCCGCGCTCGCTTCGAAGGACGCGGAGTTCAATCTGGAGCCGTGGGTGCTCGGCAAGGAACCGACCCAGGTGACCAACCACGTTACCGACGCTGCGCGCGTGCAAGACCTTTACTTCGAGCGCTACGTCCGCGCTTGGTCGGATTTCATCGGCGCCATCTCCGTCGAAGCGTCTCCGGATATCAAGGCCGCCGACGAAGAACTCCGCACCTTGACCGAAGCAAACGGGCCGTACATCCGGCTCTTCCGTGCGCTGTCGGAGAACACGGCCCTCGATCTCGGGCCCACATCAGCGACGGACAAGGCTCTGGAACAGGGAAGAAATCTCGCGCAGCAAGCAGTGCCGGGCTTGGACGCCGGCGTCAAGGAGCGCAAAGTTTCGAGCGTCGAGCGATATTTCGAGCCGCTGACCCAGTTTGCTTCCGGCGATCCGAGCATGGGAAAAGATGCTCCGCCATCCGGCTTGAGCCAGTACATCGCACAATTGACGACCCTCGAGGTCGCGCTCAGCCAGCTCAGGGAATCGCAAGCTCAGCCCGACGCTGGGTTTGCCGCCGAGCTTTCGCGCACCGCGAGCGCCGTGCAACGGCTCTTGGGCGGGCTCGATTCACGTACTCGTTTGCTCGTCGAGCCTCTGCTGATGACTCCGATTCACGGCAGCCGCGCGGGCGTTTTCAAAGCCGACGACTCGGCCCTTTCGGATCGCTGGAAGGCCGAGGTCTGGGAGACTTGGAACACTAAGTTGGCCTCGCGCTTTCCGTTCGTGGAGGCAGGCGGGGACGCGAGCATCGCCGAATTTTCCGACTTCTTTCGCCCGCAGTCTGGGCTGATTTGGAAGTTCTTCGAGAAAGACCTGGGTGAGCGACTGGAACGCTCCGGAGACAAGTTCGTGCCCAAGGCAGCGGCGGTCCCGACGGCTTTTCTGCCCGCCTTTCTCGGTTGCCTGAACGTTGCTCAGCAGATTACCGATGCAGTCTTCGGAACGCTGACTGAAGCCAAGGTGCCGTTCTCGGTCAACGTGCACAACGCTGGCAGTGACATCTCACAGATCACGCTGCGGATTGACGGGGCGGCGACGGTCTATCAGCACGAGGCCGAACATTGGCAACTCACCCAGTGGCCCGGAGTCGGTCCAACCAAGGGCGCCGCGCTGGAGGTCAAGGCGAGCGGCTTCACCGACGAAATTCCGCGCGACGGTGATTTTGGCTTGTTCCGATTGCTCTTGGCAGGCGGCATCAAGCCAGGCGGTACCGGGCAGGAGACCACGCCGATCTATGTTTCCACGTGGGCCTTGAATCGCCCGGGTTCGCCGCCGGTGACCATCGAGCTCAAGCCGTCGAAGGCGACGGAGCCGTTCGCGCGTGGCTTTTTTTCGCGCATGAAGTGCCCCGTGCAGATTATTTCCGGTGCGCCGGAGGCCGCAGCACAATGACCGGTGCGTTTCGGGCAGTCGGAGCCTTCCGCGCATTCGGTAAGCTGCCTTCACATGGGGATTTCGTGCGCGTCGGACCGGGCTCGGCGCTGTCGGCGCGCTTCGAGGACTGGTTGACTGACGGCGTCGAATGGGCGCACGCAAGGAACGGGGCGAATTGGGCTGAGGCGTTTCGAGCCGGAACCATGCGGGCCTTCATCTATCGCGGCGACGTTCCCGGCCTGGAACAAGCGTTGCTGGTCGGCACGCTCGCGCCGAGCCGCGACGAGGCGGGCAGGCTATTTCCACTGTGCGTGGCGGCTTCCGTCATCCCCGCCGCCGAGTTCGTGCAGAGTCCGCATCTTCTCCCTTTCGCGTGCGAGAACATCTGGCAGGTTGCCGGTGAAAGCCTTGCCGAATTGAGTTCGAACCCCAACGCCGACCTCGGTGCGCGACTCGCCGGCCTGGCCGATCCGACCGTCGTGCGTTTCAGCGACGCCGCGACAGCCTATGCAGCCTGGTGCGACGCCCTGCAACTTTCCGATCTCGGGGCACTCGTTACTGGCTTCGAGCAGGTCCACGGGCTGCGCTGGATACTACAGCTGATATCCGAGGCCGTTCAGCCACACCGCGAGCAAGAGCTCCCTGGCACGCGCTTGAGCTTGCGCTTGCCCCTCGGCGCCGCCGGCGGCGCCGCCGTGTGCTTTTGGTTGGACGTGGTGCGCCGGCTAGTCGGATGGCGCGCGACGGTGCCCAGCGTTTTCTGGTCGCAGGACTGCGACTCGGGCCAGTTAACGGTTCACTTGGGCTCGGCGCCAGTCGCCACTGTTTCCGAATTGTGGCTGCCCACCCCACAGTCGGATGAGTTCTGGGATCTTGCGCAACCGCTTGCAGCCGCGACCATAGAAGCCTCGCGCCCTTTGCCGAGTGCAATCGATCAAGTGCTCCGTGACCAGTCCGGCTCGGTCACCGGTCTGTTGGCGGCCCTCGGCATCTGAGCGCGGTCGCGCGCCAGCTCCCGCGGCCGCCCCGCGACTTGGCCACTCGGGACGCCGAAGGTAAGCTGGGCCCGTGGCGATTGTTTTCGTGCTGCGTGCGTTCAAACTGGACAATTCCACTTTGGCGGAGCAGCGACTCCTTCGTTTGCCAATTCGAATCGGGCGCAACGCCCTGGCAGATTTCCACCTCCAGCAGGGCTATATCTCGGATTTTCACGCGCTCATCGAAGACATCGCCGGTCGGCTTTGCGTGCGCGATCTGAACAGCAAAAACGGCGTATACATCGCGTTCGAAGGGCAGGTTCCCGCGCGCGTTGCGCCGCAATCGTCGGTCGATCTGGCGCCATGCGGGTTTGAATTTTTCCTTGGCGCGCACGTCCGCGTGAGCATCGAGTTCGAGCACATGGCCGTCCCTCAGTCGGTGCGGGCTTCGAGCGTCGCTGCCAGCGTGCTCGGCAATCAAGCGATGCTCGTCGCAGGGGATCCCGATGGCTGGCCGTCCCCGCAGCCGCTGGACCCGGCGAACCCTGCTCGCCACCCTTCGGAGCGGACGCGCGCACCATGGCGCGCAGCCCCGCCGCTGGGGTCACCGGGTTTCGAACCTGTACCCGTCGTCAGTCAGCAATCGCTGGAGGCGCCGCGAAATGGCCTCGCTCAAACCGGTCTGTTGAACCTGTCTTTGGATCAAATGGCACTGCAGGGCTTGCGTGAGCTGGCGGGGTCGCTCGCACCAGGCATGGCGCTCGCGACGACCGGTGACTTAGCCCGATTCATAACTAAGCTTCACGACACCATCGAGGTGTTTTGCCGCTGTTTCATTCCGCTCCGCGAAGGGTACGCCCAGTTCGTGTCGTCGTTGGACCTGCACAAGGCGGCCATGCAGCGCAGTATGATGCGCTCCACCTCCTATCTGGCGGCGGAAGGGGCGCGAGAGCCCGCTGCCCTTGCGGCAGCGCTCCTGGATTGGAGGGACCGCTCGATGGACGCTCCGAAAGCCATCGAGGAAATATTCGCGGACTTGATGATCCACCAAGTGGCCTTGCTCGACGGCGTAATGCAGGGCGTACGAGGGCTGCTCGAACAACTTGCGCCGGAGAACATCGAACGGCAGGTCGACCCTCAGGCACGCTTTTCGCTTGACCGCGACAAGGCCCGCTACAAAGCAATCTGGGAGACATACTCGCTCATGTACGAGCAGCTCGCGGAAGAGAAGCAGGCATTTGCTCACATCTTCGGCACGCAATTTACCGAGGCTTACCGCGAGTATCGACGCCAGCGCGCGGAGTAGCAGCTGTGCAGCGAGGCAATCGGGGCTGATCCCGGGCGGCCCAACGGCCTCCACGCCCCTGGGCCCATCGGCCCATCGAAGCACCGTCTAGCTGCGGTTTCGGCTTTTTTTTGCGGCGATGGTGGCGTTGCAGTTGCTACGGCGCGCTCGCAGAAGATAGTGTCGCCCGCGAGGTGCGGCCATTGTTCGTGAAGCGGATTTCTGCTCGTCGTCTGATCTCGTTACTGCTCCCGGCGTCGGCCCTTGCAGTCGTGTTGTGCGGCAGTGAGATGGCGTCCGCGCAGAGCGCTGCGCCGGCTCCGCCCGATCGCAGCGCCAGTTGGAACAGCGCCACCAAAATCATGGCGCTGTCGAGCGCGGGCTTGGTCATGATCATGCCGCGCGTTTTTTACTCGGATCCGGAGGTCACGGCCGGATGGAAAGCACGCTGGCACGTGTCGGTGCTGGCGCCCACGATGACCTTGGCGGCTGTCACGCTGCTGAACGAGGTATCGCTCAAGGATTCCATCGCGTCCTTCCGTCCGGGGTGCTCGGCGGACAACCGCGGCCTCGCGGGTTGCGACTCGTATGGGATGCTCTCTTCACCAAGCTTCCTCGCGGGTTCGTCGCTCGGACAAGGCGCTGGCATTTTTCTGGTCGACACCCTCAAGTGGAGTGGAGGGCGCGTCAACGGTGGAGCCTTCGTCGGTGACGTGGCAGCTCCGTTGATACTGTCGGTGCTCACCGCCGTTGGCCGAGGTAGCGGCAACTGGGAGACCGGTGGCCAGGTTTGGGGCAGCGCCGGGCTGGGCTTGGGCGCTGGTTTGGGGATGGGCGTATTGTACGCTCTGCTGCAGCGGCCCGAGTGCGGCTACAGCGGCGGCATGATCTGCTGGTAAGCGTTATTTCTCGTGCGCCGGTTTTGCCGGCGCTGGTTTTGCGGGAGCGTTTGACGCGTTTGAGGTCACCACGACCTCGTCCCACAACGAACCGGTCGAAGCGACGAGCGCGCTGCCTTTGAGCTCGAAGCGTCGATCCAAATTGGATTTGCGAATCGCTGTCTGCGTCGAGTCACGGACTACGACTTGTTCCGCCACGCGCAGCGCTTTTGGTTCGAAGAAGGGTGTCGCTGTCATCCGGTACTGAATCGGCCCGGCAATGCCTGGCGCGGTTCCATATTCGATGCGATCGAGCGTTAGATCGGCGACAGGCAGGAGCCGACCTGCGTTCATCAAGAACACCGCCAGCTTCGTTTGACAGGCTTGGCCAGGCTTGGCGCTGGAGCATGCGTCGTCGCCTGCGGTGACCAGGATGCGTGGCCCCAAACGCTCGATTGAAAAATGCGAGGTCGTCGCGTTGCCACGGTACGTGCCAATCGCGTAGAGTTCGGCGGTGCCCTCGCGTGGTCGCGCCAGGGCGAGCGGACCGCCGGCATCGCCATTGCTGAAGTGGGCGACGCGCAGCCAGAGCACCCTGAAGTCGTTCGCGCCGGGGCTTTCGACCAAGTCCTCCGTTGGCGCCGGAATGAGTCCGGTGCGCGGCCCCTCGACATCTTGAAATAGCGGGCTGGAAAAGACGTCGTGCCCGGCGCAATCGGGGGCAGAGCGGTCAATCGTGCTCGAACCGGGGTCGTAGCTCGGAAGCACCAGCGACCAATAGTCCGTCGGGGTAGCGCTCGACGCACCTGCCGTGCCCCGACGCTCCAATGCTTTCAAGCAAATCGGCACTGGGACCTCGCGCCGCGCGCGGTCCTCGAGCTTGGATGATCCCATTGCCGGGCCGCACCCGCTCGTCGGCCAGCCGAGCAGCGCGACCGAAACCAGACAGCTGCGCCCGCTGACCTTCATAGGATCTCCAAGGTCGACATCACGCGCAGCAACTCGGCGTCGACCGAGTCCAAAGCGTCCCCCTCATACACGATTTGCGCCAGAATGACGCGGTGCTCACCGCGAAGAAGCACCTCACGGCTGTGTGAAATGAGCGGGCGCTTCGGCGCTTCGACCGAACGCTCGATGGTGTAAGCGCGTCCTTGACCGAGTGTGCTGGACGTTGGAATCCGCTTCCCCAAGACCTTCGCACCCGAAGCGCGCGCGTCGTCTTCGAAACGCTTCATCACGTTCAGCCAAAGCTCCGAAGGCGCCTCGGGGCGTTCGTACAAGGCGAAGGAATAGGCGCTGGGCGATACGTAGCGGACGAATGCTTGACCGGGCGAGTTGTTGCCGTCGCGGAGCATCCAAGTCTTCGGCCGCGATAAATGAACGCCGCCGAGCAACACGGTGTAGCCCAAGTATTCGGGGTTCTGTCCGGTTGCGCTCAAGTCCAGCGGTTGGTAGCGCTGCTCGAATGCCTGCGCTGCTTGTCCACCCGACGTTGCGACGGCCCAGTCATAGAACGTGCGGTTCTGCGCGGCCGCGGCGGCGCCGCCGCCGCACGACAAAGCGAGCATCGAACAAGGGAGCAAGAGCCAACGCATGGGACCCCTGGAGCCTAGCAAGGACGCCGCTCGGTGCGCAATTGGGCACCGAGCGGCATCCTTGCGCAAACGCTGCGCAACCGGCTTCCGCGGCTCGTCGGGCCGTGTCGATAGCGTCGTCGAAGCGCTGTTCCCTTGCCTGAGTCGGGCGCATCTCAGCCTAGTGCGCGTTGCAAACGCTGCTGGAAAGGGGCGCGGAACGTTGCTCGTCGCGCTATTCGCGACTGACGCCGTAGGGGCAGGGCTGGCGCGGTGGCAGTAGAAAACGGGGGTAGCTCTTACTTTCGCGTTGTGGCGGCGCCTCGCCCCGCGTCTCCGTTTCCAGCCCCCGCCTGGCACCCGTCTTGTCCGAAAACTCGGATGGGCGAGTTATGCTGTGAGTCCGAGGCGTACGAGTTCGCAAACCTGGTCGAGACGGCCTTAGCGAAAGCGCTGCTGCTGGCGGCCCCGGCGGGGCGCTGGCACGTGGTTGGCTCAAGCGCGGTGGAACTCGAAGCCAGGCGGGGAGGGAAATCTGCCGGCAAGGCTGTCGTCAAGCATCGCGCCGATGAACGCCAGTGGAGACGCTATTTTGCGCTAGGTCGTTCGGACCGTGCGCTCGGGATGCACCCGTACGGCTTGGCCGCGCCCGGATAGTCCTCGGGGAAGAGCGCCGCTGACAGCGAGAGTGAGATCTCACCCTGTAACAGAGTGCCGCCCTACTGCACCCAGTCACTGCTCGCCGTTGCGGCGAGCCAGCTCTTCACTAGGCCGCCGAAGTTGGTCAGCGTGGTCAAGCTGCTGTCGGCAAACATGCTCGGGGTCCAGCCATTGTCGGTGACCCAAGCCGTCCAACTGGTCGGCAACGGCGGAACGGGCACGATCACCTTCACGACCGCGACCGTCGCGGTTCAGTGAGCCGCTGATCCTGAGCGAACTGACTCTCGATCACCAGTCGAGATGGTTTCACTGGTCAGGAGCTCCCCGCACCAAACGTCCCCTCATACTCGCAAGTAAACTCGCCCTGCGACTGCACCCGATTCCCAGGCGCTCTCTGCACGCTCACACCGCTGGCAGACGTGCGGCGCTGCTCTGCGGTGAAGTCGATCCGCTTCTTGCCCGTCAGGCTGGCGAGGGCCTCCTTGAGGACACGCACCTCCTCTTGCAGATACTTGCGGTCGGGGAGCCCAGCTCGTCGGTGACTCGACAAGAACCAGTCTGGTCGACCCCAGTAAATCGTGGGACCGCGTTTCGCTTCCCTCGACGCCTCCTTGCCCGATCGCACGCCGATCTCGTCGGCGGATTCGCGACCGTTGTGGCGGCGCGGCAATCCTATGCAGCGAGCAGAACTCACAAAGGAGTGGTGGTAGTGAAGTCGGTCCGCAGGTGGTAAACGTTCATTCAGGCGCTTGCGTGGTGTTGCCTGTTTCATCCACCTCTGAGGAGCCATCATGGCGCAAAAAATTCGGTCTCTGAGTCGCTCGTCCAGTGCTGGCCTCCTCGCAATGTGCTTGGGCAGCGCCCTTGGCTGCGGTAGCAGCGCCTCAAGCGGTCCGGAAATGGGCGGCTCGGCGGGCTCTTCGGGAGGCGCGAACGCCCTGGGCGGTTCGTCGGCGAGCGGGACTACCAGCACCGCCGGCGGAAACAATGCGCCCGGTGGAGGAAGCAGCACTGCGGCTGGCGGTGGAAGCGCGGCCGGCGGCAACGCGGGAAGCGGGGGCAAGATCGCGTCCGGAGGAAGCAGCGGCGCGACGGGCGGTAGCGGCGCGACGGGCGGCAGCACCCAGACCACGGGTGTCGGCGGGAAGGGTGGGGCAGGCGGTTCCGTGTCGAGTGTTGGGGGCGCGGCTGCGGGCGCGTCCCCTGGTGGCAGCGGCGGTTCAGGCGGCTCGGGCACGCCCCAATTGAGCGCTGGGTGCAGCAAGACGCCGTCCGCGCTCAAGAGTGCGACCCCTGGCGCGGCCACCCCGGTCAACACTATCTCGGTCGGCGGTGTCAGCCGCGAGTTCCTCGTGCGTTGGCCCAGCGACTACAAGAGCGACACGCCCTACCGACTTCACATCGGCCTGCACGGCTACGGCGGCAATCTCTCCGAAAATGGCAAAGACAACTTCGGGCTGTGGAGCCTGTCGAAAAACAGCACCATCTTCGTGACTCTCGCAGCGGTCGGCGGCTCGTGGGATGCCACGGCGGACTTGGTTTATGCCGATGCAGTGCTCAAGCAGGTCGAGGGCGAGCTGTGCATCGACACCTCCCGGGTCATGTTGGAAGGGTTCAGCATGGGTGGGGCCATGGCTTGGGATCTGACCTGCTCGCGCCCCGGCGTGTATCGCGGCGTGGTCGGGCACTCGGGTGGCGGCTTGAGCCCGATCCCCACGACCTGCTCGCCGGTCGCCTACCTTGGCTCGCTCGGGCTCACCGATGTTGCAAACAACTCACAGGCAACGCAGACGGATAAGTTTGCGAAGGCCAATGGCTGCACCATCGAGAACCTGCCCACTGCGCCGAAGGGCGGTCATATTTGCACCCCTTACAAGGGCTGTCCTGCGCAATTCCCTGTGGTGTGGTGCTCCTACGATGGCGGCCACGGCTTTCAACCAACGGACGCGGGGCAATCGAGCACCTGGGTGCCAGCTGAGGTGTGGTCGTTCTTGTCGCCACTTTGACGCTTCCAGGCAGCGTTGTTTCGATCGCAAAACTGTCGCCGCGTGCGACGTGTTCATCGATCAGCTCAAGAGATGCAAGCGGATGGACGCGGCGCTGGCGCTTGGCATCACGGCGAGCGTGAAGCGCTTTTGTGCCGAATCGTACTGCACGCTGCCGACCGCACCGCTGGTCGCCGTGGCCGTCGGCGCTGAGGGGGCGTACCCGCTAAGAGTCACTGAGCTCTCGCCGCTGGCGAAGACCACCGAAACCGAGAGCGTGCCGTCGTCGGACCAATCGAGAATCCGCTTCTTGCCGGTCGACGCGAGTTTGTCTTTCTCGCCCAGAAAAGCAATCAGCAATCGCGGA
>JBDTJC010000177.1:0-4799 GCA_039936055.1 Polyangiaceae bacterium | reverse complement strand
TCACGCCGGCGCTGTCGTTGTAGGCGGCTTCGATGCGCGCGGGGCTCTTCACGAGATCCAAACCGACCAAGAAGTGATCCCCGGGGAGCAGCGCTTCGGCCACTTGCTCACAGAAGGCTGGGTACTCGCGCCAACCGAGGTTTCCCAGGCTAGAGCCCAAAAACGCGATCGTCATGGGGGCGGAGCCGCGCAGGGCAGACAGCGCATGTTCGTAGGTGGAGGCGAGCCCGCGCAGCTCGAGCCGCGAGGGGTCCGGGTAGCGCGCGCGAAGCGCCATACAGGCTTGTTCGATCGCCTGCGCGTCGACGTCCACCGCCACGTAGGTGGAGGGGCCTGCGGCGGTCCAGGCGTCCAGTAGGCGCTGGGTCTTCATGGAGGCGCCCGAGCCGAGCTCGACCAACACGCCGGGGCCAGCGGCCTCGCGAATGGCGACGCCGTGTTCTTGCAGCAAGCGATCTTCGGCGCGCGTCAGGTAGTACTCAGGAAGCTCCGTGATACGTTCGAACAACGCGGAGCCGCTCGCGTCATACAAGTAGCTCGCGTCCAAGCGGCGCGGTCGGCTGTCTAACCCTTGCGCAACCGAGAGCGCGAAAGCCAGCGGGGATTCCCGCTGCGTTTCCACGTGCAAGGTGAACCCGTTGCGCTCTAGCAAGCGCCATTGGCCCTGCGAAACCAAATTGGCTGTTAGACGCGACACCGTAGTCTCCACTAGCAAATCACGAGCGAGTCCGCTCGTGGCGATTTTGCGCAAAAACGCCGCTGCTGAAAAACCAACCTCGACGCGGAGTTCTTATACCGCTGGCCCGGATCGCAAGCCTTTCGGGACCACAAACCGCTCGATCAGCTCGAAAGCGGCTTGCACTAGCAACGCCAAAAGTGATGCCGGGATTGCGCCCTGCAAAATCAGACTCAGGTTGTCCAGCCGGATACCCGTGAAGATGGGTTGTCCAAGCCCGCCCGCACCAATCAACGCGCCTAGCGTGGCGGTGCCAACATTGATCACCGCCGCGCTCTTGATGCCGGCGAGGATCAGCGGACTGGCGAGCGGCAGCTCAATCAGGCGCAGCATTGCGCAGCCCGGTAAGCCGAGCGCGCGTGCGGATTCGCGCAGCGAATCCGGAATGCCGCTCAGGCCCGCGTGAGTATTTCGCACAATGGGCAGCAAACTGTACAAGAACAGCGCGACGATCGCAGGCACGGCACCGATACCAAACAGCGGAATCATGAACACCAAGAGAGCGAGCGTGGGCAGCGTTTGAATGACGCCCACCGCCCCGAGTACGACTTGCCCGGCGCGCCGGTTTTTTGCCGCAAAAATGCCGAGCGGGATCGCGAAGCAGATGGCAAGAAACAGCGATGTCCCGACGAGCACCAAGTGCTCCACGACGCGCGCCCAGAGCCCGCGGAGCGCGCTGGGTTCGGCGTGCTCGGCGCTGACCGCCAGGTTTTTTCGCAAGAAATCTGCCGCGACCTGTGCTTCCGGAACGCGGTCGAGCTTGGCGCGCGCATTCAGCGTCTGCATTTGCTGGGCATCGATGCGCCCTTGCAGGCGACGCAAACTCGCCACGGCCTGGCTGCCGAAGCGCGCCTCGATGTCGAGCCGGTACAGCAAGACTGCGTCGTAACGCTTGAAGAACTGTTGGTCGTCCTCCAGTGCCACCAGCGAGTAGCGACGGATCTCGGCGTCGGTCGTGTACAGGTCCGTCGCGTCGATAGCGCCGCTCTGCAGCGCGCGGTACGCCAAGTCGTGATCCAGCCCCTGTACATTGTTGCTCGGCGCTAACCCGTAACGCTGCCGGAGCGCGGGCCAGCCGTCTTTTCGG
Source organism: Polyangiaceae bacterium (assembly GCA_039936055.1). Taxonomy (GTDB): domain Bacteria; phylum Myxococcota_A; class Polyangia; order Polyangiales; family Polyangiaceae; genus PMG-095. The sequence goes on along the minus strand of JBDTJC010000177.1, from coordinate 2,976 downwards.
CTCATGAATTCGTTGCTGAAGCCGAAACGCAGCTCCGGGTGAGCGCGCAAATCCGAGATCCGAGTCAGGCTCAAGGCGCGGGCTCGCTCCGCGGTGACGCCCAATGCATACGTATTGTTGAAGCCTAGCGGCTCGCTGATGCCCACGCCGTGGGCGGCCAGCGTTTGCACCAGCCAGGTGTGCGTTATTGGATCGGGGCGTGAAGCGTTGCCTGCGTCCGCGCTCAGGATTTCATCCAACAGCGTGCCGCTGTATTCGGGATAGATGTCCACCGAGCCTTTGAGCAGCGCGTCCCAGACCAGGCGTGTCCCGCCCAGCCCCGAGCGGTGAAGGGCCGGCACTCCGGACGCGCGCTCAAGCTGCGTTACCAGTTCTGCCAGAATGACCGACTCCGTAAACGCCTTTGACGCCACGTGCAGCGTTTTGGAATCGGCACGCGCCAGGCTCGCGTGGAGCATCAGCCCGCACGCGAGCGCCCACCCGACCCGGTATACGGCCCTCACCGACTCGCCGCCGTGACGTCGAAGTGCCGCTGCGCGCGCACGAATTCAGTCACGAACGACGCGGCCGGCCGCGTCACCAGGTCCTGCAGTGAGCCGCATTGCACGATGCGTCCGTCTTGTAACAACACCAGCACGTGCCCAAAAAACGCGGCCTCCGCCAAATCATGCGTGACCAACAGCACGGATTTGCCCAGGCGTTGGAAGATACGCGCCAAATCATCCTGCAAATCAGCGCGCACCATCGGGTCCAGCGCGCCTAGCGGTTCGTCCAGAAAGAGCAATTCTGGATCGAGCATGAGCGCGCGCATCAACGCGACGCGCTGTTTCTGACCGCCGGAGATCTCGTGCGGGTAGCGCGCGAGCGTGTCGCCCGGAAGCTTCACCAAGGCCGTCAACTCCGCGATGCGGTCACGGATGCGCTGCTCGGGCCATTTGAGGTAGCGCGCCATCAGCTGCACGTTGCCGAGTGCCGTCAAGTGCGGGAACAGCCCGCCGTCTTGCACCACGTAGCCCATCCGCGTGCGCGCCTGTTGCGACGCTGCGTCGCCGAGCGGCTCGCCGCGAAATAGTACTTGCCCCGAGTCGGGCTTCAACAAGCCGAGCATGAGACGCAGCAGCGTGGTTTTGCCGCAGCCGCTCGGACCCAAGAGCACGGTGGTGCGGGAGGCCTGTACGTCCAGATCCACTTCGTGCAGCGCCGCAGAATCCCCGAAGCGCTTGCTGACCGAAACAAGCCGCAGAATCACGTCAGCCGCAGGGTTACCCGGACCGGAATGTGCGGCAGGAGGGGAGGGGGGGTTGATGGTCACCGGTCACATCCGAGCGCACTCAGCCTTCGGCGTCGCGGCCGACCGGAGCTAGGGTGACGGGCTCTAAGACAGAGCATAGCGCGGCAGCTTCATGACAGCGGTTTGCAGGCCTTCGGCGAACGTTGGGTGCACGAATTGGGCGTCCACAATGGCGCGTGCAGTGGCGCCGCTTTGCATCAGCGTGCTGAACACGTGGATCAACTCGCCGGCATCCACGCCGACGATGAATGCGCCCAGCACGCGCTCGGTTCGAGCATCCAGCACGACTTGGATCACGCCGGCGGTCTCGTCGGTTTCGATCGCGCGCGCCACGTCACCGAAGGGCATGCTCGCCAGCTCGACTTCGAAGCCCTGTTTGCGCGCGGCCTCCGCCGTCAGCCCGACGCCCGCGACCTGCGGATCAGTGAACACGGTATACGGCACCACGCGCCGAGTGCGCCGGCGTGCGGGGCGGCCCATCAGAATTTCGAACACGACTCGATGATCATCCCAAGACACGTGGGTGAATTGCGGTCCGGCCGTGCAATCCGCGACGGCGAATACGCCTTTTTGTGACGTTTCGTAGCGCTCGTCGACGACCAGCCGACCTTGCTCGTCGAGCGCGAGCTCGGCTGCTTCGCAGCCGAGGTCGGCCGTGTTCGCGTTGCGACCGGTCGCGATGAGCAGGTGCGAGCCACGCACCGTTGCGCCGTCTTTCAAGTGCAACTCGACGCCGTCGCTCGCGCCGGACACCGAGACCACCGCTTGGCCAAGCCGGAGCTGAATGCCTTCGTCGCGAAATACCCCAGCCAAGGCTTCGGACAGAGCGGCATCTTCGCGCGGCAAGACGCGCGCGGACGGCGCAACGAGCGCGACCTCTGCCCCGAAACGCCGGAACATCTGGCCCATTTCGCAAGCAATATAGCCTGCGCCAATAATCACCAAGCGCGTCGGAAGCTGTTTCAGCTCGAGCAGGCTCGAGCTGGTCAGGTAGGGCACGCTTCGCAAGCCGTCGATTTCGGGCACGGCTGGGCGTGCTCCGACGTTGATCACGATTTGCTCGGCTTCGTAGTGCTGGCCGTTCACTTCGACACGCTGCGGCCCGACGAAGCGCGCGTGGCCGCGCACGAGCTGAAGCTTGTCGCCAGCACTCGCCAAGTGCTTCTCGACGCCCGCGCGCCAGCGCTGGACAATGCCGTCTTTGCGCGCCATCATGGCCGGGAAATCCACCTGCACTTCTGCCACGCGCACGCCCAAGCGCTGCGCGGTACGAGCAACGTGCGCCGCGCGCGCGCTAGCGACCAGCGTTTTGGTGGGGGTACAACCAATGTTGACGCACGTGCCGCCGGCATTGCCGCGCTCGGCGATCAGCACGCGCTTGCCGGCCGCGGCCATACGCGTCGCCAGCGGCACTCCTGCTTGCCCCGAGCCGATGATGATCAGGTCCGGGTTTTGCGCCGCGCTCATGCCGAGCACGCTAACCCGCCCCGTGTGCCAAATCAAAACGCTGAGTAGGACGTTTTCGCCACGGTAAACGGGGGACTTACACCAGGGAGATTTCGAGTTAGGTTTCCGGGATGGCGAATCCCGGACCCGGTTATGCACAGCACCCCGAGCACGCGGTCGACGTGACGCCCTTCAAAGGGCGTGTCGTGATCGAAGCCAATGGCGAAATCCTCGCCGAC
>JBDTJC010000176.1:0-26706 GCA_039936055.1 Polyangiaceae bacterium | reverse complement strand
GCACGCTCGGTAACGCGATCGACAGCGGTCGGGTGGCGCACGCCTTCCTGTTCACCGGCGTACGAGGCGTCGGTAAGACTACCAGCGCGCGCATCTTGGCCAAGGCCTTGAACTGCCTCGGTGACCCAGACACGACGCCGCCCGGTAAAGACCTGGGGCCCACGGTCACCCCATGCCTCAAGTGCGCCGCCTGCCTGGAGATTGCCCAAGGCACGGACGTCGACGTCCGGGAGATCGACGGCGCCAGCTACACCGGTGTGGATGACGTGCGAAAGCTGCAGGATTCGCTGCCTTATCGCCCGGCGCGCGATCGCTTCAAGATCGTGATCGTGGATGAAGTCCACATGCTCTCCAACAACGCGTGGAACGCGTTCTTGAAGACGCTCGAGGAGCCGCCGCCGCACGTCAAATTCATCTTCGCGACCACGGAAGTGCACAAGGTCCCGATCACGATCTTGAGTCGTGTGCAGCGCTTCGACTTCAAGCTGATCCCCACGCAGGTGATCGCGGGCCGCCTGCGCTACGTCCTCGAGCAAGAGAAAATCGCGAGCGACGACGCTGCATTGGGCGTAATCGCGCGGGAAGCCGCGGGCAGCATGCGGGACGCGATGAGCCTGTTGGATCAAGTCATCGCCTGGGGCGGCGCAACGCTCACGGGTGAAGACGTGGCGCGCGTGCTCGGCGTCGCGAGCCGGAAGGTGCTGCATGACATCGCCGGGGCCTTGGTGCGGGGTGAAGCGGCGCTCGCGTTGAACGTGATCGCGGAAGTTTCGAACCAGGGCTACGACACGGCGCACGTCGCGCGGGATGTGCTCGGCTTGCTGCGTGATCTGGTGGTCGCCAAGGTGTGCAAGGAGCCTGCCACCCTGCTGGATCTCGCAGACGAAGAAGTGCGGGACGTTGCGGCGCTCGCCGAGGCCACTCACGCGGATGATTTGATTCGCCTGCACCAAGGCTTCTCGCAAGGGTTCGACGACGTCGTGCGCAGCGGTCAGCCGCGCGCGGCGTTGGAAATGCTGCTCGTGCGCTTGGCGCGCCGACCACCACTCTTGCCGATTGACGAGCTAGTTCGGCGCTTGGCGGCGCTCGAACAACGCCTAGGCGCGCCGCGTTCGGCTCAGCCCAGCCACGCCGCACCAGCGCCCAACGCCCCAACCCGCGGGGCCGTGCCCCAGCCACAATATCAAGCGCCTGACCTTGCCGCGCGCCCGGCCGATCGCCGTCCGCGTGAAGTGCGTGCAGAGAGTGCTCGACCGGAGGCCCCCGGGGACGGCCGCAAGGAGCCTCCACCAAGTCCGCCGACATTTGCTTCGGCTCGAGCTCCGGCTACTCCGCCAGCGCGCTCGTTCGCACCAGCTCCCACGCGCCAGCCGGAAGTCGATCCGGATTTCGCGATCCCGTTCCCGGAGCAAGCCGATCCACAAAAGAAGGCCGAAGCTAAGATCGCGCCGCCCAGGCCGCCCCAAACCGAGCCAAACCCGGACGAACTCAAGGCATTTCGCGCGATTTTGGAGCGCGTCAACGAGCGCCGCCCGGAGTTGGCGGCGTTCCTGGCGCGCGCTTCTATCTTGGGTTTGAGCACGGGTGAGCTGCGCTTGGGTTGGGAGCCTGGGGATATGTTCGGGCAAGGCGCGAACGACAAAGACTCGCAAGAGCTGCTGACGACCGTAGCCAGCGAGCACTTCGCCACGCCCACCAAGGTGGTGTTCGAGTTCGATTCCGCGCGCGCGATGACGATCAAAACCATGGCCACGATCGACACGGAAATCCGCCTGCAAAAGCAGCGCGAGGCGGAAGCACAGGCCAAGCAACACCGCGGCATCACTGACGCCGTGGAGGTTCTCGGCGCACGCATCAAGAATTTGAAACTGGGCCCTACCGTAGTTTAGCCGCCGTAGCACGAGTCAAAAGCGATGCTCCCCGACCGCCTCCAACGTCTGATCGAATTGCTCTCGCGCTTGCCTGGCGTGGGCGAGAAAACGGCGCAGCGCTTCGCCATGTTCTTCGTCACCGAAAGCCAAGAATATGGGCGTGAGCTGGGCATTGCCCTGCAAGAGCTGGGGGCTTCGGTGAAGCGCTGTGAGCGCTGCGGGAACATCGCGCAGGTCGCTGCCGACGGACACGCGCGTTGCCCGGTGTGTTTGGATTCGCGGCGCGACAGCAGCCTGCTCTGCATCGTCGCGCGCGTCCAAGATCTGATGGCGATCGAGAAGAGCGCGTCGATGCGCGGCCGCTACTTCGTGCTCGGCCGCTTGCTCTCGCCGCTGGATGGCGTTGGCCCGGACGAGCTGCCGCTGCGCGAGCTGTTCCAACTGATCGCCGAGGACTCCGTCGAGGAAGTCATCCTCGCGACTCCGCCGTCCGTGGACGGTGAAGCGACGGCCTTGCTGCTGGCGCGCGAACTTTCGGGCAGAGGCCTCAAGGTGTCCCGCATTGCCAGCGGCGTGCCCCACGGTGGGGATTTGGAATTTGCCGATCAGATCACGCTCGGAAGGGCCATCGATGGCCGCCGCGCGATGGACGGCAAGCGCTAGTCCGCTGCTTTTTCGGCACTATCTGCGGGCGACGCAGGCTGCTTCTGAGGTTGATTTGGGGCACGGACAGGGCGAGACTGCGCGCCCCATTTGGGCCTAGATTCGCATGTCCCGAGAAGCCATCTTATCACCTGACGCGCCCAAGCCGGTCTCCGCCTATTCGCAGGCCATTCGTGATGGCGCGCTGTTGTTCTTGGCCGGGCAGATCCCGCTCGACCCGGTCACCGGGCAAATGGTCACGGGTGATCTGGCCGCCGAAACGGATCGCATCATCCTCAATATGAGCGCCGTCCTGAACGCCGCCGGAGCGTCCCTCGCCAACGTGGTAAAAACGACCGTGTACCTGACGAACATGGCGGACTTTGCGGCATTCAACGCCGCATATAGCCGCCACTTTGTGCACGTGCCGCCAGCGCGCACGACCGTCGCTGTTGCAGCTTTGCCTCTGGGGGCGCGCGTGGAAATCGAAGCCATCGCGACGCTACCCTAAAAATTCTCGATACCTCTGTGGGAGACGTCATGACAGCCAAACAAGACACCAAGTCGAGCCCCGAGCTCGCAGCCGCCGATCTTTCGGCGAGCGCAGACACCGCCCTTGCCAGCTTGGAGCACGTCGGCGTGCACGCGGTTGCGTTAGTTGAAGCGTGGGTAAAATCCGGCAATGCAGTGGCCGTGGCCGTCGCCTCGGAGCGCGCGCAAGGTGCGGCGCGCAAAGCCGCTCGCCGCGGGCTCAACGTGCTCAAGGCGCGCGGCGTTACCGTGCCCAGCGAACGCCACGTGACCAGCGTGACCGGCGAAAAATCGCCGGAAATCGAGGAAGCATTGTTGCTCGCTCCGGACAGTGGCGGCAGCGTCTGCCTGGCGATCACCTCGCGTTCCGCGACCAGCCGCGCTCACAGCGTATTTGTGTTCCTGCACGATGACTTCGGCATTCACCGCGTCAACGTCGGTGAGCTGAGCCAATCACAGCTCAAGGACGCGCTATCGCGCGCGCTGCCGGGCGCTGAGTACCGCCCCGTCAAAGTGCCGGTGGCTTGGGCGCGCAGCCGCATCGCCGCCGCACGCAAAGTGCACCTCGGCCGCGGCGTGCCAGAACCGCTCGGGTTTTCGAGCGCCGCCTCGCTGCTCGAACCGGTCCCGGGAACTCCCGAAGAACACCCCTTCGACGCTGAAGGCTTGGAACTCAGCGACGAGGACGCCAAGGAGTTGGGCGAGAACTCGCAGGCCTTGCACTTCTTGCCCGAGTTCCGCGGCTGGTTCCCGCCGAAACAAGCGCTGGATGAGCTGTTGTTCAAGGTCGGCGAAAGCATGACCCCGGGCACCGAGCCCACGCCACAAGAGCTGCAGCAGAAGCTCGAAGACCAAGTCGTCGCGGCCACCGACCGCTACTTCACGCCCGAACGCCGTGAGGCGTTGGCGCGCATGATGAAAGACAGCGCGCTCAGCGTGCTCTCGCGCGAAGGTGAAGTGCGCACGTTGGACGTCGTGGCCACGATGAAGAACATCCGCGAGGCGGGGCTAATCACCAATCCCCCGCACGAAGTCGGCTTCCTGCGCGCCTTCTTCGACAAAGCGATCAGCGCGCTGGCGTACCAAGATGGCGGGCGCCTGCGCATCCCGATGCCGCAGCCCGCACCCTCGGGCGCTGAAGCGGGCGCCTAGCGCAGCGCGGCCGCGCGAAATCTCGACAACAGCTGGAGCGTGATGGGTCCCGGAGTTCCGGGGCCCACGGCTTGGCCGTCGATGCGCACCACGGGCACGAGTTCACGAATGCTCGAGGTGATGAAGACTTCGTCGGCCTGACCGAGCTCCGATTTGCGAAGCGGCCGCTCGACGGCGGGCAGGATGCCGCGCGCGAGTTCGAGCACGCGCGCGCGGGTGATGCCGGGCAGGATCGCGGCACCCTCCGGCGGCGTCACCAGAGTGCCGCGAAATACGGCGAATACGTTGGAAGTAGAGCCTTCCAGGATGCAGCCGTGCGCGTCTTCCAGCAGTGCTTCGACGGCGCCTTGCGCGCGCGCCGCGCGCATTGCCAACACTGCGAGCAGGTAGTTACCGATCTTTGCGTCCGCCACGCCGGGCGCGTCGCTCGGGCGTTCGGCGCGAAACGTGATTGCGGCAATGCCGCGCTCATAGAGCTCCGCGGGAGGCAGCGCGAGCGCCGTCACCAGAACGACGCGCAGCGGCTTCTCCGCGAGCTCCGGGTCCAGCCCCAACGAGCGACCAACCCCGCGCGTGAGCATCAACCGCACGTACGACTCGGGGCTTCCTTGTATTCGCGTGGCTTCCAGCAGCTCAGCGCGCAGCTCAGCCAAGCTGACTGGCAGCGGAATGAACACGCGCTCAGCGCTGCGCTGCAAACGCTCCAGGTGCGCGTCCAGCGCGAACAGCTTGCTCTGATAGCTACGCAGGGTCTCGAACACCGAATCCCCGTACAGGAACCCGCGGTCGAAGATGCTGACCACCGCCTGCTCGGCCGGCACGATGCGGCCGTCGATCATCACCGTGCTAGCGCAGTGCATGTGAGTTAACGTGCAGTATTGCGACGACGCGCTCACTAGCAGCCTGCGAAGCCGGCGTGGGGCTCCGGGGCGAAAGCCCCGGTGAGATAGCCAGCGCACGCTTACCGCGCGGCGAGACAATCGTTTGCGATTGTTGATGTGACATCATAAGCGGTGCACGAAGCATAAAACGCGGCCGCTTTTAGGCTATTTGGAGGCGCCGCGAACTTCCACGGTTTCGCTGCCGCCAGCCCAGACCAGCTCCACATCCGCATCCACATCACCGCTGATGGTCACGATCGGCTTATCCAGAACCGTGGCCCGCGCCTCAAGCTTCAAGTTCAAGAGGCCAGTCTCACCAAACGGGTAGCGGTCAACGCTGAAGCCCTCGACGCCGCGGATATGCCACACGAGCCGGTTGTGGGTGAACTCCGGGCGTAGCCCGAACATGAACTCGAACAGCACCGCGATCGGCGTGATGCCCGTCCAACCCACGAAGTCCTTGCGCCCCCGCCCGCCGCCCTCTTCATCCGGCGCGTGATGCTCCCAGACCGAGCCCGTCTCCTCGAAGGAGGCCACCATGTTGTCGTGGTGGTTCTTGGCTATCTCGTAGGCCAGATCCTCGAAGCCGCGCGCGGCGAGACCGCGCATGACCATGTAGTTCGTCGGTGGCCACACACCGCCGAGCCACAGACCACCATCCGGATCGTAGCCGGGCGTATCGGCAGAAAGGCTTGGAACCCGGTGCGGGCGCTTGAATTCCGCGACATTGTCCAGGTGCTGCACGAAGCGCGGCAAACGCTCGGCGGGCACCGCGTCAGCCAACAGCGCCCAAAACGCACCGATGGTTTTGACCTCAGTCAGGCGCGTCTGGTCGCGGCGAAGATCGTGATAAAAACCGGACGATTCGTCCCACAAGTACTCATTGATCCAAGGCACGAGCACCGCGTTCTCGTCCGCAAAGTCCTGCACTTCCTCGCGGCGGTCCAGCACCGTGGCAATGTCCAGCACGATGCGGTTGGCGAGTACCGCCTGCATGTTGGTGTCGACCCATGTCAAATGCGCGTGGTCGATGATCTCGCCCTCGGGCGACCGCGGTTGGTTGTCCATGCCGCTCGCCAGGCCAGTGCCCCAGTAACTGCCGTTCGGCCAGGTGCGGTAGCGCCGGTGCCACTGCCCGTACGAAACCAACACGGGGAACACCTCCGCTAGGCGCGCGCGATCACCAAACGCCTGGAAATATTCCCATTCCGCAAAGCCGAGCACGTTCGGGCCGCTGCCCGCCGGGTCGAAGCGGCTGTAGCACTCACTGCCATTGTTCTCCCGGAACTGGCGACACATGCCACCGTCGGGGTGTTGCTTGCAGTAGAAGTTGTCGAGCGTGTTCTGGAACTTCCACGCTCGATCACCGTACCGACCGAACAGCGCGATGAACACGGTGTCCCACATGTACAAGCAGCCGTCGTACATCGTGGAGGAGTAATCAGTGAGGAACGCGTTCTCTTCGTTCGCGGGGCGGAAGTTCTGGAATGCGATTTCCCAACACCGCCAGTAGCACTCGATTGCGGACTCATGCCCTGGCCATGAGGGCGAGGGCAGCAGATCGCGTTTCGCGACCTCGAACCTGGGCCACGGCTCGATATTTCTGCGCGGCTTGCGTACGAACGCATTCTCCTCCGCAAACCGGTTCTCGACGTAGGTATTGACGTAACGGTTTTCGCTTGGATTGTTCCGTAGATACAGCGGGTTCCGCATGGCTTACCTACGCCGGGGCGCGAGCGCACCTCGTTTACCACATCCAAGTCCTTGGGCGGAGCATGACGAGACAGGGCGTTCCCCTCCCCGGCGCGGCCGCCGTTTTCCCGGGCTTTCGCGAGAGCCCTGCGCAGGCGCTCAGCGCTGCGCGCGGCGGATAGCCACGAGTTCGTCGGTCATTCGAGCCCGAACCAGATCCCGCAGCGCGCGGTCGTCATACCCGACCTGCGCCGGATCGATCGCGGGCAGCACCCGCACCAAGGTGGGCTGCGGCCTGATCTGCATGCTGCTCTTGCGCAGGATCGCGCCCGTGCCCTCGACTATGATCGGCACGATGGGTACGCGCTTCTTGGTCGCCACCCAAAACGCACCTCGATAGAAATCGATCAGGTTCCCGTCCGAGGAGCGCGTGCCCTCAGGGAACACACACAAACTATGGCCGGCATCCAGCTTCTTCAGGCACGAGCGCACCATGCGCAGGATGCTCGGCAAGTAGCCACGCTTCAACGGCACGTAGCCGTTCAGCCACATGTTCCAACCCAAGAACGGCGCGTAGAAGTTCTCTACCTTGCTCACCCAAAGGTACGGCAAGCGCGTGGCGAACACGGCCAAAATGTCTACCATCGATTGATGGTTCACGACGTACACGCACGGGCGCTCCGTATTCGCGTGCTCTAGCCCTTCCACCCGCACGCTGGCGAACGGCGCCCATGCCAAGTAGTGCGCGCCCCACACGCTCGTGTACTTGGCGAGCCAACGACGCCGCGGATCCCAAAAAGTGAGCCCCCACAAAAGCAGGGCTGGGAAAAACAGCACGCTGCAGCTGAGCAGCAAATACGGCCAATAAATCAGGTTGTACAGCAGCAGCCCGAGCGGCCGCAGCTCACACATATCCCGCCGTGTGTCGGCTGAGCCTGCGCTGGGCGCTGTTTCCGTGGGCGTGCTCGTCACGGCGCCGAGCCTACACCGCCGCGACGACCGCTGGCGACCTCAGCGCGCAAAGGTCGCGGGTTTCACCGCACTGACAACCGGTGGCACCGTGCGCAATGCTTGAATCAACGCGCGCTTGTCGGCGTCGGTCATGCCGCCGTAGTAGCGCCACGGCATCGCGTACAAGACTTGGCCGGCTTTGCCGATGCCCTCGGAAAGCACCTTCATCAGATCCTCGTCGGAGTAACTGCCAATGCCAGTGGCCGGGTCCGAGGTGATGTTGGCGCTGTACACCAAGCCTTTGCCGCCGACGGGCAGCGGCACGCCACCCGCCAACGATTTGCCGGAGATGGGTTGCCGGTGGTCGTCGGCGGAGTCGTGACAATCATGACAACTGCAGGCAGTGAGCAGCCACTGACCGCGCGCGAGTGGGTCGTTGGCGGAAGGCTCTCCGGCCGCCGGCTTTTCGAGCGGAGCGGGTGCCGCGCGCACGAACATGGAGACCGGGAAATTGACGCTGGTGCGGCCCGCGTCATTCTTGATCGGCGGGAGCGTGCGCAGATAAGCCACGATGTCTAGCGCCTCTTCGTCACTCAGCGTCTTGCTGTAGGCCCCGTAGGGCATCATCGGAAATAGCGGACGGCCTTCGCGCGATACGCCTTCGCGCATGGCACGAAGCAGCTCACCGTCCGTCCATTTGCCGACGCCGGTGTCCGGATCTGGGGTGAGGTTGGGAGCGCGCACATGACCCGGGAAGCCGGGCAAGTCACCGAAGTCACGGCCTGACCCCAAGCGGCCCACGGCCGGCGGCTCCCCCGACACGCCCTCGGCGATCTGGCTGTGGCAACCCAGACAGCCCGCGACGTTGTCGACCAGGTACTTGCCGCGCGCGATGGCTTCGGCAGTGTGCGGAGCATTCACCTCCTGCGCCGGGCGCATACGCGGAGATAGCGCGTAGAACTTCACTACCAACGCCAAGGCGGCGAGCACGATCAAGCCCAGTAACACAGCAAATAATTTCTTAAACATCTATCAACGTCCTTTAGCAGGATCGAAGCTTCGGATCTTGTGCGCGAGAGCTTGCAGATCGGCCTCGGGAAATAGGTTACCGAACGCCGGCATCCCTCCCTTGCCTTTCCGAATCACCTGTTTGATTTGCTCGTCGGTGCGACTCGCTTGAAACGCGGCATCACAGAAGTTCCGTGGAGGAGCGGCGCCTTCCATCGCCGGCACCCCGCCCTTGCCATCGGTTCCGTGACACTTCGCGCACACCGCCGTGAAGGTCTGCGCAGCGTTCTGATCGGCAGACCCCGGCTCTTCGCGGTGGCAGGCGGCCAGGGCCAACAGGGAGCAACCGAACCCCAAGCAGAGCAGCCGTTGGCCGAGCCCAACAGCGAGCACGACGCCTTCACTCATCGGCGGCGAGGTTAGCCCAACGCACCGCAGGAAGCGCCGAAAAGCGGCCGACAGCGCGCGGTTTCGGGCGGCTTGCGCGAGCCCTGGGCTTGATGGAAGATGCGCCCGCAATGCGCCAACGAAACCTCGCCGCCTTCAGGTCCTCCTCGCTCGCAGCCTTCGCCGTAGTCGCCTTTGCTTCATTGGGAGCGTGCCACAAGGGGCCGCCGGAGCAGCAGGCAACCGCGTCGGCGGAGCCGGCTACGCCGCCCGCAAGCGCCGCGGCTGCCCTGCCGCCGAGCGCCGAGCCGCCGCCCGCCGCCCCGGCAGCGCCTCCGCTGCCCGCAGGCATCCCTGCGCCGGCTGATGTTGCGGCGGCGCCGGCTGACGCCAAGGTCACCGCCAGCGGGCTCGCGACCAAAGTGCTCACGCCGGGCAAGGGCAATGAGCACCCGAAGCAAGAGGACCGCGTGAAGGTCCACTACACGGGCTGGACCACCGACGGGAAGATGTTCGACAGCTCCGTCGCCCGAGGCGAACCGACCACGTTCGGCGTCGGTGAAGTGATACCGGGTTGGACCGAAGCCCTGAAGTTGATGGTCGTGGGCGAGAAGCGTCGCCTCTGGATCCCGGGCAAGCTTGCCTACGGTGATCACCCGCAGATGGGCGGCGCGCCCTCTGGTCCGCTCACCTTCGAGGTCGAGCTGCTGGATATCGTGAGGCCGCCGGCCGTACCGGAGGACGTGAAAGCGGCCCCGGCGAGCGCCAAAAAGACGGCTTCTGGTCTCGCTTATCGCGTGCTCACGCAGGGCAAAGGCAAGGACCATCCGACGGCAACCAGCCGAGTGACCGTGCACTATTCGGGTTGGACCACCGACGGCAAGATGTTCGATAGCTCCGTCGCCCGCGGCGAACCGGCCACGTTCTCGCTCAACGGCGTGATCAAAGGCTGGACGGAAGGCGTTCAACTCATGGTGGTGGGCGAGAAGGCTCGCTTCTGGATCCCGGGCGCTCTCGCTTACGGCGACAAGCCGACCCGCCCGGGCGCACCGTTCGGGATGCTGGTATTCGACATCGAGCTGCTCAACATTCAGTGAGCCCGGTCGCCTCAACGTCCGATCCAATATCCGGAGCCGCGGCAGCGCCGGAACTCAGCAGGGCCGCGCTGAGCACTGCAGGCGAACGCCAGCAGTGCTTCAGCTCAGCCATCCGGTCGCCGCGAATTCGGGCCTTGGCTGCTGCGCCGCAGCAAGTAACCGTGTGAAAGCTCCAATGTCTCGACCGCCATGCGCTCGATCAACGGGCGACTATTGCTCGATACGATCATGGTCGTCCGCGGGTCATCGCGGAAGCGCTCCAACAGGCCGTAAACCAGCGAGCGGGTCGGCGCGTCCAGCCCGGCATCCGGGTCGTCGAAGAACACGAAATTCGGGTCCAGCACCAACGCGCGCGCCAAACTGACGCGCTTTCTGACACCGAGCGACAGGTGCGCCGGCAGGGCATGAAAATCCGCCTGCGTAACGCGCAGCTCGGTGAGCGCCTCGCGCGCCCTCCGCTCGACCTCTTTGTCGTCTAGTCCGAACACGTCAGCATGGTAGCGGAGCGCGAGCGTAACGTTGTTCAGCGCGCTCAGGTTCGAGAGCAAGCCGCCGCTGTCGAAGAGCACGCCGCGGCGCACGCCGTGCCTCACCAGGTCACTGGGCGTCTGGACGTTCGGCGCCTTCCCGTCCAATAGCACCCGCCCGGAGGTCGCCGGCAACAAGCCAGCGCACAGGAACAAGAACGTGGATTTGCCGACTCCGTTGTGGCCCGTGACCAGCAGATCCGCCCCGCGCGGGACGTGCAGATCGGTCTCGCGCAGCACCCACAAATCCCCGTACGCGAACGTGGCGTGGTCGAGCACCAAGCCTTGATCCGTGTCGGGGTTTCGCGCCGGCTGTGACTCCACCAATCGGGATTATGCGGGGGTTGCCCAGGCGGCGCAAGCAGCGCTGCCCGCGTCGGATTCCCCGTGACCCCGAATGATGTTCAGTGAATCGGCGGGGCAGCGTCTCAGTGAATCGGTGGTCCGACTACCCAATAGAAGACCGCGGTCACGAAGGTGCTGAATACGACTCCGCACAACAGACTCATGACCACGGCCCGACTGGCCTGCTGCGGGACTTCAGTGGGCGAGCTCTTCACTTGCAGGCCGTAGTGGCAACACAGCCAGCCCACGATCGCGCCGAGGCCCGTGCCTTTGAGCATGAACAGACCCAAATCAAAGGGCATCACACCGCGTGAAACGCCTGAGTACAGGCTCCCCCAGCTGGCACTGCCAGTCAGTTGCGCGAACACGAACGCGCCGAAAATCGCGACGACGCTGAAGTAAATCATCAGCACCAAGACGCTCACGATGGTCGCAACCAAGCGCGGCAATACGATGAAACGCGGAGGATCGATGCCCAAAGAGGACAGTGCCAGGACCTCCGAATTGACCTTCATATTGCCGAGTTCGGTCGCCATCGCCGTACCCGAACGCCCAGCCACGACGATGGCCGTGATCAACGGCGCCAGTTCGCGCAGCACGACCGCGACCAGCACCTTGCCCAGGAGCTCCCCGTCAGCCGCGCCCATCAGGCTCGACTGAATGATGATGCTGGCGCCAAGCAAGAACGCGATCACGCTGACGAGCGAGAGCGCTTGCACGCCCGTGTACATGATCTGCGTGATGATCACGCGCCGCACGGTGAGACGCGCAGCGACGCCCGGCGTCCAGAAGGACACGAAAGCGTCACTGAAGGTGTGCAGCAATTGGTCCGCGGCCAGCACGCGCTGGATGGCCCTGCGCCCCACGGCACCCAGCCACCCCGCATCCGCAATGCGGTCCGTGCGGGGATCGTAGGGCAGAGTCGAACGAACCCGGGCCATGGTGTTGGTTGGCCCGGATTCGGGCTACTGGCCCTTCAGAGCGGCGAGCCGTTCTTTGGCTGCTTCCAAGCCATCGGTTTGGATGGCGCGCTCGTACATCTGGATAGCCTTGGGCGCCTCCCCGAGCTTCTCGTGAATTTCGACCAAGCGCAGGAACACCTCGGACTTCTTGAGGGGACCGCTTTCGTCTAGCTTCTGCAACAACAAGGCGCGGAACATTTGCTGCGCCTTCTTGTAGTCACCGATTTCCATGGCGACCTGGCCGAGCAGGGTGAGCACGCTCACGTTACCGGGCTCGATGCGGAACGCCCTGTCGAGCTCCTCCATGGCCTTCTGGTTTTCGCCCTCGGCGAGGTATGCCTTGGCCAGACGGCGGTGAATTTCACCGAGCTCTTTAGGCCGCTTGGTGCCGTAGCTCTCGATGATCTTCACTAAGACGTCCGCCGCGGCCTTACCGCGACTCGAAGCGCTGTACTCGTCACACAGGGCGAGCAAGAGTTCGCGGTCGTCTGGGCGCAGCTTGCTCGCGCGGTCCAGCACGTCCGCCGCGCTGCCGTGGTCCCCACGTTGGCCCGCGTGAATCGCCGCTGCTTGGCGCAGCAGCGCCACGCCCTCGTCGGGAGTCGCCGCGAAATCGGCGTCGCGCGAGAGCAGCGCGGCCAGCTTCTCCCAGGCCTTCATCGCTTCGTACGAGGCGCGCAGCCGCGCGCGGAGTTCGGGGCTTTGCTCGTTTTGCAGCAAGCCACGCTCGAGCGCGAGGGCAGCGTTATCCTGTGAACCGAGCTTCTGCTGCACCAAAGCGAGTTCCAGTGCCCGAGCCACCGCGGGCTCACCCGTACTGGCGGCGAGCAATTGATCCAGCACATCCGCCGCCTCGGCCAAGCGATTCTCGGTCTGGAGTAAGCGCGCCAAGGCTTCGAGCGCGCCCTGATGCCGTACGTCCTTCTGCAAGACCGCGCGATAGGTGTCGATGGCCTTGTCCCTGTCGCCCAGGCGCGAGTCGTAGACCTCGCCCAAACGCACCTGGAAGCTCAGCTCCGCGGCCACGTCACCGCGCGCCCGTGCGCCGCTGATCTGCGTCGACAACAAATCCGCCATTTCTTCGTCGCGCTTCGTCTTCTCGTAAAGCTCGCTCAGGGCGACGACGGCGTCACCGCGACCCGGCTCGTCGTCGAGCACGGCGCGCAAGAGATCGATCGCCGTATCCGGCGCCGAGAAACGCTCCTCACTCAACTTCGCGAGTTCCATACGGAGCCCACTGCGCGCCGCCGGAGACTCGGCCAGGTCCACCAAGCGTTCGAGCAGGCGTCCCAGATCGTCGAAGCGATTCGCCCGCGCGAACAAAGCGCGCAGCGCGCTCGAAGCGTCCGCGTCGTTCGGATCATCCTCGAACAGCTGCTCGTAGAGCGTGATCGCCTTGGCCGGCTGGGTCAGCTTGTCACGCGCAATTTCCGCGGCATTGCGGCGCAGGCTGCGCACCATAGCCGCATCGGCACCGAGTTCACTGCGCTTCACGAGCAACGCGAACGTTTCCGAGAAATTCCCGCTCGCTTCACTCACTTGCGTGAGCTCCGAGAGCGCCCAAAGGTTCGCGTCGTCCAACGCCAGCAGCTCGCGCAACACGCTCTCTGCCAGCGTCAGATCAGCGAGATCGATCGCCAGCGCATGCGCTTGGCGGTAAAGCTCTTCGCGCCTGCCCTCGTCCAGTTGCAGCTTCGCGCGGCGGCGCAGCGTCGTGCACAGATCGCGTTCGCGGCGCGGAGTGCGCTGCAGCGCCTCGATCAGGACCAGCACTTCGTCGCTGTCCGGCTCAAACTCCAGAGCGCGATTGAGCGCGGCTTCTGCGGCGATCGCGCTGTTTACCTTGTCTCGCTGCCACGTGGCGAGCCGCACGCACAAGCCCACCGCCGACTCGGGCGGCAGGTCCGTGTGCTTTTCGACCGCTTCACTCAACGCACTGGCGGCCCGAGCCCAATCCCCGGTGATGGTGGCCAGGCGCTCCAGTTCGTCAATCAGCCCGCTGTCGGTGGGGGCTTCGAGCAACCCCTGTTCCAGGACGCGTTGCGCTGCGACCGGATCCTTCGCTTCCTCTTCGTGCACGCGCGACAAGTTGCGGAGCATGTCGACACGCGCTTCCAATGAATCGGCATGGTCGACGCGCTTCTCGTATAGCCTCGCCAAGCGATCCGTGCGGCCGCGCGCGCGATACACCGATTCGAGGACGTCCGAGGCCTCCTCGAACAGGTCACGGTGCGCGGTCAGCTTCTCAAGCTCATCTACCGCGCGGTCGTGCGCTTCGGCGCGATCCAAGGCCATACGCAGCGAAGACAAGCCTCGCGCAGGCTCCTTGAAGCTCTCGATTTGAAGTAGCGCGAGCCGGAAGTACAGCTCCGCCTGGGTCCGCTCGGAATCCTCCGCGGCCACACGGCGCTCCAGGATTTCAGCCACTTTGTCCTTGTCACCCAAGCGCGTGTATAGCCGGTCGAGCGCCGACAGCAGCTCGGGCTTGTCCCCCGCTTGCTCCACTGCCCGCGAGTACGCGAGCGTGGCCCGCTCGTCGTTCTTCAGCTGTTCTTCGGCAACGCGACCGAGGCGCACGAATAAATCCTGGGCCACGTCAGGTTCGAACGTCGCTTGCGCGCGCTCGCCGAGCGTATCGGCGTAGCGCAGCCAGCCACCGGTGACCGCGGCCAGCCGCTCGATACCCTGGTGCAACTCGGCCGACTCAGGTCGCTCGGAGAGCGCACGGAGCAACGCCTCTTCGGCGTTCTTCTGGCTGCCCAGCTTGGTCTCCAGCACCTCTGCGATGTCCCGGAGCGTTTCCATGCGCTGCATCGGCTCGGTCTCGACCGTGAACCGCATCTCCAAGATGTCCACGAGTTGCTGCCAGCGCTCGGTCTTGCGCAGGACCGGCACCAAAATCTCCGCCACGGCTTGGCGAAGATCATCGTTCGATTCACCGATGGCGCGCACGGCGGCGACCGACTCGGCATCCGTGGGCACGTCATCTAGCGCTTGGCGCTGTGCCTCAAGCGCGTCCTCGAAGCGCGTCATCTTGCCGGCCAAGATGCTACCGATCTCCTTACGCAGCGCAGAACGCGCCGCCGGATCTTGGGTCGCGCCGGCCTCAAAGCGCAAATTGTCCAGCAATTCTGGCCACATGGACTCAAGGCGGTAGAGCCGATTGAGCGACGCGAGTACGGCCGAGTCACCGGGACGCACTGCCAGTGCCTGGCCCAACACCTCGATCGCGCGGGTGCGATCCGAGAGTTGGCTCTCGTAGCAAGCGGCGGCAAGCGCGAGCAGGTTGTACTTCAGATCGGCATCATCCTCGCCGGACAGCTCCACGCGCTGTACGTACAACTCCACTAGGCGCTTGGCGTCTTGCTTGGCCTCGTACAGTTCAGTCAGGCAATCCACCGTGAACGCGCTCTCCGGGTCCAGCTCGAGGGCGCGTTCATACGCGCCGATCGCGCCGTCGGCGTCGTCCAACATGTCGCGCTTGGCTTCGCCTACGCGGCGCCAAACACTGGCGCGCTCGGCATCATCCAAGAGTAGGTCGGCCTTGTCCGTCAGCACGCGCACGAGCGTCGGCCAGTCGCTGAGCAGCGTGGCGAGCTGCTCCATCTTTTCCAGCGGCTCGATATCAGACGTATCGCTTTCGTGAATTGCGCCGTACGCCGCGAGGGCGCGCCGCGGGTCATCCCGCTTCTCGTTGTGCACGCGAGCCAGCGTGCCCAAGATCTCGCGCTTGCTGTTCAGGCCCGGGTGCTCGGCCAGGACGCTATCGTAGGTGTCGGCGAGCTTGTCCCACTCACCAGTAGCGTCGGCCAGGCGCTCGTAGTCGGCGCGAGCACCCGAATCCTCTGGATCGAGCCTAAAAGCCGCCTCAAGCGCACGGCGGGCGCGGTTCAGATCATTGCCTCGCCGTTCCCACAGCTCCGCCGTTTCGCGCAGCACGGCGACCTTCTCGCCTCCCTCAGCGAGCGCAAAGCGATCCTCATTGAGGGTAATTTGCCGGCGCCAGTCATCCAGTGACTCGTACAGCGGGCGCAGGATGTCGACCACGCGCTGCCGTTGATCCTCGGTCTTCCGCAGCGCTTCAAGCTCCGCGATGGCCTCGGGATGCGAGGGCATCTTTGACGTGATCTCCTCGAGCTGGTCGACCGCGCGGTCCGTTTGCCCCAATTTGATCTGAAGGCGCGCCAGCGCGAGGCGGTACGTCGCGCCCTCAGCAGGCGCGGCCGCCGCCTCGGCGCGGCGCAGGTACAACTCGCTCAAGTCATCCCAACGCTCACGCTCGCGATACAGTTCCGTCAGCGCATCGAGCGCTCGCGCGTCGCTGTCGTCGACATCCAGCACCGAGCGGTACGTGTCGATGGCGTCGTCCGGTCGACCGAGCTCGCTCTTTTGCAAGCCGGCCATGGTGTGCAGTGCCGACAGGCGTTCGCTAGCGTCGAAGCGATGATCCAGCGCCTCGCGGTACAAGCTGACGCGCTCTTCATGTCGCGCGGTGCGCACCAAAATCGCGTCGATTGCCGCGAACAGCGCTTTGCTTTCGGGCTCGAAGGCAAGCGCCCGACGATAGAACACCAGCGCGCGGTCTAGCTCACCCAGGGTCGTGAACAGCTCACCCGTGCGGCGCGCCAGTTTCACGGTCGCAGCGTCGTCCCCGTTCAACTTCTCGAGTTCGGTCGCGTAGATTTCGGCCAAGCGACGCTCTGCGCCGGCCACCTTAGCCAGGCGCTCGAGCTCCGAAATCGTCGAGCTGTCGGATAGCTCGTCCTTCAGGAGCTCCGCGATAGTGTCGAGCGCGGCGCGGTAATCCTCTTTCTGCTCCTCGTACAGCTTGGCCAGGCGC
This sequence comes from Polyangiaceae bacterium, assembly GCA_039936055.1. Lineage (GTDB taxonomy): Bacteria > Myxococcota_A > Polyangia > Polyangiales > Polyangiaceae > PMG-095. The sequence continues at coordinate 9,820 of JBDTJC010000176.1, read as the reverse complement.
AGCAGCAAGTCACGACGCTCGTCCGAGTCCGTTGCGTACGATAGCCGAGCGCGAATCGCGTCCATAACGCGACCGAAGTCAGCGCGCAGCAGGTACACGGGCTCCAGCAACGCAGCAGCGCGCGCGCGGTGCTCGGGTTCGCGGGCCTCTGCCAAGATGCGTTCCAGCTCGGCGATCACGCCCTCGTGCTGCCTATCGGCGGAGAGCGCCGATTCCAGCTCGTCGAACGCGCGGGCCAAGTCATTTTGGTGTCGGGCCGCCACGCGCGCGATGCTCACGTGCAGATCGGAAGCACTGCCGATCTTCGCGTCGAGTTGGCGCTCGTACAGCGAGATGAGCTCCCTCCACTGCGACACGTCCCCGTACAGCTTCTCGAGCGCGCTCACGGCTGCGGGATCGAGCCCCATTTCCAGAATGGTTTCGTAGACGCTGATGGCTCGCGGTTTGTCCTCAAGCACGTCCGAAAGCAGGCGCGCGCGGCGGAACAGGAGCTGCTTGCGCTCCTCGTTACCGTCCGCGACTTCGACGCGCCGCTCCAAAATCTCGAGCAGGTTCTGGGCGTCGCCTGTCTCTTCATAGAGTGACTCGAGCGCGCCGAGCGCCTTCTTGTCGTCGGCCCGTTGTTCGAGGGCCTTTTTGTAGTACTGGCGGGCGAGCTCGCGGTCTGCCAGCTGATGGCGAGCCAAGTCGGCGATCTTGAGCGTTACCGCGAGCTGTACCTCACCGTCGAAGATGTCCGGCACGATGTCGCACAGGATCTTCACGTATTCAGCTTGCTTGCTGGTCGCGGTGGAGAGGCGCTCCAGGTTCGTGAACCATGGGTCGAGATCAGTGTGGCCGACGGAGGTGCGCACCGCGCGCTCGGCGTACCCGAAGCCGCGCTTCGAATCACCCAGCGAGGTTTCGGCGACACGCATCGCCGCTTCCAAGCCTGAGATCTTCTCCATTGCGTCGTCGCTCGTGGACACCTCGATTTCGAGCACGCGCAGCAGGTGCTCGTAGTCCGACTCGGCCTCGTAAATCGGATGCAGGGTGAGAGCGGCTTCGCGGCGCGACAGCGCTTCTTCAGCTTCCAACAGGCGTTGCAACGCGCCGCGGCTGGGCGCGTGCTTGGTATCGATAGTGAGTGCGCGCCGATACACACCCAACGAACCGGGCACGTCATTCAGGTGCTCACGCTTCAGATCCCCGAGCTTGGCGAGGAGGTCCAAGCGCTCGGTATCACTCTCGGCGATGTCGAGGTGGCGCTCCAAGGTCTCGCTGAGATCTTCCCAACGAGACGCGCTGCTGAACAATGCTTCGAGCGCGCTCAATGACGGACCGCTGGGGCCGAACTCCGCAATCAAGGCTTGGTAGGCGTCGATAGCATCCGGCACCGCCTCGAGCTTCTTCCACAGCGTTTCGGCGGCGCGCTTCATCAGCTCGCGGCGCAAATCCGCATCTGCAGTGGCTTCGCGGCGACGCTCGAGCACCGAGACGAGATCGCGATAGCGCTCGGTCGCCTCGTACAAGCGGTCTAGGGCGGCGAGCGCTTGCTCGTCGACTGGGTTCTCTTCCACGCGCGCTTTCCACGCCGCAATCGCGCCGTCGTTGTCGCCCAGGACGCCTTGGCACAAATCACCGAGGCGCCCGAACAGCTCGCGGCGTACCGGACCGCCTTGTTCGAGCTTCACTTGCACGCGCAGCATTTCTGCCAACTTCGCGCTTTCGCCGCCGGCGATGTAGATGCGCTCAAGCGCGCGCGCCGCCGGCAACACCAAGTCACGGTCGTCTTCATCCAGCACGAGCACGCGGCGGTACACGCGCTCGGCGCGCGCGTTGTCGTGCAGCAATTCTTCGCAAATATTGGCAACCTGCATCAAGATCTCGCCGCGTAGCGGCTCGTTCTCGGCGCGTTCCGCGGCTTCGGTCAGCACCTCGGCAACACGCTCGTTCAAGCCCAAACGGCGGCCAATTTCCAGCAAACGCTTGCGCGCGTCCACATCCAGCGGGTCCGCAGGCACGAGCAACGCGAGCGTCTTGAGCGCGCTCTCGTCGTCGTGCAGACGATCGTCACGCAGCGTCGCAATGCGACGCAACAATTCGCGACGGTCTACGTTCGCTGGGTCGGCGCTGAAACCTTCCAAGCGCACGTCCAACACGCGCACTAGGTCCCGGATCTCGTCGCGAGCTTCGTACACGCTTTCGAGCAAGCGAGCAGCGCGCTGCCGCAACTCGCCGATCTCGAGCAAGCGTTCGGTCAGCTCGCGCGCTTGGTAGTCGTTGATGCGTTCGCCGAGTACGTCCTCGACGAGCAGCATCGATTTTTCCGGTTCGTGCAGTTCCAAGTCCAACTTAGCGAGACGCAGCTTGAGTTCGAACGCTTCGTCCCCTGAGGCACTTTCGAGGCGCTTTTCCAGGAGCGCGGCGAGCGGCTTGTCCTTGCCCTGCCGAACGTACAAGCGGTCGAGTGCGCGAATCGACACGTCATGGCGAGGGTCGACGTCCAGGATACGCTCGTAATAACGAGTCGCCTTCTCGGAGTCCTCGATGATCTCTTCGCAGATCAAGGCCACTTCGACCAACATCTCGGCGCGGCGCGTGAGATCACTGGTCGCGGCTGATGCGCGGTCATACAAAGCTTCGAGCTCACCCCAGCGCTCGGCCGCGGTGAGGATGTCCTTCAGGCGTTGGAAAGCCGCTTCGTTGCCCGGCGACAGCGTGAGCACGCGTTCCAAGTACGGCGTCGCACCGATCGGGTCGCCCAAGCGATCCTCATGCAGGCGCGCCGCGCGCTCCGCCAATTCCACCTCTAGCACTTCCGGCAAAGTGCCGCGCAAGGCTTCGCGGAATGCCTCGCCCAAATCCGTAGGGCGGCCCGCGAGTTGCGCGAGTTCGTCCGCGCGGTCCCACAGGCTGAGCTCACTCGGGTATTGGCGCACGGCATTGATCACGACATCCAGCGCGCTGCCGTACGAACTCATCTTGTTCTGCTGCGCGTCAGCCAGGCGCATGTACAGCGGCAAGCGCAGCGCTGGATCCGTCGTTTCCGTGAGCAACACGGACAACGCGCTCGCTTCACGACGCGCTTCACCAGAAGCGGCGTATTGGGTAGCGAGCACACCCGCCACCTGAGCGCGGACTTCGGGCACCTCGAGCAAGCGTTCCAGCACGGTCATCGCGCGCGCCCTCAGCGCTGAGGATCCGACGGCGGCAACCGCGTTCTCGAACGCCGCTTTCGGGTTCGAGAGGCGGTTCAAATACAGCTCGGCAAGCTCGGCCTGACGCTCCGCTCTCTCATCGCCGGACACCTTCTCGCGATGCTGCTCGATCACGGCAGCAGCACCCGCAGCGTCACCCTGCGCGAGCAGCAGGCGCGGCAGAGTCCCGAGCGCCACCGCGTCCGAATCACGCACCTCCAAAATCCGGCGATAAATGGCGATCGCGCGCTCGGGCGCCTCGAAGACGTCCTCCTCCAGCGTTGCCCAATCACTCAAGGTGCGTGCGCGCGCTTCGTCATCCGCCGCGTGTTCCACGCGCAGCTCGAGTAGCCAACGCAGGTCGTCGCGGCGGTCTTCGCGGCGCAAAATCGCCTCCAGCGCGGCCGCTACTTCGGCGTCCGCCGGGTCGCGTTCGAGCATTTGCTTGTAGAGCACGACGGCTTGCTCCGAACGACTCAATTCTTCGGCGAATACGCGCGCCAAGCGCAGCTCCAACAGGCGGCGCTCGGCACGCGGCGCGTGCCCAGCGGCGGCCGGCGTGGGATCCGCTTGGCTCTCGCCCTTCTTCTTCTTTTTGCCCTTTTTGGCGGCCGCTGCCGGCTGCGCTTCACTCGCGGAGACGGCAGGCGGCGGGACAGTCAACACTACGGTTTGTAGCCGTTGCTCGACCGCTTCCACGAATGCGTCCCAGGTGCCGGCGGCACGTGACGACTCTTCCAACAAGTCCAACGCGGCTTCGCCATCGGGCGAGAGTTCGTAGGCCTTGCGCGCGTACACCGCGGCCGCCTTCTTGTCGTTCAGCTTGCGACCGGACACCTCCACCAGCTTGCGCAGCAGAGCGAGCTTGTCGGCTTCGCTCTCCGCGCGATCGAACAGGAGCTCGTACAGCGGCGGCAAGCGCGACCATTTCTCGTCCGTTTCATAGAGCGGAATCAGCGCCCCAGCAGCGCGAGTGTCCGTCGGATCGACGGACAAGATGCGATCATAGGAGCGGAACGCGCGCTCCGGCTGCGATAGCTTCTGCTCGTAAACGGCGGCGGCGCGGTAACTGAGATCGATGCGCTGAGGCGCTTCCTTGGCGCGGTCCGCAGCGGTGCTGAGCACCTCCGCCAAACCTTCCCAATCATTCTGGGACGCGTACAGGGCCTCTAGCCCGTCGTAATCAGCGCTCAGCAGGTACGTTTCGCGCAGCACGCGCAGCGCGCGTGAGTGACCGGGCGAAAGCTCCAGCACGCGCTGCCAAGCGCGGGCCGCCTTCTGGTGATCGGCGATGTGCTCGGCGTACACCGTGCCGAGCTTCTGCAAGGCGGCGAGACGTACAGCGTCGTCATCTAGGGTGGCCACACGGCGCTCCAGGACTTCCGCCAACGTCGGCCAATCCTTGGCCCGCTCTGCATACTTCTCGAGCGCGTCCAGCACCTCTGAGCGCGTCGGATCGATTTCTAGGATTCGCTTGTACAGCTCCACTGCGTCTGCGCCGCGGTTCAAGCGCTCCGCCGCCAACTGAGCGAGCTCTTTCAGGAGCGACAACTTCGCGCCGCCTTCCGCGCCCTCCAAGTCCGCGGAATACAGGTCGAACAGCTTGTCCCAGGCGCGGCGCTTTCGGTACAAGTCCTCTAGGCGTTCGTGGGCCTCGGCGTCCTTGGGCGCGATCTTGAGCAGCGCAGCGTACGCATCCGTGGCGTTTTGAGCGTTCGAGAATTGCTCGAGCCAGCGTCGCGCCGCAGCGCGGTACAGCCCTTTCTTCTCTTCGATGTCCGGGGTGATCTCGGCCAACTTGAGCTGGTGCGTGATCAAGTCGCGGTGGCGACCAAGCTTGTCGTACAGGCCGACCAGCTCGCGCATCTCGTCCGCGTCATGCTCGTCCAGCTTGTCATCGAGCTGCACGATCTGATTGAGCACGGACAGCAGCGCCGTATCGCTATGCACGTACTGACGGTAAACCGTGGCCACCTCACGCAAGATGGCGAGACGCGTGCTGTACTCCTCCGTCGGCGTGCGCTCCAACTGCTGCCGCAACAGTTCAACGAGCGCGTTGTAGCCCTGCGTTTGCTTATACAAACGCTTGAGTGAATCGCGCGCCTCCGCACTGTCGGGGTCTTGGCGCAGGATACTCTTGTACTGCTCGATGGCCTTCTGCGCGTTGGCAGTGCCCTCGGCAAGCTTCGCGATTTCGGAAGAGAACGCTCGACGCTCTTTCGATGCGTCCGGCACCGAACGTTGCGCGGTCTGCAGTACTTCGATCAGGCGCGTGTCGTCTTCCAGCGAACCGTAGTACTCGCGGTAAAAGTTGAGCATGCCTTCGTTGGTCGGCTCGACCTTGCGAACGCGTTCGAACCACGGCTCAGCGTCTTGAGGCCGGCCAAGCTTGCGCCAGTGCAGCATGGCGATCTGCTGCATGTCGCCCAGCCGCTCGGAGTCATTTGACTCCTTGCCCTTCAGCTCGCGCTCGTACAGGAGCACCAAATCAGCCCAGCGCTCGTCGTTGTCGTAGAACTCCGACAGGAAACCCTTAGCTTCGGCGTGCGCGGGATCCACGCGCAACACGCGATCGTAAGCGCGCGCCGCACGCTCTTTGTCCGACATGTGCTGCGCGTACAAGCGCGCGAGACGCACGCCCGCCGCCACCCGCGAGGCTGGCTTCTCGCTGCGGTCCGCGAGGCGTTCGAGCACGCGCGCCAGCTCTTCCCAGCGGTTACCGCTACGGTAAACGTGTTCCAGCAAGCGCCCGGCGCGCTCGTTCGTCGGGTCCAAACGCACCGCTTGTTCGAGCCGCTCGACGGCGGTCTCCAAGCTCACGCTTTGACCGCCGTAGCGCACTTCCATTTCGGCGGCGCGCATGAGCATCGAACTCTTGTAGACCTCGTCCGAGGCTTGCTCGGCTTCGGTCGCGTAGGTGGCCGAAAGCTCGGAAAACCGCCGACGCTTGTCTTCGCTCTCCGCAATCGCCGCCTTCGCCACGGCGTTGTCCGGGTCGATCTCGAGCAAACGCAGATTGCAGACGCCGGCGCCGTCGTCGTCGAACATTTCCCAGGTCAGGACCCTGGCCTGCTCGGTCAGGATCTCCGCTTCGCGCGGCGTGCCCCCGGCAACCTCCGCTGCGATATCAAGCAGCCCAGCGGCAGCTCCCCACTCGCCTCGCGTAGCGTGTTTGTCGCGCGCCGAGTCTAGTAACCTCAGTAGCTCGTCGGTCGAGAGGTCACCGCCGCTCTGTTTCGCAGAGGCCCGAAGTGCAGTCCACGCCTCGTCCGAGTCTGGAATTGCCTGAAGTGTTCCAAGCGCCGTGCGGATCGTCTGGGAGTCCATTCCTCACCCGTTCATTGCCCACTCACTCCACCGCGATTCGGCGAGGAGCGGGGCGCTCACAGTACGCTGCGCGCCAAGTCGTTACAAGCCTTGCAAGCCTCGATTCTGATTGAGCATTTCTCAGGCTTTTGGCTCAGGCTTCGGGGGCGGCAGCGTGGGTCCATCCCGGGTGCGTCCTGCTCAGTCCTGACTGAAACGCGGCGCCGCCGTTTGCACACATTTCAATGCATCGAGCGCGGCGTGTCGGCATGCTGACGCAGCGCCGCGAGCGCGCGGGTTTGTGCGATCAAGGCATGTCGGCTCGCACCCAAATCACGCGCGCGAGCCAGCGCACGCTGCGCGTCGTCCAGCCGACCGAGCTTCATCAGCGCCCAGGACCGGCCCAGCTGCGCATCCGCAAATCTCGGCCGCGCCGAAACGATGGCGTCATATTCGGCGAGCGCAGCGGAGGCACTTCCACGCAGCAGCGCGATGCTCGCCAGCCCCACATGATCTTCCACGGCCCCTGGATCGGCCCGGAGTCCGGAACTATACGCCGTACTGGCCCCGTCTAGGTCACCTTGGTTCGCCCGCACCAAGCCGAGCGCGTGCCAGCCCTCACTGCTACGCGGGTTGCGCCGGAGCGCCTCGACCAAGCGCGGCTCAGCCAACTCCAGCTCACCCCAACGCGCCGAGCGCAACCCGCCGGTCAGCGGCCCCAACGGATCGGTCGGCGCGACCTCAGCTGCGCGATCGTAATAGGCGAGCGCTTGGCCAAAACCGTGACTGAGCTCGGCGCCGTAGCCGAGCTCCACCCAGGGCACGGGGCTGGTGGGGCCAAGTTCCGCAACGAGCACCAGCGCCTGCTGCTCGGCTAAGTCCGTGCGCCCCATGCTGCTGTAAATGCGGATCAAGAGCCGGCGCTCGGCGACAGCCCGCGGGTGCACGCGAAGGTACGCCTCGAGCTCCTTCGCGGCTTCTGCGGGGCGCCCTTTGTCCACCAACATGCGCGCTTCACGCGCAGGATCCGCGTGGGAGAATGCGCAGCCGGTGAGCAGCGCTAGCAGCGCACAGCCGTGTAGTGCCCGCGTCCAGAACGTCATCAGCGCGGCCTAGGTTAGCAGCTTTGCGCCTTTCGAACACGCTCCCCGCTTCGCCTGCCAGTCTTGATCCGTAGAAGAGGGAGCGCGCGAGCGCGGCCCCGGGAAGGGGTTGGGGTTGGGGAGCGGGAGGGGGCTCGGCAGCGGCTTCACCCCTTCGGGTATCACGAAGCGCGTCGGGCAAGGCCGAGCCGGGTCTCGCATGAGTCAAACCCCAGCGCAGGCCACGATCCGTCACTCAGTCGACCCCGCCCGCGTTGCCGCTCCCTTCAACCCTGCTACCCAAACCGACGCGCTTCGTGACACCCGAAGGGGTGAACCCGTCCGCGCGGCGCTCGACACGCGCCCGCAGAAACCGCCTCGCGAGCGAAGTTACTCGGCCGCGCCGCGTTTGATCCATTCCCGATGGACGTCGGGGATGTCTTCTAGGAGCCGCTTGGTGACGTTGCTGGTAGGTGAGCCGGTGACCTGGTCCGGCGGGCCCTGCTCCACGATTTCACCCTCATGCATGATGAAGATCGAGTCGGAGATGTAGCAAGCGAGCCCGATGTCGTGCGTGACGAATACGATCGTCATGTCGAGCTCTTTTTTGAGCTTCATCAGGTAGTCCAGAATGTTCGCGCGGCTGCACGCATCCACCATGCTGGTTGGCTCATCTGCGATCAACACTTGCGGGCGCAGGATGAAGATGCGCGCCAAGAGCATGCGTTGCATCTGTCCGCCCGAGAGTTCGAACGGGTATTTGCCGTCGATTTCGCGCGGCTTGATGTTCACGGCCAAGAGTGCAGCGTCCACGCGCGCTTCCATCTCTTCGTCGCTGGGCTTTTCTTTGAACAGCTTGAAGGAGCTCTTCAGCTGCGCGCGGATCGTGAAGAACTGATTGAAGGCCGAGAACGGGTCTTGAAAAACGGCCTGCACGCTGCGCCAGTGCTCGCGTGGATCTTGCTCGCTTTCGATCGGCTTGCCATTGAAGAGCAACGTGCCGCTGGTGGGCGTTTCCAGCCGCAAGAGCATCTTCGCGAGCACTGTTTTACCGCAGCCGGATTGGCCGACGACGCTGACGATGTCGCGGTTCGGGATCGTGAAGCTGACGTTCCTGACGGCCTGGATCAGTTTCTTGCCGTGGCCGTAGCTGCGCGACAGATTCTTGGCTTCGAACTTCAATGCTGAATCACTCGGCATACTGACACCTGACCTGGCGGTCCTTCACGATGCGAATCACTTGCTGATTCTCTTTGCAGTCCGGCTTCACTTGCGGACAACGCTCGGCGAAACGGCAACCCTGGATGGGGAACGCCAGATTCGGCGGGGCACCCTCGATGGACACCGGCTTTTGGTCGCGGTGGCCAGCGTCGGCGCTGAGCATCGAACCCATCAACGCTTTGGTGTACGGCTGGCGCGGGTCGAAAATCACCTGCTCGATGTTGCCGACCTCCACGAATTCACCGGCGTACATCACGGCGATGTTGTTCGACACGTGCCGCAGCAGCGGCAGCTCGTGCGTGATGAACAACATGCTGCCGATGATGCCCTGGTCCATCAGCTCGAACAGCAGTCGAACTACGGCTTTTTGCGTGGAAACATCCAGCGCGGAGGTGGGCTCGTCGGCGATCACCACGCGTGGATCCAAGAGCGTGCTGATGCCGATCACGACGCGCTGTTTCATGCCGGCCGGCAGCTGCACCGGGTACGAGTTCAGCACCTCCTCGGCGGGCATGCCCAGCTTCTTGAAGCGCTCGCGGAGCCGGGCGTGAATCGCCTTCTTGTCGGCGTTCTCGTCGTGGCTCAGGATCATGTCGGTCGCCAAATCCTTCACCTTGCGGGTGGGGTTCAGCGAATTGAGCGCGCCCTGCGGGATCATCGAAATCTTGCGGCCGAGGATGTCGCGCCGGTTTGTCTCGACGTTCATCCCGATGATGCTCTTGCCTTCGATGCGCACGTCACCGCCCGACAGGTGCAGGGGAGGGATGTACAGACCCATGCACGCACTCACCAGCGTGGTTTTCCCGCACCCAGATTCACCGGCGATACCCAGGATTTCGCCCTCCTTGAGCGAAAACGAAACGCCGTCTACGGCCTGGATTTTTTGCCCGAAGCGCGTGAGGTAGTGCGCCCTCAGGTTTTCGACCTCGAAAATCGGCGTGCTCATCACTTCCTCAAACGCGGGTTGAACACGCCTTCGAGCGACGTGTTGATGATGTACAGGGCGAACACGATCACGGTGATCAACACCAT
>JBDTJC010000175.1:0-10721 GCA_039936055.1 Polyangiaceae bacterium | reverse complement strand
CTGCGCAAGAGGCCATCGAGGAGGATGACACTGAGTCACTCAGGGAAGACATCCTCGAGGCATTTACCGAAGATCAGGTCGAGGAAATCGAGCGTCGCCTAGACAATGGCGACTTCTTCGAATTCTTGACGGACGTGATCGACGAATGGAGCGGTGACGACGTTGACGAGTTGCTCGAGTTACTCGAGACCCAACTCGGTGAGGTCGGCATCGATCTGAAGACGGAAGCAAAGAGCGAAACCGCCGACGACGAAGACGAACCGGACGAACCGGACGACGACTTTGACGACGACGAAGATGAAGACGACGACGAAGAAGAAGAAGAAGAGAAAGAAGAAGAGCCCGGATAACGGGTTCTGTGTCGTCGGCCGACTTTTTCAGTCGGCTGACGGCGCCTTCTGATCTTTCGGCGTTGCTTCGCTCATCGGGGGTTTCCCGCGTCCGCTGCGGCATCGCCCCGTCGGGGATCACGAAATCGCGCAATGCAGCGGGGACCCCGCCCGACTCTCGCGAGACGTCGGGCGCACCCCAAACCTTCTCACTTCAGCGTCGCTTGGATGTAATCACGGCATTGCCGTCCGGGGATGGGGCGGATTGCCGAGCAGATCTCGTGTGCGCAGGGCGCGAAGCGCGAATCCGGCAATTGCTGCACGAGCAACGAAAGCGGAGCACAGGCTGCGCTCGGCCCCGCCGAGCGCAGGATCAGCGCCTCTTGCCAGAGCGCATCATCGCGCAGCGTGCTGGTCGGGTAGTTGACGAACACGTTGTGGAACGCGCGCCGCGCGGCCGCGGGGGCGTGCAGCGCGTCACGGTACAGCTCGGCCATGCGGTACGCCGCGTCCGCGAAGTGCGGGCGCTCGTAGCTGCCCGACAGGTGTGACGTCTCGCGCGAGGCCAACATACGCTCGAGTAGGCTCAGCGCGCGCTCGGGTTGTCCGAGCCGCACGTCGCACTCGGCGCCACGCAACAAGGCGTCGTCCCAGTACGCGCCGTGCGGGTACGGGTAGCGATCGGCCAGGTCCACGTACGCTTCGCGCGCTTCGGCGGCGTTGCCGAGCGCGTCGAAGCGGCGCGCCCGCTCGTAGCGGAGCTGCTCGCCGAGCTCACTCGAGCCGAGTTCAGGCAACACGCGCGCGACGTAGTCGAGCACCGCCTGGTCACCGCCCTGCGCTGCGAGAAACCCAAAGTACCGCCGATAGGCCGGGCTTGCGACGCCTGACGAGGGGTACTTGCGGATGGCAGCCTCGAGCGCCGCATATCCTCCGGCTTCGTTTCCGCCCTGAATCTGCAGGTCGGCAAGCGTGAAGCCGGAGCGCGCTGCGCGGTCGCTGTTGCCGCTTGCTAGCAGCGTGTACAGCTCGCGCGCGCTCTCGAGATCCCCCGCGCGTTCGTAGCTAGCGGCCGCGCGGTAGCGCGCGTCACTGCGGTCTCGCGGCGTGTCCGCGGCCTTTGCGGCTTCGAGCCAGGATTGCGCTGCCGCTGGGAAATGGCCGCTCGCGTAGGCGCTCTCCGCGGCGTCGCGATCATGCACGTACGCTGGTGGCAGCTTGGGCGCACAGCCGAGCAGCACTGCTGCGCCGAGGAACGCCCTCTTCATCAGCGAATGGCCTCACACAGCCGCTCGGCCGCGCGCTTCACTTGTTCGAGCGTGACGTCCAGGTGCGTTACTACGCGTAGTGCGTGCCGAGCGGTGGCGTTGAGGAGTACGCCAAGCGCGCGTGCGCGAAGCACGACCTCCGCCGCACTACGGCCGCTGCTGTCGAGTTGAACGGCTACGATGTTCGTTTCCGGTTGCACGACGTGCACGCGGGGCACGCTCTGCACAATGCGCGCGAACGCGCGCGCCGCATCATGGTCCAAGACCAAGCGCGCGCGCTGTTGCTCCAGCGCGAAGCGCGCTCCTGCCGCCAAAATTCCGGCCTGGCGCATGCCTCCGCCGAGCATCTTGCGGAACCGCCGCGCGCGCGCGATGGCATCACGGCTGCCTGCCAGCGCTGACCCGACGGGTGCACCGAGGCCTTTAGAGAAGCACACGTTGACCGTGTCGAATGGCGCTGCGAGTTCCGCCTCCGCGCGGCCGGTCGCGAGTGCGGCGTGCCACAACCTGGCGCCGTCCAGATGAGTGCCGAGCCCGAGTTCGCGCCCGCACTTCACGACGGCCTCTGCAGCGGCTTGCGGGAAGACACGCCCGCCCGCGCGGTTGTGCGTGTTCTCCAAACACACGAGCGAGCTGCGCGGGTGATAGTCCGCGATCGGCTTCACGGCGAGCGTCAGGTCACGCGCGTCGAACAGCCCGCCGGAACCCGCCGTGGCAAACTGCACCCCAGCGAGCGCTGCTCCGGCGCCCGACTCGTAGAACGCAACGTGCGCTCCTTCACCGATCACGACCTCATCGCCCGGGCGCGTGTGGACCAAGAGGGCGATCTGATTGCCCATGGTGCCGGAAGGCACGAACAAAGCGCTCTCTTTGCCCAAAAGCTCCGCGGTTCGTTGCTCAAGCTCGATGACGGTCGGATCTTCCCCGTACACGTCGTCGCCAACCGGGGCGTTCGCCATGGCCTCGCGCATGGCGCGGCTCGGCTTCGTTACCGTGTCCGAGCGCAGATCGATGATGGGTTCGGGTGAGCTCATGCGCGCCTGAGACCGCGACTCTAGCCCGAATCGTCGCCGCCGTGCACTGGCTCGGCGTTAGGCGCGCGCGCGGCGAGCGCCGTCACGAATAGCTCATAGGCAATGATCTGCGCCGCCTGAGCCAGGTTTACCGACGGCTGATCGGCGGCCATCGGGATGCGCACGTGCAGGGTTGCCCAAGCGTGGTCGGCCTCCGACAGACCGGTTTTTTCGTTGCCGAACAAGAATGCGATCTTGCCGCCCCGCGCTGCGTGCTCGACGGCGCGGGCGGCGGCCTCCCGCGGTTGGATCACGCCCGAGAAACCGCGCCGCGCCGTCGTTGCGAACACCAGATCCGCCTGCGCCACCGCGCCGGCGACGTCAGCCACGCGTACGGAGGCATTGAGCACATCCCAAGATTTAACGGCCATTTTAAAGGCCATTTCGTGTTCCGGGACCGCGAGGCGCCCGGGCTTGACCAGGGTCATTTGAGTGAATCCCATGGTCTTGATCGCGCGCGCCACGGCCCCCACATTCTCCGGATAGTGCGGGCGCACCAGCACAAAGCGCGTGGCCGCGTGTATCGGCAATTGCAGCTGCGGCTTCGGGATGTCGAGCGGCTTATCGAAGCTCACGGCGCGACTCCGCGCTCTGAACGCGCACAACGAAAACCGAGCGTGGGTCTGCGCTCGGCCGGCAACGCCGGCCCGCGCGCTGCGCCGCGCAACCAAGCCAGCGGGGATTCATAGCTGCCACCTCGTATCACGCGCGCGCCAGCGGCCAGCGTCGCGTCCGGACCGGTCGGGTCAGTCACTTCTTCGTCCGGGTATTGCGGCGCATAGCGATCCTGCACCCACTCGGACACGTTGCCTGCCAAATCCAAAAATCCATCCGGTGTGCGCCCCGCGCTGAACGAACCCACGGGGGCGAGCTCGGCGAAGCCGTCGCTGTCGTCCGTTGCATCCATGCCCAAGCGGCCATGGTTCGCCAGGTGGCCGTTCGCGAGCTGGCCCCAGGGAAAGCGTCGCCCGAGCGAGCCGCGCGCCGCGCGCTCGAATTCGGCCTCGGTCGGCAAGCGCGCGCCGCGAAAGGTGCAAAACGCGCGCGCGTCCTGCCAGGACACGAACGTGGCCGGGAAGCGCGGCTGTTTGAAGCGCTCGGCTCCGCGCTCATACGGTAGCGCCTTGCAGCGCCGTAAACGCACGCACGCCTCGTAGTCCGCGACGGTCACCTCCGTACGGTCCAGAAAGAATCCCGAAAGGTGCACGACATGCTGCGTCAGCTCATCTGCAAAGCTGCGCTCGTCGCAGATCGGCGCCAGCGGCTCACGTTCGCACAGCGCGGTCGAGTCCACGATTTGTTCGGTCGTCGAACCCATCACGAAGGTGGAGGCAGGGATACGGATCGCACGGGAGCCTTTGGCGCGCAGCACGGCGAGGCCTCCGCTCAGCGCTCCTTCACTCGGAGTGCCGGCGACCGGCCATGGCACGAGCGTGCTGTTCGGCGAAGTACTCGCGCGGGTGTCGGGCGGCGCAAGCAACGACAGCGCACAGCCGAGTGCCAGGCTCAGCGCCGCTCGCTCAGCCAGTGCCGGGCGCGCGCGTCGGGTCACGGAGCCGCGCCCGGCGCGCTACCCGCATCGCTCGGCTCCGAGCTGGGCGCTCCGCCGTCCAGCGCGGCATGCAGGCCTTTCGCGGTGCCCGCGTCGTGTAAGGCCTCGTGATGAGCAGCGACCGGCTTGGCCTTCGGCTTCGGCGCAACGGCCATCGGGTCGCTGGCTTTGGGCGCGTTCGCCACCGCGACCTGCTCAGCGCGCTCGGCCGGGGGATGCTCCAGGTCGCGCAAGCTCAAGCTGAGTTGAAAACCGGCAATGCCGAGCAGTGCACCCACTGCGGCGCCGCCCACGACCAGTCGAGTGGTCCGGCTTTCGTGCGCGCTAGGTTCTTGCGTACGGTGCCGCTCGTCCGGCAGCGTTGCCAATTGTCGGCGCGGGCTTTGCCACAGTGCTTCCGACAGCGCCAGGCCGAGTGCGCGCGCATCTTCGTAGCGCTCACTCGGCGTCTTCGAAAGCCCGCGTGCCAGCACGACGTCCACGTGCGGGTCGAGCCCCGAGTATTCGGCGATGGGTGTGGGGTCGTCGGTCGTGATGCGGGTAGCGACCGCAATCGCGTCTTCGCCCGGGAACGCACGTTGCCCGCTGACGGCTTCGTACAGCGTGGCCGCGAGTGAGAATTGGTCGCTGAGCGGCGAAAATTTCCCCGACGCAATGCATTCCGGCGCGCTGTACGCCGGCGTGCCGAGCAACCCACCGTCACGTGTGAGCGTTGAATCGGGCACGCGCGCGATGCCGAAGTCGGCGACCTTTGCGCCGGTCGGCGTCAGAATGATATTCTCGGGCTTGATGTCGCGGTGCAGCACGCCCGCCGAATGCGCGGTCGTCAGCGCGTCGCCCACTTCGCGCGCCAGCTTCGCCGCTGCCTCGGGGCCGAGCGGACCATGCAGCAAACGTTCTTTCAGTGTTTGCCCCTCAGCGTATTCGAACACGAGGCAGAGGCCGAGTTCCGGGTCTTCACCCATATCGTGCAGCGCGACGATGTTCGGATGGCTGACGCGCGCGGAGGCGCGCGCTTCCTGACGCATGCGGTGCAAGAGCGTGTCGTGTTGCTCGGGCGGAATGTTCAGATCGTCGCGCAGTAGCTTGATGGCGACGCTCCGGTCCAGCACCGGGTCGTGCGCCAACAGCACGCGCCCCATTGCGCCACGTCCGAGCAGCCGCTCGACTTGGTAGCGGCCGATCTGGGTCGGCAGGTTGCGCTCGGCGGGCTCCATCTGTGGCAACCCGATCTATCCCCGGCCCAGCGCCGTTTTCAATCGCTCAATCCGCGCCGGCGTCGCCTTCTGGCTTTTTCTCGGGTGGGGCAGGCTTACGTGAGGGCTGCGCCGGCTCTCCGTATTCATCGTGTAGTTTTCTTACTAGCCCGTCGCGCAAGACGCGCTCGTGATACTCGGGCATGGTCGGGATTTGGACGAATAATTTAACGTGCCCATCCGCTTCCACGATCTCTACCGACCCGGTTGTTGTCGCCTTGCCCTGACCCGGCAATTGATAGCGGAAAATCAGGTAAGCAGCGTCCGGGTCACGCTCCGTGACCTCGTAACCCAGATCCACACGCAGGTAGCGAAGCGCTCCGCTGTAGGTCTGGGCCTTGCTGTATTCGCAGGCGCCGCCGACGCGGGCGGTCGCCCGGTTCGTGCAGAAGACCAGCGCAGCCAGCAGAACCCCAGCCAAGATCTGGGACAAGGGCTTCGCTTTACGCATCCGGCTTCGGTTAGCAGGCGGCTCGCGCCCGGGCCAAGTTTCAAGCGGCCGCGCGCGTTCAGTCCGGGAGTACGCCGGCGAGTAGGCTGTCTGGGCCCTCGCGCAGCAGGAACGTGACTTCATCGTCTCCGTACAGCTTGCGTAGCCGTTCGATGCCGTGCGCGACTTCGTCGATGTCCGACGGCCGATGCGCGTCGCTGCACGCCGCGTGATACAAGCCGCGCTCAAGCAACTCCTCGGCGCAGGTTTTCGTAGTCCGTCCGTATTTGCCGACCAACGAAGCGACGTCGAGCAGCGCGGCGGCCCCGGCGTCCACCAGGCGCTCGAGGATGTCTGGCGTGCGCCACAGGCATTGGTAGCGTTCCGGGTGCGCGATTACCGGAAGCATGCCGCGGCGGCGAATGTCACCAAGTCGATGCTGGACGCTGAGCGGGAAATCGATTTGGTAGAACTCTAGGAGCACCGCGCGCCCGCCCGGGTAGGGGAGGGCCTCGCCTGACATCAGTCGCTGGAAAACGACGTCGTCGAAGTAGTGCTCGCTGCTCAACTCCATTGTCGGCAGCCCGGTGCTCCCAGCTGCTGCCGCCTTGAACTGCTCGAACGCGGCCTCGATCGTGGCGCGAGTGTTGTCGAACATGCCAGGGCGTGTGTGAGGGGTAGCCAGCACCCGCGAAAAGCCGAGCGCGCGCAGCCCGCGCAGCATTTCAGTGCCTTCGGCGACTGTCTTCGCGCCGTCATCAATGCCGGGGACATAGTGACAGTGCAGGTCGATGAAGCCGCTCATGAGCCAGCCAAGCTTAGTCGCTAGCGCGCGCGAGCGCCCGCTTAGGTGTACGGGCGCACCCTCGGTCAGAGGGCCAGACGGGTCTTTTTCTCGACCAAAATGCGCGCGCAACCGTCGGCGACTCGCACCAAGGTAGATTCGAGGTCCGCGCCGCGCCCCGAAACGAACATCTCGTACCCGTCCACGCGCAAACGGCGAACATCCAGGCGGGTTGGAATCGTGTCATTGGCCACGTTCGCGAGTGGCGCGATGGCGGCCAGCTCGTCACACAGCTCGGCGGCGCCAGCACCAGCGACGAGCAGCCCGAGTTCGTCGCCCAGCGCTAGCGCCTCCAGCTCGCATGAGCGGCGCGCGGACTCCAGCAGGCGGGTGAGCGCAACGTGCGTGTTTTCGCTGCGAAATAGGCGGCGGTCTTGGGAGGGGTCGAACATGTCCAGCCTATTTTTGTCGTACCTAGGCGAAGGGCCAACTTCTGGCAGGTCACGGCTTGCGGTCGGGTCGTGCTACACGCGAGGGCAATGTCAGTCGACTCGCTGCTCCCCCTCTTGGAGGGCAAACGCATCGTCGTTTGCGTGGGCGCGGGCGGGGTGGGCAAGACCACCGTGGCGGCGGCCATCGCGCTCGGCTTTGCCAGTCGGGGTCAGCGCGTGCTGTGCATCACCATCGACCCGGCGAAGCGCCTCGCCGACAGCCTGGGCCTGGGCGCCATGAACACCGAGGAGCAGGGGGTGAGCCCGGAATTGTTCGCCCGAGCTGGCGTTCGGGTCAGCGGCTCGCTGACCGTGCTCATGCTCGATACCAAGCGCACTTTCGACGATTTGGTCGCGCGTCACGCTTCGAGCCCTGAAGCACGCGATCGCATCTTTCAGAATCGCATCTACAGCTACGTCTCCACCAGCCTCGCCGGCACGCAATCGTACATGGCGATGGAGAAGGTGTTGCTGGTCCGCCAAGACCCGCGCTTCGACGTGATCGTGCTGGACACCCCACCGACCAGCAACGCCTTGGATTTTTTGGATGCCCCTGAGCGGCTGATCGAGGCCATCGATAGCGCGGCAATGCGCTGGTTGGTCCAGACGTTCGAGAAGTCGGGGCGTTTCAGCTTGAACTTGGTCGCCCGCGGCGTGGCTTTGGTGCTGCGGGGGCTCGGGCGCCTGACGGGTAAGGGCTTCCTCGAGCACCTGGCTGAGTTCGTGGCCGAGCTAAACGAGCTGTTCGGTGGCTTTCGTGAACGCGCCGCAGCGGTGGCCAAAGCGTTTCGCTCGGCCGAGCTGGCCTACGTGCTGGTCACCTCGGCCGCGCCGGCAGCGATCGACGAAGTTAGCTATTTCTCCGCCCGGCTGCGCGAGCAGGGGATGCGTCCGGACGCCGTGGTGGTTAATCGTCTGCAGCCGTCACCTGGCGCGGCGGACAGCGGCGCGCTGCAAGCCGCAGCGCGCGAACTCGGGCTCGAGCTCTCGGAGCACGCTTTGCACGCCGTACAAGAAGCCGCGGCCAACGACCGGCAGCGCGCGGCGTTCGAGAGCCGTCAGCTCGAGGTGCTTGAGCAAGCGTTGGGCGCGGCGCCGCCGAAGCTGTTTCGCGTGCCGGTGCTGGCTGCGGACGTGCATGACGTGCGCAGCCTTTCCGCCGTCGCCGCGCGGTTATTTCCGACTTAGGCGCTTGGCGCCGCCACCCGGCGGCGCTTCGTTGCGTTTGCGCGCGCGGTACTCGACCGAAATCGGCACCGCGCGAAAATCGAACGCCTTGCGGATCTGGTTGGCCACGAAGCGCTTGTACGCTTCGGTGATGTACTCTGGCGCGTTGCACATGGCGATGAACAGCGGCGGGTGCGCCTCGGCTTGCGTCACGTAGAAAATACGCGGCGCGCGCCCCTTGCTCGTCGGCGGCGGGTGCTTGTTCAAGACGGACTCGAAGAAGCGATTCAGCTCGCCCGTCGGGATACGCCGCTTGAATTCTTTGCTGGCTCGCGCGGCCAAGTCCAAGAGCTCTTTCACGCCGCGGCCGGTTTTCGCGCTCAGGTGCACGATCGGCACCCAGCCCGCGAAACGCAGCTCTTCGCGCGCTTTCTCTTCGGATTCTTCCTGCTCAGCCTTCTTCTGCAAGTCCGACTTGTTCAGGCCAACGATCACGGCGCGGCGGCGCTCCAAGCACATGCCCAGCAGTTTGGCGTCTTGCTCCTGCACTCCGAGCACGGCGTCGCACATCAAGATCACCACCTGCGCGCGTTCGATCGACCGAATCGCTTGCAGCACGCTGACCAATTCCACGCCCCGCTCTACGCGGGCGTGCTTACGGATGCCCGCCGTATCCACGATCAAGAACGTGCGCCCGTCGGCCTCGATGCGCGCGTCCACTGGGTCGCGCGTGGTGCCCGGTCGAGCGTCCACGAGCGCTCGCTCGCTGCCTGTCAGACGATTGAACATCGAAGATTTCCCGGCGTTTGGCCTGCCGATCAACGCCAGACGCGGCGTGATTTCGTCGGGTGTCTCGGGCTCGTCGGGCGCGCCACGTTTCCGCTTCGGCAAATGCTGCGCGATGGCCAAAGCCAAATCTGCCGTGCCGCGCCCGTGCAGCGCCGAGACGGGGATCAGCTCGGGAATGCCGAGCTCGTACAGCTCGTTGGCCGCTGCGACGTGACGTTGTGTGTCGACCTTGTTGGCCACGTACACCACGGGCTTCTGCGAACGGCGCAACAGCTGAATTGCCTCACGATCCGGGCTGGTCGGGCTCATCGAGCCATCCAATACGCACACGATCACGTCGGCTTCTTGGATGGCCGCGTTGACGTGCCGCGCGATGCCCTGCTGCATCGGGTCATCGCTCGTCGGATCGAATCCGCCGGTGTCGATCAGCATCACGTTGTGCCCGTGAATGTGCGCGGGCGAGTAGTGCCGGTCGCGGGTGACGCCCGGCTGATCGTCGACGATCGCCAGCTTTTTTCCGACGAGGCGATTGAAGAGCGTACTCTTGCCCACGTTCGGGCGCCCAACCACGGCCACGATTTGCTGACTCATCGAGGCCTCGGCGCTGAGCGCTTCTTGTTCTTACTGCGCGTCGGCTTCTTGGCTGCTTCCACCTTGCCCAAGCCTACGGGCGCTTCGTACCCGAGCTCGGCTAGCTGACGCGGCATGCTCTTCCACTGCGGCGTGACGCGCACGAACAACTCCAAGTGCACTTTGTGCCCAAGTAGCTGGGCGATGCGCTTCTGTGCGCCGACACGGACGGCCTTGATCTGGAGCCCACCCGTGCCGATCAAGATCCTGCGTTGGCCGACCTTCTCGACGTGAATCGTGGCTTTGATCACCGAGGATTTCTCGCCTTCCGAGAAGTCGTCGATGGACACCGCGACGGCGTGCGGGATTTCGCCGCGCATCGCCAAAAGCACCTGTTCGCGCACGTACTCGCGGACGAAGAAGCTCGTCGGGCGATCGGTGAGGGTGTCTTCGTCGAAGCCGAGCCCACCCTCGGGCAACGCTTCGACTAGGGCATCGAGCACGCGCTCCACGCCATCGTCCGATTTCACGCTGATCGGGATCAGCGCGCTGAAGTTGCGGCGCTCTTGGTACGCCACGAGAACCGGAAGCAGTTTGCTCTTGTCGCGCAGCACATCGACCTTGTTTACCGCCAGCACGCTGACGGCGTCAGCCGGTACGCCGGCGAACAGCTCCATGTCCAGCTCCTGCACGCTCTTCTCTTTCGCTGCCTTCTTGGGCGGCGTGAGCGCGGAGATGTCGGTCATGAACAGCACCACGTCCGCGGTGCGTGCCGCGTCCATCGCTGACGCGTTCATGCGGCGCCCGAGTTCGGAGCGCGGCTGATGCACGCCGGGCGTGTCGAGGAAGGCGAGCTGCGCGCCGTTCCGGTGCACCACGCCCAGCACGTTGTCGCGGGTGGTTTGCGGCAAGGGCGAAACGATGGCGAGCGGCTCACCGAGGACGCGATTCAAGAACGTCGATTTCCCGACGTTCGAGCGCCCCACGATGGCGATGGTTCCAAAACGCATGA
>JBDTJC010000174.1:0-4536 GCA_039936055.1 Polyangiaceae bacterium | reverse complement strand
ATCGGCTGGTCGCCGAAAACCTCGAGAGCTTCTTGCTGGAAGTGGGCGCGCGCTACTCCAAGGGCCTGCCACGGTATGTCGAGCGCGAGTTTCGAAAATATCTGGAGTGCGGGATTCACGCTTTCGGCTTCCTTCGCGCCCGCTGCAAAACTTGCCAAAAAGACCTGCTCGTCGCCTTCTCCTGCAAGCAGCGCGGCGTGTGTCCCTCCTGCAATGCGCGGAGAATGTGCGGGACAGCCGCCCACTTGACCGACCGCGTGCTGCCGAGCGTCCCGCTGCGCCAGTGGGTGCTCAGTGTGCCGTTCGAGCTCCGGCTTCTGCTCGCCAAAAGGCCGCACGCGCTCTCTGCGGTCGGCCGCATCTTCGTTCGAGAAGTGTTTCACTGGCAGCGAGAGCGGGCACGCATGCTCGGCGTGCCACGACCGCGCTCGGGCGCGATCTGCTTCGTGCAGCGCTTTGGGGGCAGCCTTAACCTCAACGTGCACTACCACGTCGTGATCCCCGATGGCGTGTTCAGTCGCGAGGGTAACGGCTCCGCCGTCCAGTTCGAACAGGTCGGCGCACCCAGCGGAAGCGAGCTCGAGGACCTCGCGCTCGCCGTCGAAGCGCGCGTCATCCGCTGGCTCGAGCGCCAGGGCCTACTCGCCTCCGATGCGTCGGAGGCGGCGTCGGACGATTCCGAACCGCAAGAGCCGAGCGCGCTCGAAGCGTGCCTGGCTGGCTCGCTCGGAGTCGGCGAGCTTGTACGACTAAAATCCGCGCCCGTCGCGCTCGCGCCGGATGCCGCTCCGGCAAAGGCCAAGAAGTCGCCGCGCCCGGGTCACGTCCGGGGCTTCGACATTCACGCCGGTGTCGTCGTGAGCGGCGACGACACGGAGGGGCGAGAGCGCCTGCTTCGCTACTGCGCGCGCCCGCCGCTCAGCCTCGAGCGCATGCAACTCCTGCCGAATGGCCTCGTCGCGTACGCCCTGCGAAGGCCGTGGGGAAAGCAGACCCATCGCATCCTCACTCCGCTCGACTTCCTCGCTCGCCTTGCCGCGCTCATCCCACCCCCGAGGCACCCGCTGATCATCTTCCACGGCGTGTTCGCGCCACACTCGGCATGGCGGAAATGGGTCGTGCCCACCGCTCCGGCGGAGAACGCGAGCTCAAAACCCACGCCGTGCGATGCCGCTCAAGCCTCTCGCGAGTCCGCGTCGTCGCATGGACAACGTGCTTCCGATCAACACGTGCGGAGCGCGAGCAGTCTCCAGATGACTGCGCTCGTTGAGCCTCCAGCTGCCGATCGGGCGCCAGAAAGCGGCGCAAGTGCCGGGAAACGCCGATACTCGGTCGACTGCCCCGTTTCACCGCCGCGGTCATCGCGCATCGATTGGGCCCAGCTCTTGAAACGAACCTACGACATCGACGCGCTCGCCTGCTCCTGCGGCGGCCGGCTCACTTTCATCGCGACCATCCTCGAGCCAACTGTCGCTTGCTCGATCTTGAAAAGCCTCGGCATGGAGCCGAGGCCGCCGCCGACCGCCCGCGCCCGCTCGCCGGATTGGATCGACGACATCCCGGTCGACGCACGAGATTGGTAGACCCTGGTGGACGCTCAACCCGGCGAGCGCTCGGCGGAGTTCTGCGCGCGATTCCAGATCAGGCCTTGTTTGGAATATCTCAACCGAGCGACCCCGCGGCCGGCACGGACGAGTTTGCATGCTGTTACGATTATGTCCACTCGATAGCGTTTGCTCCTCCTAGCCCCTGATCGACCCTTCGACAGGTGGCTGTTTAGCGCTTGCTTCTTGCGGCGTGTCGCTTATCGTTCGAGCGCAGCCTCATGCGCCGACTTTAGCAAGTCGTCTTCAGGCAACGAAGCGCGAGTATCGGGGGCGGGCGCCGTTATGGGAGGACGCGGGCCGTGTTCTGCTCCGCTTAGTGGGCTGACACAATCCGAATGCGTGTCTTCGGTTCCACGCGGCCCACTTGAATACCCACTCAGAACACATTTGCTGTGCGACTGGCACTCTGCAGCTCTTCTGCAAGCCGCAAACTCCTTATGGAGACAATGCTCCAACACGCAGACTTCGCCAGAGGCGCATTGCTCATCTAGTTCGCATGGCATACACTTGCTGAGAATGCACGCTCGACCCAATCCGCATGTCGCACTAGAGTCACACGGCGGTGTGATGTTGAGGTTGACCAGCATCCCTTGCCACTCCTCCGTGGGACGTGGATACCATCTCGGTACGCCCATGGGATCTGGCGACGGCGCGTCAGCGACTGGCTGGCTACGTTCGATGCTAACGAGCGTTGGCAAGCCGCTAAGGGTTTGACGGCCTCCGTGCTCTAGAGGCGAAGCCTCTTTCGAAGCGACTCCGTCCCGTTGGTTGAAAGCTAGGCTGCTACGCGGGATTGGTTTTCTAGTGCGCCCCGTCCATAACCAGACACCAAGGACAGCCGCAAACGCAAAAACGGCGAGATACCGATACTTTCCGCTCATGGTTGGCCCGGTGATAATGGGAGCAATCCTTTCGGATCCTCATAGGGTAGAGCATCTCTCATGAAAACGACCGCAACGCGCGTGCCATCGGTGACTTCCAGGCCATCCCAGTTTACGTAGGCCCCAGGTTCTGCCTTAACATCGCCAAGGTATTGGTCCCGAAGCTGCCGTAGCTGCGTTGCATCAGGGAGTTCGACCAATTGACTTAGACCGGTGCTATTCAATGATGCTTGTTGTGGATCCAAAATGAGGCTGCCGAGGTCAATACCCGTGGGCCAGGCGTAAGGGACTGGGCCACCTGGGGCAGCGCTCGAAGCGCTAACGGCAGCCACGTGAATTCCTTGATCCAGCGGTATTGCCTGCTCCCAAAGTGTGACTGCACTATCCTGTAAGACCTTCCAATCGGCGGAAAACTTTGACCCGGCTGTCCCTCTGCACGATGCAGATGACTTTAGACTTCGGATAGTCATGATAGAGTAATCAGACATTCCTGCCGAATATGTGCAATCATTAGAGTCTGAAAGGTGGTCTACATCGATTACGCTTTCGAGCGTCGCAGCCACTTGAGCGCTCAGCACACCCGCACGCCACCCAAGGTCTCTCGCTAGAGAATCCTCGAGCCAGCCGCCATTGAGCCAGTACTTGCACTTTCCGTCGATCACTATTGACGGAAAACCGTTCTCTACACGCACGCTGGAGCCTGGCAACTCGCGGCTCAAGTCGGGCTCAATGTATGCACGTAACACCACGGCAGATGAGCCGTTACAAATGGCCGGAGGCGAAGTCGCAGGAGCTCCCGCCGACGAATCTCCCGGCCCGCCGCCGCGACCCCCTGCGTCGAAGTTAGCGGCCGTGTCGACCTTGCCCGAGCACCCGGTTGTCCCGCACGAGCCTAGGACAATTGCGGAACATAGCCAAGGAGCGATAAGGATCTGCCGCAGAGCGACCGAAACGAAAGGAGCGCCCCAACACGCCCCGAGTTGTGCAGTCGTGTTAGGAGCGCTCATTTTATCTGTATACTCCCTGCCGCGGCGCTAAAAAGGACCGCAGTTGTCAGTGCGGAGCAAGTCTATCGACTGCAGGCCCGCTGAGTTGACATAATTGTAAGCGTACGAAGCGCTCCCTCGACCATCCGGCTCCGTGACACTGGTTAGTCCAGCATTCCAAGGGTCATTGATTTGATTCCCACCCGTGCCTTGTGGGTAAAAGGCTAGCATGGCTAGATGTTGCCAAAAGTCGCCGTTGTTCGCCGAATACGTATCTCCGTCTGCATCGTTGTGGTTGTCGAAGACATCCCAGAAGAAGCGCATTGCCGAAATCGGCCATCGCGACTCCGGTGCGGTAGCCAATGTATTGCAATTGTTCGTCGAGTAGGGGTACGACGTTGCCTCGATGTCCGTGCCTGTAAAAGGCACCCCGAAGGAATCGTAGCAGGTGCCGGAAGTTAGGCAAGATGTCGGCGTCACTGAGTTATCATACCAAAACTCAATATTACCATAGTGGGTTGCAAATCCTTCTTCGAACGCGACGGAGCCGAATTCCGGGGTAGTATAACCCCAACCGCTGTTCCCGTCCCATGAATAGGAACCTGAAAACTTGAACGGATTCGCAACGTAATTCTGAATATGGCCGAGTTCGTGCACGATCCGGGCCTGCGGTGAAAAGCCAGCGTTCGCATCAAGCTGAACCCGTTTAGTTGGACCGTCGGCAGCACTGGTCGGCTGCGAACCTAGGAAGCCAGGAATATTATTCGCGAAACCTCGTACTTGAATACCAGTAAAGTTGACTGTCGCGCTTCCAACTAGCGACAAAACGTTTCGCCACAACCTTTCAGCTGCCCAAAAAGCATTATAGTATGGGTCGGGCGCTGTCGACGATCCAACTGTCCAGCTTCCAACATTTTGCGGATTGGCTTGGGAGCCGACTTTTCTGTGCTCGTTGCAGCATTCCAGTCGCGAACATCCCCGACGCTTGATGGTCCGCGTCAAAAAAAACTGAGCGCCGAGCGATGCTCGCTTCATTGTGCTTGGAACGCCGGGCGACCGTCC
>JBDTJC010000173.1:0-26924 GCA_039936055.1 Polyangiaceae bacterium | reverse complement strand
GGTGCGAAGGAGAGGACTTGAACCTCCATGGGAGTTACCCCGCTAGCACCTCAAGCTAGTGCGTCTGCCAGTTCCGCCACCTTCGCGTAGTGGTCTTCGTGTCGTATCGTGCTGAGGATTTTGCTTCGGGGTCTGGGGACCGCGAAGGGGAGAGGGTCTACATCAGCCCGGGCGAGCTGCGCAAGCCTAGAAGCGCTGATCTGAGCCAAAAACGCCGAGCGGACTGGGCGAAAGGCCGAAATTCACAGCCGCATGGGGAAAACGCCCGGGCGTGGGTGCGAAACGACAGCCCAGGCCGCTGAACTCAGACGGGCTCAGGAGCGGAAGAGCGAGCGACCGGACCGGAGCTGGGCGCCAGGTTCTGCCCAAGCACGTCAATCACCTCACCCATCTCGAACGGCTTGCGAACCCATGCCGTGACGCGGTGGGCGATCTCTTCCGGAACGCCACTGGCAGCGCCGCTGATCAAGATTACGGGGATCCCGGGACAGGCGGCCTGCAGTTGATCGAACGCGGAGGTCACGTCACCCGCGAGCGGCGATAGATCCACCAGCGCAGCATCGAAAGGACCGGAGTTTTGGAGCGCGCGCACGAACTCCGCGCGCGAGCCGGCTAGCACGACTTCGGCGCCGCGCGCACCGAGCGCGAGGTCCACCAGCGAGCACACGGCGGCGTCGTCCTCGACCACGAGCACGCGCGCACCGCACACGGGCGATTTGGCTTGGCTTGCAGGGCGCACGCTGGAGCGCGCTTCAGCGATCGGCCAACGCAACTCGAAGCACGCGCCCGGGTTGGCGCGCGCGACGCGCAGCTCACCGCCGTGGCTCTTCGCGAGCGTTGCCGAGTGCCGCAAGCCCACGCCTGCCCCGCCATGGCGCGTGGAGCGCGCCGCGCTGAGCAGCGTGGCCACGCGCTCCGGGTCGATGCCGGGGCCTTGATCAGCGACGGAGAACAGCACGCTGCTGCCGACGTCGCGAACGCTGAGCTCGACCTGTGAGCCTTCGGGCGAGAAGTCGATCGCATTCAATAGTAAATTGGTCAATATTTGCAGCGCAGCGCCCGAATTGCGTACCAGCGCGTGGCCCGGCTCTTCGGAATCCACGACAACGCGCACGGCGCAGCGCTCGGCTTGCGGCGAGATGCCGAGCGCAGCAGCCGACAGGATCGCGCGAGCTGATTGCTGCTCACCCTCGCGCTTCGGAACCTCAGCTCCGATCGCGGCACGTGCGATTTGATGGCCCAAACGGGCATGCCTCCGCGCTACCTCAACCGCTTCGCGAGCCGCATGGGCATCCGGGCGCGAAGTCGCAACGTCGAGCCAACCGAGCACGACTGTTAAAGCGTTTGACACTTCATGGAGTGCACCGGCCAAATCAGAGTCACGCTCTGAGCCGCTAGGAGGCGGAACACTGGCGGGTGCACCCGTTCGATTCACGAGAAAATCTTAATATGTGCAGGGAATGCGCGCCAGTTCTTTCCCAACGACCGGTGCGGAGTGGACTCATTCCAGTGCAGTCGCAGCGGCTAGCGTCATCACCCTCTAGTGATAGAGAGCCGAACGCCGCACCGCGAAGCGCTCACTGCGCGCCGTCGTTCAGCGAAGCTGGAATGAGGAGCTTGAAGCCGCCCGTATCGTCAGCACGCGTTTCGGCGATTTGCACGACGGAGTCTGCTTTCGCGGGGTCTGAGGTGTAGCTGCCTTTCAGGGTATAGGCATAAGCGCGGATCAAGGCTCCCGGTACCGCGACGGCGGAGTCCGCCGTTGCACCGGGCACCGTTACCGTACCGCCGTACTGGACCGGGAGCGGGGACAACAACGAAGCGAGGTTCACGCCGGCGCTCGTCTCCGGCGTGGTGCCGACGCCAACCGCCGGCACCACCGACCACGCGAAGCCAGTTCCGGCTTGCGGGCGCACCGAGACGTCGAATGTCCCCGAATCCGCGAGCAGGTTGAAGCTGCCGCTGGCCATCACGGTGCCGGTCGAAGCGCGCGGAACGGCCGTAATTTCACCGAGCGCCTCGTGCAGTACGTCGTGCTGAAGGACCGCGGTCGATGCGACGGCCTCCACCAAAGCCGTTGCCACCGGTGTTCCGTTGCTGTCCCGCGCTTCCCCGCTGACGAGCAGTGCTTGGCTCAACTCGATGACTTTGCCGGCCTGGGTGGCTGGTGAGCTCGGCACCACCCACTCCGTCGTGACCTCCGAGAGCGGCGCGTCCGAGCTGCCATCTTGAGCGCTCAGCGCCACAGTTGGCACCGCCAGCACGCGATACGTGCCGGGCAAGAGGTCCAAGTCGAACTGGCCGTCATCCCCTACCCTGAAGGTGCGCACGAACGACGCGAGCACGCCGGGCTCGATGCCCGTGATCGTGGTGGCGACGAGTGTGACGGTAGCCGCCACGGGGCGCGGAGTCGCTAGCGCCGTGACTTGCCCCCGCACGTGCACCGGAACCGGCAGCGAGGAGAATTGACTCAGCGTGCCGCGATTGGCGTCAAATAGCCCGAGCGCGCTACGTGCCAGCAGGATCGTCGGTGCGGTGACCCCGCTGGGCGGCGACAAGCGCAGCAGCTCCTGAGCGCTCGACGCGCTGGTGTCGCCGACTACCGGTAGATACGAGACGGTCGCGACGTAGTCCGTTTTCCCGCCTGTGCCGAGCGCCAGCTGCGCACTGTTGGAAATCACGTGACCGGACCCCGGATCGAGCATGTCAACGAACCAGCCGCTGAGCGCGCCGTCACCGGGTGTCCAAGTCACGTGCAGCTCGAACTGCGATGGTTCGGGGAGCCGAATCTCGATGCCCTGAGGGCCGGCATCGAAGATCTGCGCGCGGCGCACCTGAGGCGGCACGATGCAATCGGCGCCGTGCGGCGAAGGTTGCACGTAAATGTCGTAAATCCCGGGCGGCACGTTGGCCGAGAACCCAAAGTAGCTGTTGTTGATCAACGTACTTTGGGCGATGGCGGGGGGCGTGGAGACACCGAGCGTGCGTTGACTCGGCGTAATGGTGATTGACCCCGGAATGCTAGAGTCTGGGGCGCTCGCGAGCTTCACGCCGTTGTCTGTGAACGTCGGCACGCAGTTGCGGCCCGGAATGGTGACCTCTACGGCAAGCCGTGACACGGCTTCCAGCGCAAGCCGCAGGTCCCCGCCCGCGGGGGCGAGTGCCACGTTCGTCAGCAAGAACTGAAGCCCAGCGCTCGCAGTCGCGTTGGCGGGGGGCGTCACCTCGACTAGCGCGACGCCCAACGTGCCGTGACGACTGAGGCATTGATTGTCGACACATTCACCCGCACCGCATTCCGACCTGCTCTGACACTCGTTTTGGGCGGTCGTATTCGGGACCGGCTGCACCGTGGCGACGTCACACCCCGACGACAGCCAGGCAGCGAGCGCGCACGCGAGCAGCGCGCGCTTCATTTGGTTGGGATCCCTACAGTCGGACAGTCGCCCAGCGCCGAGATCTTGTTCGGCCCGTCCGCATCGAGGTCGTTCAGCCACCAATTGATGACCGCGGCGTCGCGGTTGGCGGCATCCTGCTTCAGCACGTAGTTCGGGTTGCTCCCGAAGCTGGAATCGTGCGCCACGATCAGCGACAGCAAATGACAGCCGGGCGGGGGCAGCGAGGGCACCGTCCAATCCAGCGTGACCTGGCGCCCGTCGTCCGCGTAGGTGGACGCCGCGATGTCCTGCGAGTTCTGCAGCAGCCCCAATGAACCAGCGTTGTAATCGACCAAGAACACGCCCCGGAGCGCCTCCCCAGCGTCTTCGGAGCGCAGCGGAACCGAGATCTTCACCAGATCATTCGTGTGCACGACCAGCACGCGCGAGGCGCTGGGCGTGGCCTGATACACGTCCAGCGTGGGGCGAGTTTGGGCCGGGTTTCGGTTCTCCGGAGGGCCCGCCACGATGCAGCTGGAAGCGAGCAGCATGATCCAGCCACAGAAGAGCGACACTCGTGCCAAGCGTAAAATGGCTGCCATTCTCGCGACTGGCCCCGCCCGCTCTGACAGCGCTGTCGCGGATTGTGTGTCCCGTTGTCCCTGCTCGACACTCACGGCATGCCCTCAAAACCTCGTGTTGCCGAGTTTGGCGCCAAACTGCCAGCGCGTCTCGGCGTATTCCGGGCTCAGCGCGAGCGTGAGCAGGCTGCGCAACGAAGGTGCGGTGCGACTGAGCTCAGCGAGCGCGTTCGGAGCGCGCAGTTGCTCGCGAGTCACGCCGTCGTCTGAGGCGGCCTCGTTCAATGCTACCGCGAGATCACCTGCCACGAACAAACCTGCACGCCGCACAGCGATGCGCGAAGTAGCCAGAGCTGTGTCGTAGTCTAGCTGCTCCGGCCGGTCACACAGCTCACGCAGGCGACGCTGGAAGCGCGCGGGAATGCTCTCCCACAGAACTTCGGCCAAGTTCAGCACGCCGCCGGATTTGGTTTGGCGCGGCGGCCCGAAGGCGAAGCCGAGGCCCTTGAGCACCGCACGCGCCTGCGACTCCGGAGAGCCGAACAGCAAGGCATATTGCGGGATAGAGGCCGCGAGCATGGCACCCAGGTGGAAGCGTAGCTCGGGGGTGTCCTGACGCACGTCGCCGGATAGAATCACCGCGGGGGGCGACAATAGCGCGAGATTTACGGTAATCGCGCCGGAGCTTCGGCGTTGGAAGAGCGGGGTGCGCGTGAGGGCGAGGGCGCGCGCGGCACCCGCGTAGACCCGCGCCAACGGCGCGGAGGAAGTGAGCGGCACGCGCTCCATACCCGTGACACCGTAGGTGCTCGCGTCGCGCCGGAACACGTGTTCCGCGCCTTCCCAAACGATAGCCAACGCTTCTTGAACCGGCCCAATGCTGTCGCGAAACAACATCGCGCGCACAGCGTCGGGTTGCTCGACTTGATCGGCCAGGTTCGGCGGCTCGATGCGCTCACGGCCAGGCATGAGGATCGCGAGCACGTGCTCAATGGCGCGCGCGTAGGTCAAGTTGCGATCCGCGAGCGCGGCCTCGTGCAATTTGCTCACGGCCCAAGCATCACCGGGCGCGAGCAGCGCCACGCGCCGGCACACCATGACCAAGTCTTGTGTGCGACTGGTGCGATTCTCGAGCTCTTTGACGAGCTCCACACCGGCTGCCAAAGAGCCGTCATTCAGGCGCTGAAACAAGGCAGATTCTCCGGCCGTTGCAGCCGGGAAGTAACCGGTCTGGCGCAGCGGGTCGCCCTGCCTTGGTGAAGGCGGTTGCGGCACGCTGACGACCGGAGGCACCGGACGCATGCTGTGCACTGGCTGCACCGGCGGGGGCCGAATGCTCTGATTGCGCGGCACCGGCGCCACTTCCTCGACCGCAGGCGGGGCAACGGAATAGCGACCGGAGACGTTGGGGCGCGCGTTGGCCAAAGTGGGCGGCGTGGGCTTGTCGTAGGTCGGGCTGGGGGGCGCGCCGCTCTCCTGCGTGTCGGCGAGCCCGCGCACCTCGCGCGGCGCTTGCAGCGCGGCCATGGTCTCGGAAGGGAAGGTAGCCCAGCGCTCTTCCTCGACAGGAGGCGGGGCCGGACGGGAGTAGCGATGGCGCGCTTCTTCGACCGCTGGATCGCCGTCGGCTGCCACCTGCGCGGCCTCGATCGCCGCGGCGCGCATCGAGCCCGAGGAAAGCAGGGTGCGCGGCACAGCGATCGGTGGCGGGGTCAGGCCCAAGCCTCGCTCCGTGAGCACGGACGACTCGGAGAACTCGGGCGACACCAAGGTTCGGGTCTGGGGGCGCTCGGGACGGTGGCGCAAGCTCTCCAGCCGGGCTTGGTCGCGGGTTTGGGGCTCGCTCATCGCGATCGCCAGGTAGCCGCGCGCACGATCGGTATTGTCGAGCACGAAGGCGACCTCGGCTGCTCGCAACGCGACTTGGCCGCGCGTGCGCAAGCCGTGCAGATCACCCCCCAAGGCGAGATCGAACCAGCGCAGCGCCTCGTTCGGTTCGCGTTCGGCTCGGCGCTCGGCCAAGCCGAGTGCTATCAACGGGCGCTCGCCGAGCTCAGCGCTGACGCGAGCCAGCTCGGCTTCGCCGGCCGTGCCACCACTGGCGACATCGAGGGCTTCGGCGACCAGGAATCCGCACAGCTCGCCCTGCTCTGGGTCCAGCGCTGTGCGAATGCCGCGCAGCTCGGCCACGGTGACGCGCGCGTCAGCGGCGTCACCCGCGCCGTGACTCCTGTATTCGAGCTGGCGTGCCAAGAGCTGCGCCGAGCCGGATTCCGGCGCGATGCGCGCAGCACGCGTCGCGAGAGCCAGCGCCAAATCCGGCTTACCGGCGGAGAGCCAAGCGCCCGCCCCTTCGACTAGCCAATCCGCGCGCTGCTGTTCGGGCGCGCTGGATGCAGTCGCCAATTCGTCCAGGGCCTCGGCTAGCGACTGGGGGTTGCCGCGACGCCGCTCCACTTCGACCACCAGCTCAAGCAACCTGGGTGATTGCGCCCAAGCGCCCATGCCCTCAAGTACGCGGCGCGCGGAGTCAACGTCAGCGCCGTTCAAATACGCCTCACAAGCGCGTCGCGACAGATCAGCTGCCTCCGAGCGATCTTGCGCGACCGCGCTAGCACGCAGCCAGAGCGGCGCGGCGCGCAGCGGCGCACCCAAACGCTCGTGCAAATCCGCAAGCACGCGCAGCACGCTCAGGTTGTCGCCCGTCGCGGCCGTCAGCGCTTCGAGATCAGCGCGCGCCTCATCGGCGCGACCCAGGCGTTGCTCAAGCACGGTGGCGCGCCGCAGGCGAATGCGGCGCACGTCATCGACCCTGTTCGCGAGCGATGCGCGGCGAGCGAGCAGCGTGACCAAGGTCTCGTAGTCACCGCGTTGTTCGACGCTGCGCTCGAGAGCGGCGAGCGCGCCGGCATCATCCGAGTCCAGCTCGAGCACCTGATTCCAGCGCGTGAGCGCGCCGGCTTCGTCCCCCAAATCAGCCAGCAATTCCGCGACCTGCCGCAGGAGCATCAGGTGCTCGGTGGGCTCGCGCGGGAGATCGGCGAGGCGCCCGAGTGCGCCGGCTTGGCGCTGCTTGTCGCCCGATTGGCGGGACAGCGCCACGACCGCGGCGAGCACGGTTTCGTCGTCTGGATTTTCCGCCAAGAGCGGGCGCAACAGCTCGAGCGCGACTTCGTGTTCACCACGCGCGCCGACCAACGCGGCAAGCTCGCTGGTCAGGCGCGAACGGGTCGTACCTTCCAAGTCATCGGAGCTGAGCTCGGCCTCCAGGGCCAACTCCAGGTCGTCGCGCCGACCCATGCGCCGCAGCACGTCGCACAAGCGGTCGAAAACCGTGCGCCGAGTGGCATCGCTCAGGCCTTCGATGGCGCGAGCGCGGCTCAGGGCATCAATGGCCAGATCGCCTTCCTTCGCTGCATCGGCTGCGTCGGCAATCGCGAGCAGCGCGTCGACGCGCTCACGCACGGGAATCGCATCGAGCAAGGCTTCCAGCAGCTCGGGGTCACCATAGGCGCGAGCGCTGGCTTCAGCGCGGCGAACCAGGCCGGTGTTCTCAGGTTCTTTCGTGGCCGCTGTGACCAGCAAGCGCGCTTCCGCGCCCGCATCGCCCAACGCCGCCGCAATGCGCGCACCGAGATCCAAGACAGGCGTGCCAGCTCCGCCAAACTTCTGCCCGGCTAGCTCCACAAGCCCGGCGATGAACTCCGCGCCCCCTGTCCCGGGCTCGGCGAGCTTGGGCGCGGCGTCGAACAGCTGCGCGTACTCTTCGATATCGCCGTCGCAACGCACGGCGCGGGACAGCGCACTCAGCGCAATGCGCGGGGATCCAAAGATCTCGAGCGCCGCGCCCGCGCAAGCCAAGGCAATGCGCGCGCCCTCCGGGCCGTCCATCTTCGGCAGCAGCAAGGAAATCGCCTTTTCGAAGCGTAATTCCAGCATCTCGCGGTCGTCGCTGTTGGTCGTTAGCAAGGCGCGCAACGCTTCCGACAGTGCGAGCACGACCTCGACTTCGGGCCGCACGGAGAGCGCGCGCAGCAGCACTTCCACGCGCTGACGCCGACCCTCTTCACTCGTTCCCGCAAACAGCGCGGCGCGACGCAGCCACCCAGAACGCACATCCGGGGCGCTGTGCTTGAGCGCGACGCGCTCGATAGCGCGCACCACATCTGCATTTTGCCCTGAGCGCTCCGCGAGCCGCGCCATGATCACGAACGCGACGCCCTCCGAAGGCACCGCTTCAAAGGCGCGCAGCGCGTGCCACAGCGCGCGATCGATGGCACCGCGCTTCTCCAGCTGACGCGCGGCGCGGTAGTGCACGGCGCGCTCGCCGTACGGCCCGAGCGCGGCCTCCGAGAGCAGATGGTACAAATGCTCGAGCGCCGGCACCTGCTCGTCGCTCGCGGTGCGCTCCGCAACCGCGAGCACGTCGGCGCGCGATGGGTCGAGTTCGAGTGCTTGCGAGGCGACGCGGAAGGCTTCATCGTTCTTGCCGGCGGCAAGCGCGACCGTCGACGCGATCGCCAGCACGCGCGCCGAATCACTCTTCGAGCTGCGACGCGCCGCGAAATCCAACAGCGCCGTCAGCGCGTCTTGGGGGCCGGCAAACGAGACTAAGTCGCTGGCAAAGCACTCGACTCCGCGTTCCGGGTTGAGCGCCGCTGCACGCTCCCAGGCTCGCAGTGCGCGCGGCATATCGCCCGCAAAATCGAAGTACGCTGCACCGACCTCGCGCCAGGCTAAGGCCGTGCCCGCTTGGTCCGCGTCCGCCGAGCCGCTCAGCGCTTCCGCGCGCGCTTCGAGCGCTGAAAGCTCGCCGTCGGAGCTCTTGGTGGGGGGCGCGGTGTCCAGCATGGCCAGCACTTCGGCGGGCTTTGCGCCTTCGCGCACCGCGCGCAGCAAGGCGCGCGCCGAGCCGTCCGTGTCGCCGGCCGTGCTCCTGCGCTGCGCCAATTCCAAGAGCAGCCCCGTGCGTTCCTCGCCCATGGCGCCGGCCGCCAAGAACCGCTCGATCGCCGCAATCGCCAAGCCCCGCTCACCGCTTGCGTCCGCCACGGCGAGCACGGCGTTACGCAACGCGGGCAAGCGCGGGCCCACGACGTCCAAGGCGCGGCGCGCAAGTCCGCCTGCGCGCGCAGGATCCAACCGCACCAGCGCGCGCAGCGCGGTATCCAACAGCTCGGAGAGCCCGGCCAACGGTTCCGGTTG
This sequence comes from Polyangiaceae bacterium, assembly GCA_039936055.1. Taxonomy (GTDB): domain Bacteria; phylum Myxococcota_A; class Polyangia; order Polyangiales; family Polyangiaceae; genus PMG-095. Next base: position 17,761 of record JBDTJC010000173.1, on the reverse strand, counting down.
TGACAGGAGCCACGCCAAGGCATCGGCCAAGCGTGAACCATCACCAGCTTTGGTGACGTGCTCGAGACGTGCGCGCGCAGCTTCGAGATCACCCGGGCGCAGCGCAATCAGCCGCTGCGTGAAGGCCATCGAGAGCAGCGGCTCATCGAGGGCGTCGTACGTCTTGGCCAGCGCGCGGCACAGTTCGGCTCGCGGGACGATCACGCCCATCGCCCGTTCCATGGCCTCCGCGCCCCAACGGTCACCCGTGACCAAGCCCACGCGAGCGCGCGCTGCGATCGGGCGAGCTAAAGACGGCTCGGAGTGACACGCTTGATCGGCCGCGGCGCGCGCTGCGCTCACGTCCCCCGCATCCAGCAGGGCTTCGGCAGCAACGCTGCTCAGCGTCGCGCGGAACGGCGGGGCGAGCTGGCCCGCCACACGGAGCAGCGCGCGCGCGTGCAGAGCATGCGAGCCACGTTGCGCCGCGATCAGCAGCGCCAAGCTCCAAACCGCGGGGTGCGAGCCGGATTCGTCCACGAAAGGCGCTAGTTCGGCGAGCGCGCCTTCCCAGTCACCGCGGCGCCGACGCACGTTCGAGCGCAGCAAGGATATGCGCGCACGCTCAACGGTCGACCCTGCGCGCTCGGCCAAACGCTCGAGCTCACCTTCTAGCTCGGCAAGCCGGCCTTTGCGCACCAAGAGGCGCTCGAGCAGCGTTTGGTAGCCGCGATCGGCAGGCAGCAACTGGCACAATTCGCGCAGCACAGCGTACAGGCGGTCCGCGCGGTCCGGGCGCCCTTGTAGCAGTGTGCTCAGGCGTGCCAAGAGCTCGATGCGATCGACATCGCCTGCGCGTTCGAGCTCGGCTTCTGCGAAGCTGAGCGCCTCGATCTGTGCCGTGACGCGCGGCGCCAGCCGCTGGCGAGCTTGTCGCAAGTCTTCGTCCACTTCGGTCTCGAGCAGTCGCTCCAGCGCCCAAGTCGCGAGCCCTGGGTCGGATAGGCGCTCTTCTGCGACCGTCGCGAGTTCGCGCAGACACGCGCTCCGCGGGGCCCCCGCGTTGCCCTCACCGACGCGAATCAGCGCTTCTACGAGCGGGCCGTAGTCGCGCGTGGAGCCCGCATGACTGCGCAGCAAGCTCTTGGCCTCGGTGTTGCCCGGTTCGGTCACGAGCGTGTCGATCCAGGCTTCTACGGCTCGATCCAGCCGCCCGAGGGGGCCACCGTACAAGCGCCCCAGGGTCAGCCCAACGCGCGCCCGCTCGCGCCCAGCCAAGAGCTCGCGAGCCAACTCCAGCCGCGCCGCGAGCAACTCGTGCAGGCCGGTGCGTTCGAGCAACTCGTCGAAGCCGATCTCGCTCGTCAGTGGCGCGCCCTCTTTGCGCTCGATAGCCGACAGCACACTCTTGAGATCGAGCTCCGCATCGCAATGCGCGTCGAAAGCCGCGCCCAAAGCGCGCGGCAAATCACCGTCCGCGACGGCAGAGCGCATGCGCTGCAAGTGCACGGCGCGCCCTTCGCTGCCCAGCGCACGCGCATGCTCGCGATACACTTCGTCGGCAGCGCCCGCGCGGCTGCGCAAGGACAAGATGTGCGCCAAGCGCTCCGCAGCCGGAGCGAATTCGGGGGCCATCTCGTACGCGCGGAGCAGGTTCTCAAACGCACTGGAGCGCTCACCCAAACGGTCGCGCCGCTCGGCGGCGTCCAGGTAGGCGTGCGCAGCGGCAGCGCGGGACATCACCTGCGGAGCCCATGCGCCAATCGCGCCCAACAGCTCGAGCGCATGTAATTCGGCCGGATTCTCGAGCGCCGCGTGCGTCAGGGCGTCACGCTGTCCTTCGGCATCACCGGCGCGGCCCAAGAGCACGGCGAGCCGCACGTAGAGCACGGCCGCGTCCGAGCCCTTCTTACCATTCAAGAGCGGGCGCAACGTGATCGCCGCCAACGACGGTTCACCGAGGCTCGCGAACCAACCCGCGAGTTCCTCTCGCAGCACCGGATCTTCGTTCAAGAGCAACGCGCGCCGGGCGTAACGCGTGGCGAGTTCGAGCTCCGTACCGCGCGCTGCGAGCGCGCGCGAAAGCGAGGAAGCGGCAACGCGCTCGCGCTCACCGTCACCGGCGGCGCTCGCGGCCGCCAAGCGTGCACCGAGCGAAGCCAACTCCGCGCGTGCGCCCATGCGATGCGGCACCGGCATGTCGAGCGCGTAACGCTCGAGCGCGAGCGACGCGGCCGAACGTGGCCCCTCGCGTCCCATCCACTCCGGAGGCGGCAAGGTACGGCGCTTCGGGCGCTCAGCGCTCAGCTCACCGGACACGTCGCCGGGCGCATCCGAGACGGCTTCGGGCGCGGCTTCGTTGGGCAGGTCTTCGTTCATCGCGTGCGTGGGCCCCGTGACTGGCAGCCCCCGGGCACAATATAGCGAAACCAGGCCGCGTCCCCCCTTCTCGGCAACTTCTGGCTAAACAAGCGCTCGGGGGCTTGTCCCGGGCTCGCCTTGCGGATTACGCTCAGCGGGCCGCTCCGGACCCTCGGACGGCGGAGGCATCTCATGCGACGTTCGACCCAGATTGCGCCGTTTTCCCGTATCGCCCTGCTGGCCGCGCTTGGCGTGCTGGGCCTCACCGCATTCGCGCCCAGCGCTCATGCCGCAGACACGGTAAAAGCGGCGGCTAACAAGCCTGCCTCCGCAGTGCCTGCCCCGGCCGTCAAGCCCGCCGGCACGAAGACGCCGGACAAGAAAACCCGGGACACCGCGCACAAAGCCTACAGTGAGGGCGAGAAAGCCTTCGCCGCACATGATTTCGCGGCCGCTTACACCGGTTTCGCGAAGGCCAACGAGGTCATCCCGTCCGCCCACGCTGCATACTGGGCTGCCAAGTCGCTCGACCAAGGTGGCAAGACGAACGACGCCATCAACGCCTACACCGCCCTCCTGGCTGACCCGGGTTCCAGCAAAATCGGCGAGGACAAAGTGACCGACGCCGAGACCCGCCTCGCGACCCTCAAAGCGACGCTCGTCGGTGAAGTCACGGTGAGCACGCTGCCGAGCATCGCGCGGCTCTCGGTCGACGGCCTCCCCCAGACCGGCACTCAGCCGGTCGTGCTCAAGCTCGCGCCCGGCCCACACAAGCTGACCTTCTCGGCCGAAGGTTTCGAGATGAAAGAAGTCGACATCCAGGTGCAGGCTGGCACCAAAGTGGAGCAAAGAATCGAAATGGCGCACATCGCGGCGCCGGCACCAGCACCAGCACCAGCACCGGAACCGGTCGTCACTGCACCGCCGTCGCCCGCTCCTTCGGCTGAGAAGCACAGCAAAGTGCCCGCGTACGTGACCCTCGGCATCGCCACTGGCGGCGCCATCGTCGGCACCATCTTCGGCGTGCAAGCCCTGCAATCGAAGAGCGACTACGACAGCAAACCGACCTCCAAGAGCGCAGACGACACTGAGCGCAATGCGCTCATCGCAGACATGGCCTTCGGTGTCGCCATCACTCTGGGCGTCACCGGCATCGTCCTACTCACCAGCAGCGACGACGCCGCGGACGCGCCCAAAGCCGCCACGCTTCACCTGCCGCCCAAGAACACGTTCCGCGTCGTACCGTACATCGGTCGCGAAAGCGGCGGCGCCGCCGCGCGCCTCACGTTCTAACATCACACGACCGAGCACGCCGCGAGGCCGTCGCAAGGCGACCCCGCATACCCGAAACCGAGGTTCACCTTCGAACCTCGGTTTTTTCAATTTGTAGCTGCCCCTGGTCGAGCCCCGGCGTAACACGATCGGCGTGCTCGCCTCCGGCTGCGCGCGCCGGGCCCCCGACAAGCGTCGGCTCCGCCGACGCGGGGGGCCAGCCCGCGCTCGTCGCCTCTCCGCATCGCCGAGGCGCGCAGGAGCACCCCCCAAAAATCTCCAATCCGTGTAAGTGCACATACACGGACTGTGCTGAGGCGAGGAGCGCGGACGAGGGCGAGAGCCCGTAGAGCGAGAGAAGCGACAGCCCGCAGAGCGAGAGAAGCGAGAGCCCGTAGAGCGAGAGAAGCGACAGCCCGTAGAGCGAGAGAAGCGAGAGGGCGCGACGAACGGTTTTTGCTCGACGAGTGAGCACGCGAGCGCGCGAGGCTTGTTAGCGATCGGTTGGGGAGAGCAACTCGCAAACCGAGGTTTCGCTCAAACCTCGGTTTGCGTCGCTAGATGGCCTCGCTCCGACGGGTCGCTGTCCGCTCGACGCTGCCGCGGATCAGCCGAAGCGCTTCGAAATCGCGTCGATGACGTCGCCGTATTTGGGGGGCAGCATCACGGGGGGGTTGGCCATGGTGGATTTCACCCCGGCGATGGATCCCTCGTGATAACCGACCTTGAATTCGGTGAATTTCAGGCCGTTTGCGGTGGACACGCAAACCACGCGCTCGTTCTTGGGGATCACGCCGCGGGCGACCAGCTTCTCGAGCACGGCCAGAGCGACGGCGGTGTGCGGGCAGGTGTACATGCCGGTGCGATCCGCACGCGCGGCAGCATCCGACAACTCCTGCTCGCTGGCCTGCTCGACGATGCCGTTCATTTGCTCGAGCGCGACCATGGCGCGCGGCGCACTGACCGGATTGCCGATTTGAATTGCGGTGGCTTGGGTGGGCTGCGCTTGCATCGGCGTGACTTCGCGCTTGCCGGCGGTCCACGCGCGGTACATCGGGTTCGCGTTCTCTGCTTGGGCGACGACTAGGCGCGGGAAGCGCGAAATGATGCCGAGTTCTCGCATCATCTTGAAGCCCGCGTACATCGCCGAGGCGTTGCCCATGTTGCCGCTGGGCAGGATGATCCAATCCGGCACCTGCCAATCGAACTGCTGCACGATCTCGATGCCGACCGTTTTTTGGCCTTCCAGACGCAGCGGGTTCATCGAGTTGGCGAGGTACACCAGGCCCTCCGCTGCGAGCTGCTGCACGATTTCCATGCAGCCATCGAAGTCCGTATCCAAACCGAGCACGAGCGCGCCGTGCGCCACGGGCTGCACGAGCTGGGCAGTGGATACTTTGTTACGAGGCAAGAGCACGACCACCGGCAAGCCCGCCGCCGCCCCGAACGCTGCGAGCGATGCGCTGGTGTCGCCGGTCGACGCACAGGCAATCGCCTTAACCTTGAGGCCCTCTTGGATGGCCTGACGCACGACGCTGACCAGCACGGTCATGCCCAAATCTTTGAACGAACCGCTATGGCTGTTACCGCACAGCTTGACCCACAGATCGCTGACACCGATTTCGCGACCGTAACGCTCGGCCCAGAACAGATTCGTGCCGCCCTCGTACATGGACACGATCATGTCGTCCGGCAGTTGCGGCATGACCCACTCCCGCTTGCCCCATACGCCCGACCCGTACGGCCACTGGTTGTGTCGGTAGCGGTCGTCGAAGAGCTTCATCCAGGCGGGGCCACTGCGATCCTTCAGCGCCTCGATGTCATGCACGACTTGCAGCAAGCCGTTGCACTTGGGGCAGCGGTAGATCGGTCGAGTGACCGGCCACGCGCCCTCACAGCCATTGAAACAGCGGAATTCTGAGGAGTACGGCACGCGCGGACTATAGCCTCAAAAACGCAAAGAGCCGGCTCTTTTTGCGCGTCTGACGCTCGCGCGGTCACGCCGCGACGTTGGGCTTTCCGCCCCGTTTTTGGCACCTTTCGCCGCCGGTCCCGGGTCCGCATTTGCACCGCCCTTGGTGCGCGGCCCTGGCTGTCGTACGCGCGGCGTGATGGCCGCGACCCAAGGCAGCTCCGACAGCAGTAACAGCTTCGCGCTGGTGCTCGACCCCGCAGCGGGCGACCCGCGCCGCGTCGTGGCGGGCTTGCCGCTCGCGCTGCGCTTGGCCCTCGACGGGCAGCAAGCGGGCGCTTGTTGCATCGTGGTTCCGGAAGATGCGACCACGATTCGCAGCGCGCTCGTCGACAAGCGGCTGCGCATTCCGATCACGAGCGCGCCGCCGAGCCGCGCCCGGCTGCTGCGCGTGCCAGCTGATCTGGTCGTGCACCGCGGCCTGTTCAAGTTCATCGCCGAACGCGACGCCGCGGATGGCGCGAGCCCGCGCGAACGAAACCTCGGCAGCGAGCGGATCGCTTTCGACGCGCCGTACGTGTTCGAACCGCTGTCCGTGACGGATGCGGCGAGCGCGCGAGAGGCCGAGCAGCGGTTGTTCCGGGCGCTCAGGAAGCCTCAAGACGGGTGGACCTCGCGCTATTTGAACCGCTACATTTCCCTGTTCATTTCGCGCTGGCTGGTGAAAACGCCGCTGGCACCCAATCAGTTGTCGGTGGGGATTTTGGGCGTGGGCATTCTGGGCGCGTGGTTCGCGGCGCAAGGCGGCTATGGCAATCTGCTGTTGGGCGCCTTCCTATTCCAAGCCCAGAGCGTGCTGGACGGCTGCGATGGCGAGATGAGCCGCGTCAGCCACCGCGGCTCGCGCATGGGTGAGTGGCTAGACACCGTCGGGGACGACCTGACCAACTACGGCTTTTTCGCCGGCTCCGCGCTGGGCTTGTACAAAGTGAACCACAACCCGCTGTACCTCGTCGCCGGCGCCGTCACGGTGATCTCGGGCGTGATCGGCAGCGGGCTGGAGTACCGCTACCTGATCAAGATCGGCTCCGGGGACCTGCTAAAGTACCCGCTGAGCCAAGGCCAGGGCACCGGGCGTTTCGCATTCATTCAGCCGCTATTCAAGCGGGATACGTTCGTGTTCCTCACCCTGTGCGCGGCCGCGCTGTCCTGCCTCGGCCCGATGCTGTGCGTGTTCGCGCTGGGCGCGGTGGGCGTCCTGGTCAGCGTGATCAAGACCGAGCTGCGACTCGCGCGCGAAACGAAGCAGGCCGAGGCCACGCGGTGAACGCTCGCCATGCAGCGAGCGCGCTCGTCGCGCTGCTCTGCTTGGCCTGCGCGGTGAGCGCCAGCGCGCAATTGCCCGCTGATGGGCAGCCAATAAAGACCAATCGCTATGGCGTCGATCTGTATCAAGGTCCGGTGCTCGCCGGCACTCGCCCGATTGGCCTTGCAGGCGCCTTCGTCGCAATCGGCGAAGGCGTGGAAGGCGACACGCAAAACCCCGCTTCTCCGGCCGTGCGTGTGCCCTGGTCTAGCGGGCATTTCGACTATGATTTAGGCTTCGGCGTCACGCTTCCCGCGACCATCAAAAACTCGGATTTTTTCAATTCCGGGCGCCGCACCGACCTGCCCAAAGGCAGCACAGGCGACTTCGTGTTCCTGAACATCGCCGCCAATTTGCAGTTCGGCAAGTGGGGCATCGGCGTCACCAGCGATCTGCAACGCTACGCTCTGAGTCGCGACACCAGTGACAGTGCTAACAAGAGCGCCGATGAGCTCGTGGCTCAGATCTCGGTCACGCACATCCAACTCGCGCGCGCCTTCGTGGATGGGCAATTGATCGTCGGCGTCGGGGACCGCATCGCGACGCTGGCGGTCGAAAACAACAGCCCGCTCGCGGCGGCCCGACAAAGCTTGTTCAGCACCGTGGGCAACGGCTACGAAGCGGGCTTCCTGCTGCGCCCGAACGACTCGCAGTTCCGCATCGGCGGCGCATTCCGCACGAGTGTGACCACGCGAGCCTCGACGAGCGGCACGCAGACCATTTTGTATCAAAACGATCCAGCAAATGAGCTGTATTTACCGGATCACGTCACCGTGCCCTGGGATTTGGACGTGGGTGTCGCGGTGCAACTCGGCCCGCGCCCCCTGAACCCGCTGTGGCGCGATCCGGCGATCGAGATCGAGCGCAGTAAACGCTTCCTGCACTGGCGCCAGCTGGAGCGCACGCGCCGCCGCCGCTTCGAACTGGCACGCGTTGCCGCTCTGCAAGGTGACGTGTCCGCGGCGGCAAGCGCGCTCGACGCGCAGTTCACAACCGAGGCCGCGCTCGACGACGCCACCCTGAGCCAAGCAGAACAAGACGTGGACCGCGAGCTACACCGCCGCCAACTCGCGCTGCAACGTTTTCACGTGCTCCTGCTCGCCTCGCTCGTGGTCAGCGGCACGGCGACGAACGCGGTGGGTGTCGAATCCTTCTTGGAGCGCACCGTGCAGCACTCCGGCGCGTCCTTGAGCTACTCCCCGCGCGTTGGCATCGAGACCGAGAGCGTGCCCAACTGGCTGCGTCTGCGCGCCGGCTCGTACCATGAGCCGACCCGCTTTCCGAGCAACCGTGAGGGCGGCCGCCTGCACGGCACCCTCGGTTTTGACGCGAAACTGTTCCCTTTCGAAGCATTCGGCCTATTCCATGAGGGCACGACCTGGCGCGTGGGTGGTTCGCTCGACGCCGCGCGGAACTACTTCGGCTGGAGCGTCGCGATCGGAGTCTGGCATTGAACAAGCACGGTTCGAGCGCGTTATCCCTGGGCGTATTCATCTTGGTCGGCCTGTTCGGCACGGCGTGTGCCAAGAAGGACCCGCCGAAGCCTCTCCACACCGAGCCTTGGCTCGCTCACCCGCCCGCGAGCGCCGCCACCAACGCAGACGCCGCGCTGCCTCTGACGCGCTACACGCTCAGCCCGCAAAGCCAGATCAAGTTCGAAGTACCCAGCAAACACGGCACGCTGCACGGTTCCCTGAGCCACATCACCGGGGAATTCAGCTTCGATCCACGGGATCTATCGCGCGCACACGCCCAGATCCAAGTCGACCTCGGCTCGCTCACACTGAGCGTTGACGGCAACGCGGATGACCGAACCTTGCTCACGCGCGCCAAGAGCGCGCTGGGCTTCGGAAGCGACAGCGCACCAAGCGCTAGCTTCGAGCTCAGCTCCCTGGAAGACGTTTCGCCCGCACAACTGGACCCCGCACCCGATAGCGACGCAGGCGCGCCAGTGCTGCGCCGCGCACGCGGCACGGCGGTCGGGAAGCTGCTCTTGCACGGCTTTCGCGTGCTGCGCCGTGCGCCACTGACAGCGGAATTCAGCTTCGCCGCCGGCAATCAGCTGCCGAGCAGCGTCGTGATCCGGAGCCGGGTGCCGCTCGTAATTTCGCTCGAAACCCACGAGATTCGTGTGCCCGAAGCAGACAGCGGCACCAAGAGAACGGCCAAAGGCAGCACCCCGCACGGCCGAGAAGCGCGTGTAAGTGTTGAACTCTACGGCACAAAGATCGACTGACCTGGCTTTCGACGAAACCGACCGCGGCGAGGGCCGTATCAGTTGTATCGTTCATACCCGCTACGCTCGCCTTCGACGCGCGTTCCGCAAAAGGAGACTCCTTCAGATGTCGCAGAAACTCAGCTTCGCCTCCATCGCAGCTACCCTCGCCGCCCTCAGCGCCACCGGCTTGATCGCCTGTGGCGGCGCCACGCCGCCGGCCGCGAGCCCCGCGGACGCCAAGGAAGTTCCCGCTGCCGCAGCGCCCGCGGCAGTCGCCGGTGACAGCACCGCTGCGACGGACGCCCAGCTGGCGGACGCGAAGCCGGCCGATGCAACCTCCGCCGCCCCGGCTACCCCCGCGGACGCGCCGAAGGCGGATGCCGCCGCCGCCGCTCCCGCTCCCGCAAAGATGGACGACAAACCGAAAGCCGCCGGCGCCAAGAAGAAAACTGCTGGCGCGAAGGCCAGCTGCGGCGCTGGCACGTGTGGCTGAGCTGTTCTCTCAGGGCCGGATCCCATGACGAACCAGCCCCAGCGCGTGGCACCTGAGCGCGGCACGAGCCGCACCCTCGGTGGGGTCGGCCTGGGGCTACGGTGGGAATTTCTCGAAGAGGTGCTGGACGGTCCTGACCACGACATCGCGTTTTTCGAGGTTTCTCCCGAGAACTACCTGGGGCGCGGTGGGTACTACCCGAGCGCACTTTCGCGCATTGCCGAACGCTACCCGATCCTCAGCCACGGGCTCACGCTGTCAGTCGGCGCGGTGCGCGAACCGGATGCGGCCTACCTGAGCGCACTCTCGAACGAGGTGAAGCGCGTGAATTCGCCGTGGCACTCCGATCACTTGTGCTTCTCGTCCGCGGGGGACAGCGTCCTGCACGAGCTGTTACCTCTGAAATTCAGCGTCGAAAACGTGCAGCGCGTCGCTGAGCGCGCGCGTCGTATGGAGGCGCTCTTGGAGCGCCCCTTCGCGCTCGAAAACATTACTTACTACGTGCACCCCGGCAAGCCGGAGATGTCCGAGTTGACGTTCCTGCAACAAGTGCTCGACGCCAGTAATGCGCGGCTATTGTTGGACGTGAACAACGTGTACGTGAACGCGCGCAACCACGACTTCGACCCGTACGCTTTCATCGCGGGCTTACCGCTGGACCGCGTGATCGAAATCCACGTTGCCGGGCACGCTACGTTGGACAGCGGCCTCTTGCTCGACACGCACGGTCAAGCCGTTGCAGACCCAGTGCTTGAATTGCTGGAATGGACCATCGAGCGCACGGGTCCCGTACCCGTGCTGCTCGAACGCGATAACGAGGTCCCCGAGCTCAGCCAGCTCTTGGCCGAGCTCGAGGTGCTGCGTGAGATTCAGGCGCGCGCGCTCGGCCGCCGAGCGGAGCATCATGCAAAGAGCGCTTGAGTCCGCGCTCGCGGAGCTAACCCTGGGCATCGAAATCGCTGTCACGGATGCGCCGGGCATCGCCGCTTGGCTTTCGCGCCACGAGGTCGACGCGGAAGATGCGGCGGCGCTCACCCGTGATTTTCCGCGCCTACTCGTGTACCGCAAGCTGGTGCGCGGCAATCTACGGGAGGCGCTGCGCAGGACCATACCGCGCACGTTGGCCCGCTTGGGCCCGCTCTTCGAGGCGGACTTCGCGGAATTCCTGCGTGTAGCGCCGCCGGCCACGCATTACCTGCGCGACGTGACGCCTCGCTTCTTGGATTTCGTCAGCCCGCGCTGGGCGGCCAACCCGAACGTCCCCGCGTACCTGTTCGATCTCGCGCGGCACGAAGCGCTGCAGGTGGAAGTTGCGTCGTTGCTCGCACGCCCGAAACATCACGTGACGGCCGAGCTAGCCGTGGACGAGGGCGTGGAGTTCATCGACGCAGTACGGTTGGTTCATTACGCCTCGGGCGTGCACCGTTTGCCGGACGACGAAATCAGCACACAGCCAGCCGAGCACGGCGCAGTCAGCCTTTTGGTTTATCGCAGCCCCGAACATGACGTGCGCTACTTGGAGCTCGGGCCGTTCGCCGCAGCACTGCTTGCGGGTCTGTTGACCGAGCGCCTCACGCTACGAGCGGCTCTCACCCACGCTGTGCAGCAGGTCTCGCTCCCGCTCGACGACGAACTGCTCAGCCGCGCGGCGCGGCTGTTGGCTGAACTGGCGGAACGCGGCGCGCTGCTCGGAAAAACTGCTCAGAATCACGATACCCCCGGCAAGACCGGCAATTTGTCGCCTAAATCCGACAATCCCGCCTAAAAGGGTGGTTCCATCCTGCGCTTCGCTCGAGAGCCCACATCATGACCACCCGCGACCCCCTGAACATCGTCGGCATCACCATCGCGGAGAAGTACCGCATCGAGCGCCTGGTGGGGGAAGGCGGCTTCGCCGTCGTGTACCGGGCTCAGCACACGATTTGGAACCAGCCGGTTGCGATCAAGTTCTTCAACGGCTTGTCGTCCGCGCCGGTGGATCAGCGCGAACAGTTCAAAGACCAGTTCATTCAAGAAGGCGCTCTGCTCACCGAGCTCAGCAGTCAAACCGCGAGCATCGTGCAAGCGCGTGACGTGGGCACGTACACCACGCCTGACGGTCAATGGATGCCGTACATGGTACTTGAATGGTTGGACGGCCTCGCTCTGGACGAGCTCCTGGATCGCGAGCGCATAGCCGGCGCCCCGCCCTGGAATATCGAGCAGATGATCGTGCTCCTCGCGCAAGCGGCGAACGCGCTGGATGTCGCGCACGGCAAGGGCATCGCCCACCGCGACATCAAGCCAGCGAACATCTTCGTGTTGGGCGAGAGCCCGCGCCAGAGCGCGACGCTCAAGGTGCTGGATTTTGGCGTCGCCAAGATGATGAGCGACAACACGCAGCTCAAAGCAGCCATGGCCAAGACCGGCATGAATATCACCTCGTTCACGCCGCAATATGGCGCGCCCGAGCAATTCAGCCGTACTTACGGCGCCACGGGGCCTTGGACGGACGTGTTCGCGCTGGCGCTGGTCGCCGTGGAAATGCTGATCGGAAAGGCCGCCCTCGACGGCGAAGAGATCGTGCAGCTCGCGTTCTCGTCCGGCAACCCGCAGGTCCGTCCCACGCCGCGCACGTTCGGCGTGCAGGTTTCGGACGCAGTTGAGTCCGTATTCTTGAAGGCGCTAGCGATCGCCCCCGCGGATCGCTACGCGCGCGCGCGCGAATTCTGGTCAGCGCTCGAAGGCGCTCACGGCGGCTTCTACACTGAGTTCGGGTCGCGGACTTCAGTGACCGGCGGCGCCATCGGCGGACTGCCGACGCAGCTCGGCCCGAGCGGCGGCTACGGCGGCTCGCAACCGAACGTACTCAGCACCAGCACCCCCGCGGTGCTCAACACGCACAGCGTGCCCGCCAGCAAGACCGGGTTGTACATCGGCGGCGCCGTGGGACTCGCCGCCTTGGGCGCCGTCGCAGTGCTCCTGCTCGGCGGAAAGCATGGGGATTCCGACACAAAAGCCAGCGCCTCGAGCGCAATCAGCACGCCCTCCACCCCGGCCCCAGCCTCCGCGGAGCCTTCCGCCGCCCCGGCCGCCGTGACTTGCCCCGCCGAAATGGTGCAGATCCCCGCGGGCCAGTTCTTCATGGGCTCGGATCTGAAAGACGCCGAGAAGAACGAGATGCCGTCGCACAACGTGTCCGTCGACTCGGTGTGCATGGACCTGTACGAGGTCACGGTCAAAAAGTACAAGGCCTGCTCGGACTCCGGCAAATGCCGCCGCGCGCCCACGGAAGTGGAGTGGCCGAAGATCACCCCCAAAGACAAAGCGACGTACTCGCCATTGTGCACCGGTTCCGATCCCACGAAGCAGGATCACCCGATTACGTGCGTGACCTGGGCGATGGCCGACACCTACTGCAAGGCGAACGACGGGCGGCTACCCACGGAGGCCGAATGGGAGTTCGCAGCCCGCGGCCCCGACGGTCGCGTGTACCCGTGGGGCGACGACCCGCCCACCGCGAAACACTTGAACGCCTGCGACGCCCAGTGCGTGGCCTGGGGCAAAGCGCACCAGGTGGAAATGACCCAGCTCGGCACTGGTGACGACGGCTTCGCCACAACCGCCCCCGTCGGTAGCTTCCCCGCCGGCCGCTCGCGCTTTGGTCCGTACGATGTCGTGGGCAACGTTTGGGAGTGGGTGGCCGACTGGTACGGTGACTACAAGCCCGACGCCGTCAAGAACCCGATGGGCCCGGCCACCGGTGAACGCAAAGTGATCCGCGGCGGCGCGTTCAACGGCGGCTTCGAAGCCTGGCTGCACCCCTCATTTCGCTACGCGCAGGTGCCAAACGCGCAGAGCCACGGCATCGGTTTCCGCTGTGTGAAACCAATCGGCAAATAGCTTGCTCGCCACGCCGGCGGGCCTACTCGCCAGAATCGCTCAGAATAGGTCCGTTTCGGCCGCTAGCCGGCCGGGCGCGCTGTTTCCCTTCTCATTGCACCGGGAACGCGAGACTATCGGCACATGGGTTCGGGGCCTCTCGATCACCCGCGCTTACTTGAAATCGAAGCCAAACTCGATCGCGCGGAGATCGATGCGGCGCAGCGCCTGCTCGGCGCCTTGGGTGACGTGAACGTGCATCGCACGGCGATCACCTATTTCGCCACGCGCCTCCTGTACCAACGCGGCCGGCTCGACGCGACCGGAGTCGCCATTCGCTTACGCGAGCTGATGGCGGTCGAACCGATCTTCCCCGAAGCCAGCGCGATGTTGGCGGCAGCCGAGCGCGGAACGTTGCGCCCGGACCGCATCGGGTTTCAACGCAGTGTGGACCCAGATCCACATGGGCAGGAAAACCACCATTCCCAGCCCCCAGCAGCCTCTGGCTGGCCGGAGCGTCCCCGTTCCGAATCGAGCGCACCCGCCATCGAAGTGGGCTTGGACGAACTGGACACGGACGCGGATGAACTCGGCTCCGTGCCAGAGCCCAGTTCGCGCCGCGAGCCCGCGCCGTACGCGCGCGCAGAAATGGTCCGCAGCCTCAGCATGCCCGAAATTCCGCGCGCGCCGATGCTGCCACGCTTCGCGCCCGCGATCGACACTGCGCCCAGCTACGCCCCCGGCGCTCGCAGCGCATCGCTGCAATTCGAGCTTGATTTGGAGCTGCCCGAAGCACCGCGCGACACGATCCGGCAGCCCGAATTCGAACCGCCGCCATCCTCAACTGAGGGAAGCCCGAATTCGCGCAGCAAGCCCAGCGCACCCCCAAGCGATCGCCTAGACGCCGCCGTGCGCGATCACGGTCCGGAGTCCATGTTGGCGCGCGCCCGTGCGCTCTGGGAACAGGGCGTGCATGACCGCGCGTTGGCGCACGTGCAGCGCTTGGAGCACGCGCCGCTTCTGGAGCCAGAGGTACGCGCTGCCTGCGCGCGCTTCCTGATCGAAGCCAGCGAGCCCGAGCGCGCGGTGGTGCAAGCGCGCCGAGCCAGCCAAGACGATCCGGATTCGGCTCTCGTGCAGCTGATGCTCACCTGGGCCCTGATCCGAGCCGCGCGACACGCCCCCAACCATCAAACCATCGACGAGGCGGAAATCGTGCTGGCCCGCCTGCGCGCCAAATCCGGCCCGATTCCGGCGCTCGCGCAAGCGCTGCGCGCCTCGATTTTGGCGGAGAAAGGCGACCCTGAGCGCGCCATCACCACCGCCAAGCTGGCCCTCAAGCTCGATCCGAGCGCGCTCGATGCAGAAGCCGCAATCAGCCTGGCCGCGGCGCGGCTGGGTCGGTTCGAAGAAGCTCAACAATCGTGGGAACGGCTGCACGCGCTGTCCGCCGAAGAAGCCGAACGCATGTGCGATCGCCTGCAACAGCTAGGCGTCACGCTGCGCGACCTCGAGGCGTTGCCGTCGCGCGGCGCGTCCTCCGCGGTGCGCCTATGGGATCGAGTCGAAATCGACCTATTCAGCGGGGAACAAGCCAAAGCCATCGCCGCTTTCGAGCTGGGCGCGGCCCGCGAATTGCACGGCTTGGTCGGTGAAAGCGCGACCGACGCGATCCCGCTGCTGGCCACGATGGCTGCCGCGTTCTTCACAACCGAACCCGTGTGGCGACACTTCGCCCCCTTCGATCTTTCGCTGGGCAGCATCGCGCGCGTCGAAGCGGTGCTGGACGTAATGTATGGCCGCGCCCCGCGCGCCGCGCTGCGTGACTCGGCGTTCCCCGCGCAAGTCATGCTCGCGAGCTACGTCGGGGAATGCCTGCGCCAGGGCTATAGCGGCGCATGGCTGGGCTCGCTAGCTCATCCGGAAGCCGTGTTCGTGGACACGAGTCACGTCAGGTTTGCGCCGTTTCACGAGGTCCGGTTGCGCTTGGAGCAGGGCAAGCGCCTGCACTTCGAAGGCGCAGAAGGCCAGCGGGCGCGCGTCAGCGGCGCGCCCATCGCGATGCCCGTCGCGCCGCCCGCCCCTTGGGACCCAGCGCTCTGGCCCAGCCCGCGCATGCTGCCGCGCCTGGGGCTCGCCTTCTCGCAATCGGTGGTGGAGTTGTATTGCGCGGAGTTCGGTGGCGGGCCGCTCGATCGCAAGCTCAACGGCCTCCACTCGCTGGATAGCTACGCAACGCTGATCTCGCCCGCCGGTGCCCCAGCAGCTCCCGGTGCACGCTGGGTGCAACGCGCCTCCGTGTTGATCGGCGCATACCTGGGCGAAGTGCTGCGCGATGCCACCGGCGCCGCCTGGCGCGACTCCGCGGAGGAAGTACCCAGCGGCCCCGAAAGCTACACCCTCCTGTTACCCGATGGCGGTTCCACCTACCCGGTGCTGCAGGCGTTCGAACGCCTCAGCGGGCAAGATACCGCACCGCTCAGCCGCTACGCGACGCGGCTCGTGCGCGAACTCGGCTGAACGCCCATCAAACCGGCTTGCGCGCAACCAGCGCGAGCCAAGGCTGCTGCGCAGCTGGCAACCCGGTAGGGCGGAAATACTGCTGTTCCACGACGAAGCCCGCCAGAGCGATCGCGCCGAGCCAGCCTTGGGTCGTCAGATACGAGCCGTAGCGCTCGCCATTGAAGCCCTCGCGATCGACATCGAACGAGCGCGGATTCGAGCAGAACAACACACCACCGGGCACCAAACTCGCGAACAGCTCAGCCAGCACGCGCGGCAGCTGCGCGCGCGGCACGTGGAACAACGACGCATTCGCGAACACGCCGTCGAAGGCTGCCTCGCCCAGATCCAAATCGAAGAAGCTCTGTTCCAGCACCGTGCAGCCGGAGTGCTCGCGCGCCATGCGCACGAACTCAGCCGACCCATCCAGCCCCGTCAGGGTGTGACCGAGCGCGCTCAACGCAACCAGATCGCGCCCTGGCCCGCAGCCGAAATCCAGCAAGCGAAGTGGTGCCGCATTGCCCAACGCACCCAATAAAGCCTCGTAGTTCTGGGTTACGTCATGGTCCCGCGTGCCCTCCCAAAAACGCACGGCATTGGCGTCGTAATGGCCGAGCGTGCGACTCGCGATCTCGCTCAATTCCGGGACTTTCGGCGCGTCGGACATGTCAGCCGAGCGTAGCACCAGAAGCCCCGATCAAGGGCTGATGTACACGAGCGTGCCGCCGTGCAGGCTCATTGCGCCGTGCCACGCCTGCGGAACTGGCGGATCGGTCCAATGAAAGAGCCAGCGTGAATCAATGGGCGACAGATTCACGCAGCCGTGGCTGTGCGGGGTACCGAAGGTATCGTGCCAATAGGCGGCGTGGAACGCAAAGCCTTCGCTGAAGTACTGCACGTAGGGCACGTCGCGCAGGTCGAACTCGTCGCCCGCTTCGTCGCTGTCCATCGTCGCGGTGACGTGCTTGGTGTGGATCAGGAACTGGCCCCGCACCGTGGAGTGCGTGGTCTTGGGGTCGCCCATGCCGTCGGCGCCCGTCGAGACCAAGGTCGCGTACACCGGTGTGTCGCCCACGTAGGCGACCATCGATTGCTTCAAGATCGACACGTGGATCCAGGTGCGGCCGGGCCGCACCCAGCCAGGGCGTTGCGTGATGCGGTCGACGCGCACCAAGTTCTCGTCGCGCAGCCATTCGCCGCTCGTGGTTTCGAGGTAGCGGAGGCCACCCAGAGCGCTTGATTTCCCGGTGATCGGCAGAGCCTCCCGGAAGCCGAGCGGGCGTGAGAGGGCGAAGCCCGCGCTCGGGCTGCCCGAGTACAGGAATGCATTGTGCGCGCGCACGAACACGACCGGCAGCGTGACCTCACCGCCCAGCACGATGCCGTGAAAGGTGCTGGCCACGACCGGCTTCATGCGGTCGAGCGGCAAGAGCGACATGTCCGTGGAGAGCCCGAAACGGCGCCCACCCTGATCGTAGATCGCGAGCAGCGCGAAGGAGCTGTCCGGCACGGCGCGGCCATTGGTGAGCTTGCTCGCTTCGTGCGCGTAGCCGAAGGGCGTCGGGGCTTGCCCGCCCGCGGCCAGGAACTGCGGCGTCGGGTCGGTCGGCGCGTCATGCCACGCGCGTTGCGTGTTGAACTCCAAATGCCGCGCTAGCCCCACCTCTTGTTGCTCTTGTTCGAGTTTGCTCGGCAAGCGCGTGTAAAACGGAGGCGTCGGATACAGCGAGCGCGCGTAGCGGTAGGGCATCGCCGCGCTGCGGTCCGGCCGAACTCGAGCAAATTGCGCCACCGGGT
>JBDTJC010000172.1:0-15689 GCA_039936055.1 Polyangiaceae bacterium | reverse complement strand
GGGCGCCGAGTCGAGCGTCGAATCGGTGAGCGCGACCAGCGGCAGGAAGCGACCTTCCGCCACATAGTAGCCCTCAGCGACCGGCGTCACGACGATGCGGCCGTCGACGAAGTAGCGTCGGAGCGCTTCGCGAACCTCGATCGGATTGCCCTCGAAGAGCCGCTTGAGGCCGAGCGCGCGCTCCGCCACCTCTGCGGGCGTTGGTAGCGCAATCGGCACCGCGCCGCGGGCCTCCAGAGCGGCGATGGCAGCCTTTTCGGTGCGGGCCTGGGCGTGCAGGTCTCGGAGTGCAGCCACGACGTATTCGGAGTTGTCCCCGTCCGCGAGGAAGCGGATTAGCGCAGCGATACGCTGCTCGGCGCGCGCAAGACTCGCACGACGCGCCACTAACTCGTGCGTCGCGTCGCGGTTGCTCTCGCCAAGAAATTCGGCGATCCGCTTGCGCAGGTAGTCGAGCGCTTCGGGGCTGCTGAATTTCTCTTGAAGCGCTGAGAAGATGCGAGTGCGCGCGATAACTTCCTTGACCCCGAGCGAGTTTGAGCAAGTGCGGCGCTTCTTGTAGTCGCCGCACTTGTAATACGAGGCCGACGTACCGGCCGTGATGACCATCGGAGCGCCGCAACAGCCGCAGTGAAGCAACCCGCTAAGCGGATAGTGCGTGACCCGCCCGGGCGCGCTCCCGGGCGTACGCTTGCCCGCATAGCGCGCTCGCACTGCCGCGGAGCGAGTACGAACCGCGTCCCACACATCAACGTCAACGATGCGTCGCTCGGGATACTCGCGCCGGATAATCTGCTCTGAGCTGCGTGCGCGCGATCGTCGATCGTTGGTCCCCGGCACCTTTTGCCAGTGCCTCTTTTTGAATGTCCAAACGCCGACGTAGGACTCGTTGAGCAACATTCCGCGAATGGTGCTGGCGATCCATCCCTTGCGACGATGCTGCGTCTTTGCACGCGGAGGGGGCACGGACTCAGCGTTCAGCGTTTGCGCGATCGCCGCGTACGAATTGCCTTTCAGGTACTCGTCGAAGATGCGCTGGATCGTTTTTGCACCGTCTTCGTCGATCTCGATTCGATGCCCGACCATGCGAGCGTGCTCGTCGCGCTGCGGGACGCTTCGATACCCGAGTGGAAGCCCACCCGTAGAGAAGCCAGCCAACGCGCGCCCTTCGAGCCCGCGTCGTGTCTTGTCGGAGAGCTCGTCGAGATACATATCGCTGAGCAGCGACTTCACGGTGAACGTAACCTTGGCCTCTTTGCCCGACGTGTCGACACCATCGGCAACGCCGACCAGTGGCACGCCCAGGTAGCGCAGCTCGCGAAAGAGGTGACTGGCGTCGGCCAGGTCACGAGTCACGCGGGACATGTCTTCGACGACGATCGCGTCAACGCCGCGCGGTCGTTGGCGAACGAGCTTCATCAACCGCTCGAAGCCGTTACGCACGAGGCTCGCCCCGCTCTTGGCCGCGTCCGAGAACACCAAGTCACGTTTGACCGCGCCGCCGCGCTCTTCGACGAACTGCGTACACCGTCGAACCTGATCGTCGATCGAAGCAGGCCTCTGCAAGTCGCTGGAGTACCGCGCGTAGATCGCGACGTTCAGGCCGGCAAGGTTACGCGTTGTCATTGTCATTCGATTTCTCCTCAGTCCGCTCCGCGCCGCAAGTACCAACGGAAGGCGCCGCGGATGCCTCGCGCAAAGCCTGCTCGACCGCGAGGCGCGCGACGAAGTCTAGGAACGCTCGATCCTCGGCGGACAGCGTCGAGCGCTGCTGGCGCGCAGGCTCCAACTTGGCACGCGCCCTCATGTGCCCGTCCCCTCGGTGCCGCCGCTGTCCGGCTTGCGCACGCGCCGAACATCAAGGCGAAGATCGGCACCGCATTCGCACCGACGCCCCTCGCGTTCGGCGCGCCCCATGAACCCTTTCGAGGCTTGCGTCACGCGACGCCCATCGAGGGCCATGTAGACCTCCGCGTAAAGGGTTGGCGACACCCGTTCGCCACCGGCCGTGATGTCCTTGGTCAGGTATTTTATCAGCTCACGCGCGCCGCCATCTTCATCGCGAATCTGCTCGATGTGGATGATAGCGTTCTGCTCGGCTGAAAGTGGACACCCAACGTCGCGCAGAGCCGCGGACCACCATTCTCGAAGCTGTTCGATCGGAAGGAACGGACTGAACAGCCAAGCGTGAATGTGCGGATGCCCGCGGTCATCGTCGCCCGGCGTCCACTCGAACACCCGAAACCACTCTGCCGACTTGATCGTGTGTTCGCGAAAGTAGTCGTTGAGCAAGCGAAGGAACAGCGGCCACGCGCGAAACACGCGCTCGATTCGCTTCGTGATCGAGTCGCCGCGCACGTGCGGCGCAGTCAGCGTCAGGAATTTTTCGCCGAACGGGCCCTTCCGACGGAACGGATGTAGCAGCCCCCGGCGCCCCGCTTCCCTGAGCACCTCTGCACGGGCGCGCCCGAACACCGCTCGCTTGACCTGCGCAATCCGACCGCGACACTTTAGGCAAAGAATGCCCACACGACAGCCACACGGCCGCTCGTGGACAATGCCGCACGCCATGCACATGAGGAGCAGGATCTCGGCCCCACAATCCTTCACCCGATCGATTCGCTCCCGCTGGCCGCGTGCGCGACTTTCATACCAACGGAGCGCCTCCATCACGCGAGCTTCGCTCCGGAGTTGCCCCCGCAGCTCCCATTTCCGACGGCGACCTTGGCGCGAGATTGCCTGCGCTCGCCGCTCGCGATGCTCGCGGGTCAGCTCGCCGACTTCGTCTAGCCAACTCATGCGGTCCTCCGGGCGGACCTCGGTTGGCGCCGTCGACTTATGGCGAAAGTATCTAGGAAAGAAGGAGCGCCCGGCGACGCTTCGCCAGGGTCGGGTGGCGCTCGCGTCGACGCCTTGTCCGGACTACGCCGCGCGCAAGTGTCAATCGAGCCCAGGTCGACGACCAGTGCGACCAATACCTTCCAACGACCAGCAAACATGCGGAAGCGCCGACCGTCGACTCGCGCTTCGTCGCAACCACCAATCGAGCGGCTGCGACGGTTCACCTTGGTACGAAGCGATGCCCCTTCGCGCGCTGTCCCTACTCGTGCCGCGAATGTCGTGAAGTTTAGCCAGATTGCGAGGTATTCGCCCTCGAACCAACAGCTGCGGAAACGAACGCGCCACTCATTTCGAGGGAGCTTCTTGACCGACAATCCTTCTACGAATGTCCAACGCCCACGGTCAGCCGCGCTGACCGTGTCCCAAAGAAACGCACGGAGCGCGCTCACCGTGGTGTCCAAGAGTTCCGCGACTACCGTCAGCGGAACGTCCTGTCCGCGAGCGCTCACGACCCCCTCCGTCCGCTTCGCGGACCGGCCCCCGAAACCGGGGGCCTCGGGAGCGCCGCCGCGAAGGCGCGGCGCAACCCGGGCGGCCTCAGGAAATGAACCTCTCCCACAGGTCCAAGCCGTGACGAGATGCCGCTAGCTCGTGCCTCCGAGCGTGCGGTCGAGGACAAATCCCTCGGCCGCCCGGGTCGCGCAGGAGCTACCCCGCACGCTCCGAGGAGCGAACCTAACTTGCCGTGTTCAGATAACCGTGGCCCGTCTGAATCTCCTGGTGGGCCATCGCCGTCGCCGTCACTGCCAGCGCCGACATGAGCGCGGCGCGCCGATCTGCGCCGCTTCGCGCGATGCGGCGCTCGGTGGGAGCGAGCTCGGGTCACGGCAACGCGACGCGGGAACATCTGCCGTTCCAGCGCACCCCGGGTCCGTTTCGTCTGGCACCGCGCAGCCTGGGATTCTCGCAACTGACGGTCGACTCGACGCTCCAGGTTTTGTCGCTCAGCCACCGTCAGATTCTCGTAGGCCTCGATGAGATTTTCTATCTCCCCTGCTTCTCGCGCGTGGCGCTCGAAGACTTCGTTGGTCTCCGCGAGTGTCTCCAAAACGGCAAGCATGTACTCCAGCCCAAGGAGCGCGAGGCCCGTCTTTTTCGCGACACGCACCATTTCGCGAACTGCCCTGCGCAGGGTCGTCGAATTCTTCCCCAATTGACGTTGTTCCAAGAACTGAAGGAACGCGCTGAGATACTCGAGTAAGTCGAGAGGATCGCTGACAGCCTCAGCGAGTGTGACCAGCTCGCGCACGGCCGAGAGATCAGAAGCCATCGGGTGCATGGGCTGGCTCCTCAGCAACTCCGCTGTGGCGTAGTACCGCGCCAGCAGCTCGGCGTGCAGTTGCTCCCGCGGCTCCATCGGCCCGTCAGCTTTGCATTTCATTCAGACACCCGTGCCGATTCACCCGGGCCCGGCAAGCCCAGTTCGACGGCCGCCTTTCGCAGACGCAACAGCGTGGACTCCCGCACGCTGTTCGGATCGGAATATGCGCGGGCGATCGCGGCATCCGAGATGCCCAAACTCGCAACCGTCAGACGCCTTCGATTGAATGGGCTTGGAACGTTCGACTTCCGCAACGCACTCGACATTAGCTTACCTCTAGGTGACGAATAGCGCGCGCTTATGAGAACGCAAACCGCACTATGCCAATGGTCTGTCGCGTGTAGTCGCGTCGCGATGCTAGAACGGCGGTTTTTCTGCGCGATTCAAATTCGACTAGCAAGACTGTCAATCAAGGCAGAGGGGCCCAAACAACGACGACACACCGAGAGTGCACGTGCATGCACGTGCTAGCCTCTCTGGATGACACGGCAGCAAGTCGCTAAGCGCCTTGGAAAGAGTCTTGCGACAGTACGCCGATTGGAAGGGGGACGCCTTCACCCGACACAGGACTCTCGCGGTGTGCATCGGTTCGATCCGGACGAGGTTGAAACGCTAGTCCAAGACATGAAGAGCGGCCGCGTTGCACTGTGGCAGGAACTGCGGCCCGAATTCGGAGACCTGACCATGAGTGACCGTGGCGAAGTATGTGACCGCTGCGCTGAGAGGGAGCAAGAGGCGCAAGCTTTGCGCGACTTGTTGAACGAGCAGCGCAACAACCATCGACGCGAGCTAGACGCGCTTCAAGCCGCGCACGACAGCGAGCGCGCGAAGCAGGACGCCGAGGCCCGTGATCTCGCGGCTCAAGTCGAAGAGCTTCTTGAGTCGCTGGACGACTAGCGAACGAGCAATCGAACGCGCTCACTTCTTCTTTGCGAGCGCGTGCACGACTGCAGCGACGTGCTCGAGCGTTGGCTGTGGAAGGTCGTGAAGGTCAGAGACAACGCGGCGGATGATCGCTTCCGGGGAGATCGCGTTCGCGCCTGGGACAAGGTTGTCGAGTGAGCTATTGAGGGCTTTGGCCATCAACGAGAGCGTTCGCAGGTCTGGCGCCGTGCGCCCTTGTTCTGCTCCCTGAACCGTCTTCACGTTTACGCCAGCACGCTCCGCCAATTCCTCCTGAGTCAAACCCGCCGCGCGGCGTTGAGCCGCAATCCTACGGCCGAGTTCGCGGGCATGGCGCTTCATCCGCGAAAATGGGCCATACGCAGGCGGTCGCGAGCCACCCGTTGAAATGGGTATAATTACCCGTTTACTATCCCGTCTAATGGGTACTTGTGGGCCGAGCGGCCCTAGGAATCGCGTCGAAATGCCCTTAGTTTGGCGACTACTCACCGTATCCGGCTCACGCGCGTGGGAAATGAGCGAACAATGAAGATGGCGCGTCACACGCTGGCGGCGGGATCCATGGTCCTATTGGTCTGCTCTTGCGGCGATGCCTTCACCGCGTCGTCAGCGGGAGCGGCAGGGGCGGGTGGTGGTGAGACATCGCAATCGGGAGCCACCGCGACGGGTGGCCGCGGAGGTGCTCACGCAGGCGGAGCGCCAGCGGGAGGCGCCGACAGGACCGGTGAATCGGGCGATGCCGGCGCTGGGGGGGTAAGCGCCTCAGGCGGCTTGAGTGTCGGCGGCGCCGCCGTGGCGGGTAGTTCGGCCGTGGGTGGCTCAAGCACCGGCGGGGCGGGAGGCGCGGAAACCACCGGCGGAGCGGGCATCGGCGGGGCAGGATCGTGCCTCCAGGGCTGGCAGGGGTCGCGCTGCGACGTTTGCAGCAGCGCGCCGGACCAAACTGATCGAACCGGTTGCGCGAACGTGCTGATCTGCTGCCAACAGGCGCACACGAACGGGCCGTGCGGCTGCAGTTCGCCCGGATGTTCTCCCACGATCTCGTGCGGCTTCGGCTTTAACTACAACTCACTTGCCGACCAGGTTTGGAATTGTCGGTGCAAATGACGCCCGTCGAACGCGTGGTCCGCACGCTCTGCAGATGCCACTTGCGCTCTCGAGAAATCGAAATGCGCAGGTCCTCTTAACCCGCAGCATCGCACTAGCACGAACGGTGTGATAGGAAACATGCTCAAATGGTGAAGATCGCACGAGCACGAGTTTTGCGGGCGTTGGCCCTTGTACTCCCCTATGCGCTAGGCTGCTCCTCTGGAGGAGCAACTAGCGCAAGCAGAGTGTGCGTAATGGGTCAACAGATCTCATGTGACTGCGCGAGCGGGATCAAAGGTGTTCAGACTTGTGACTCGACTGGGACCTATCCGGCCTGCACGTGCTCCGGAGACTCGGGCGGCGCAGGAGGAAATGCGAGCGCAAGTGCTGGTGCGACGTCATCAGGTGGATCCGCAGGGTCGGCGCACGGAGGGAGCGCCGGAACCGCGAGTACCACGGGGGGGGATCTGGGCAGCGGCGGCGTAGGGGGAAACGTTAGCCCAGTCGCAGGAATGGGCGGCGGTGGCGCTGCCAGCTCGCTAAGCGGCGGCGGCGGAAACGCAGGATCAGCAGGTAGCGCCGGTGGAAGTGGCGGGGCTTCAGGCTCGGCGAACCTGCTGGGAAGCTGCTCAAATATCGCCGCCGGCAAGAACTGCACAGAGTACTACGGCGATGCGATTTTCACCCAGAGCGATAAGACGATCTGCGGCAACAACGCTAGCTACACGTGGACAGACTCCGCTGAGTGCGACAGAAGCACAGCGGTCTTCGGCTGCAAGACTAAGCAGGAAATGGCGATCACGTGGTGGTATCCCCCGTATGCTGATCCTTCTTCACTTTGCGCCGGCAGTGAAGTCGTGTACCCTTGATTGGGGTGCAGCGAGGCAGATGTCATTGATCACGCTACTCGACTGGAACAAGTGGCGCTTCCCCGGCGGCGATGCGTGGAGCGACTGGCACGCGCTCGAGCCGGCGACAATAGAAGCCCTGGCTGTGAAACCTGGAGCCTACGTCGTGGGGCTTCCCGAGTCGTTCGGCTCGCTTCGAAGACTCCTTGCCGCGGATGAGCACGGCCTGTTGGACGTGGGCGAGTCTGGGGAGCTGAGGACGCGATTGCGTCACCTGTTCCGCTGCGCCACTGTCAAAGGCCAGCGCGGACACATGGCTGGATGGCGCCTGGGGACCGGTGGACTGGTCGACAAGCTCGGGATCACGGCCCAGGAGCTAAGGATCAGCTGGTGCTACGCCGAAGACGGAAGCGACGAGGAAGCCTACCGACTAGAGGGGACCATCCTCCAGTCCTACTTCGATTTGTTCGGGGAACTCCCGCCTCTAAACTACAAATTCAACTGGTCCGGGACCTAGGCAGCGATCAAACGATCGCTCGCGAGCAACCCGTTCTTGCCGGCTCAGCTGGGACTGTTCGCAAGGAGCCCTGCGCGACGCTGGGTGCTTTAGCCAAGGCGCTCTACGAAGAGTACCTCAACCTCCCCGTCGCTTCGAAGGCGCAAGTCGAGCCTTCGCATGAGGGTCTGTGAAAAACTCGCGTATGCGCGTGTTCATGCGGCCGAGCTACTGTTTAGCCTCGAACGATTCGGTGTTCACATGTCAAGCGTCTATCCGTGGTTTGACACCGCGCCTCGCGACATGCACCTGCGTCGAGGGCTGTGACACGCGAGGTGCCTCTCGCCTGCGACGATAGCAATTGCGGTTGCTCGCTCTACGCCGCCAGCTCAACCCGGATCACGGCCGAAACCTCGTGGTACATCGGTTGAATCCCCCCCGCGCAACTGAAGAATGAAAAGCGGAGGTAGCGAAAGCTGACTCCGCGTTTCTGCGTTCGTAGGTTCGCTTTTCTGGCGGCACTGATTGTACAGCGGCTGCTGCACAATTCGCATTGTCCCACGTGCCGTTCCTCAGAACTGCCTTTGCGGGAGGTCCGGCAGGTATCGGGCAAGATGCACAAGGCGTGCGACGTAGACGATGCCGTCGTCGTGCACTCGGTAGATGTACCCGTGCGGCGCGTTGATTCGGCCCGCCGCGACGCAATATACTCGTATTCCAGGACCGAGATCTTCACGCAGTTGGCCGATGGTCGGGTGCCGTCGCAACGTCTGGGGACCTTTGCTGATGAGCCGCGCATAGAGCACGACCTGCCTTGGCCCGAATTGCTGGCGCGTGTAGGCGAGCGCTTCGTCGATGTCGTCGTAGACACGAGGGTGAAGCCGAATCGGCTTCATTCGGCGGAGTGGATCAGTACCCGCGCCTGGAGCGCTTGCTCGAACTCGTCATCCGACGGCTCGAGGTAGGTGCCATCATCCATCTCGCGGAAGACGGCAGCGAGGTCTTCACGAACCTGATGTCTGCGCTCGTCGCGCTGTTGGAGGAGTCGGAAAGCTTCATGGGCAACGTCGCCCACGCTCGCGTACTCGCCAGCGCGGACCCGCTCCTCGGCAAAGGCCTGAAGGTCCTCCGGAAGCGCAATCACGTTGGCAGCGTTCGACATGAGTACCAGACCAGTCTAGCGCCTCGGCCGCGGTTCGCCAAGCCATCGACCCAGCGCGTCGGGCTGTCTCGTGCCCACGCCCCGTACTACGCCACCCGCACCTCAATCGGCACCGTAAACCCAGTTGTCCACGTGTGGTTGCGCCCCCGCGCAACTGAAGAAAAGCCCCGGTGAAAACCGGGGCTTTTCGCTTTTGTTGTGGTTTCGCTGGTCGACTGCGGGTCAGCACCTAACGGAACAAGCTAGCGCTCGTCGAGACGCTCGAGCTCTTCGACATCCGCAAGGTCCTTGAGTCGCCCAGCCGACTTCTTGTTGGCTATGAGCGCGGCCTTGCCAATGTATGGGATTGCATGGC
This sequence comes from Polyangiaceae bacterium, assembly GCA_039936055.1. GTDB lineage: Bacteria > Myxococcota_A > Polyangia > Polyangiales > Polyangiaceae > PMG-095. The sequence continues at coordinate 6,614 of JBDTJC010000172.1, read as the reverse complement.
CTTCAAGCTCGAACGTCTTGGAACCGAGTAGCGCGTCGTCGAACGAGACGCCGCTGATCTTGGTGAGTACCTCAATCTTGAGCGGCGCGATCCCGAAACGATAGGCATCGCCCTCCCTTGCGAAGTGCCCCGGCACTACCGCGTGCGCACGCAACGGAGCACCGAAGGCCTCGAGTGCCGCGAAGACGCGCTCGGAGTTGGTGATGGTGGGCCTGACGAAGAGATCCATGTCGTCTGTTGCTCGAACGTGGCCGTACAGGATCACGGCCCAACCGCCTACCAACAGGAACTCCGCGTTGACTTCGCAGAGCTCGATCAGCAAATCCGTGAAGTCCTGGGGGAGCTTAGCCAAGCGCCTCACCGGCCACAAAAGTCTCGCCGGGCCACGCGGAGCGCGGAACCGTTGAAAAACCGCCGCGAAGCGCCTGATGATGCTCGATGAGTCGGACCGCTGCGGCAAGCCTGTCTTCAGGTGTGCTTCCTGCGTACGGTGACGGCTTACGCTCACCGAGTGCGACGACCTCGACTGTCATGCGCACTTGGCGCGCTGCCGCTCTGAGCTTGCGGGCGTTCAGAGCTTCAACCTCGCTGGCCATTGCCATATGTTATCACAGCGCGTGCCGACCCTCATGCTGCAATAAGGACGCGGAATGCTGCGGAAAACTCGTGGTACATCGGTTGAATCGCCCCCACGCAACAAAGAATGAAACGCGGAGTTAGCTGAAAAGCTGGCTCCGCGTTTTTCGTTTGTTCTGGCGACGCAGCTCGGTGTCGATCGCGTCAGCCGCCAGGTCGGAAGTGTGGCCAGGAGGCGCCGTTCACACACCGCTCCCGAACCGACCGACAATCGGCGCTGACCACGCGGGAAGCTCCACGTATAGCCGTTGTACACGGCCATCGGCAGCCCGAACTACGAGCTGGGCTTCGCGATTATCGATCGAGTTGTCGTAGAGATAGAAGCGGTCGACTTCTGGCGCGATGATTGCGGCGTTCGTGATCGAGCGTGCCCAACGGTCAACGATTTTGCGAAGGGGAACCTCGTGCCCGCCTTCGAGCATGCGGCGAGTAACACGTGCGGCATTGATCTCGGGGCCTTCGGTGCCCACGAAAAATATTCGAATGAAATACCCAGCGGCCTTTGCGCGTCGAACGAAGTCGAGTTTGTCGGGGGCCGAGAACACGGTTTCGAACGCGAGACTGCGCCCATCACGCAAGCAAACTTCCCGACGCTCGGTGGCAACTCGAGCGGCTTGAAGCACGATTGCCGGATCGTTCCAGTTGCCGAACTCACGCTCTGCGATCAGATCCGGATTGACGTACTCGCAACCTCCGAACCAATCGTGGGCCAGCCCTTGCTCGGTAATGGTCGTTTTACCGGCGCCGTTCGGCCCGGCCACGATCAAGAGGCGGGGCCGCGGTTCGCTCACGCGCTTCGTCCGCCGCGTCCGAGCGCGGGCGCCTGCCCCTGCGCCAACCGTGATGCCTCAGTCAGACGAGCGGCGATCCAGGCGTCGGCCTTGACGCGGCGCTGCACGGCGGCGTCCCGCGCCGCTCGCATGACGAGCGCCAACTCTTCGTCTGTCGGCTCGGTGTCGGGGGACATGATGTCGCGGTGTTTCATGGCAGGTCCGGGACGAATAGCGCTCCAGCGAACAGCATACCACGTGGTTGGCACCTCGACCCTAGGCCTGGTTTAGGCCCTCGACTTCCTGGCGCGTATCCTGTCGGCTGCGGCGAGGAGCGCCGCCACCAACCGCGCGGGGCAGGGCTTTTCGCCTGTGTGCGCCGCGCGTTGGAGGCGGAGCGAGCTTAGCCAACGGCCTCACCGACCACAAAAATCTCGCCGGGCCACGCGCAGCGCGGAACCGTCGAAAAACCTCCCCGAAGGGCCTGATGATGTTCGATGAGTCGGACCGCCGCGGCGAGCCTGTCGTCCGGAGTGCGTTCTGCGAACGGTGACGGCTTGCGCTCACCCAGCGCGACGACCTCGACCGTCATGCGCGCCCGCTCTAAGCCTGCGCGCGTTCAGAGCTTCGACCTCGCTGGGCATTGGCACAGGCATTCACACCACGTGCCAACCCTCAGGCCGCAATCAGAACGCGGAATGCCGCGAAAAGCTCATGATACATCGGTTGAATCGCCAACTCCCGAACGAATCGGAAGTGAGGCTAACCGGTTGCGAGCGCTTCCACGACCAGTTAACGGAAGGCGTTGACCTTGGGCGGAATGCGGCGCGCAGGGGGTTGCACGACCCAGAACCGAGCCGGTGGAGGAGCGACACCGCCCACGTTACTTCGGCGGATCGCCCGGGACAATCGCGCCGCAATCTACGAAGTTGAGCGTGGTTTCGGCGCGGAAGTTCGACTGCGTGGTGTGCCGCTCGTTTTGAAACATGTCGAACGGGTACACATTGCCCACCACCAAGGCGAACGCCGCGGCGTGAGCGTCAACATCGATCACGCCGGTGCGGGCGACGTGGACGCCACCAAGGTCGAGGGCGAGCTTGTTGTTGATGAACACCCAAACATCATCGTCGCCGGTGAAGGTGAACTTCTCGCCGCCGCCGTATCTGAATGCGGTATGAATTTCGGTCGTGAAGTGGAAGTTGTGCGGCTTCCGTGCGTCATCGTTGCCATCGTTACCGAAGCCAGCGCCGTCGAGCGGAAAGAACGCCGTGCTTTGAAAGCTGGTCACGCCGTTGCTGGGAGCGAACCAGATCTCGAACTTGAAAGGCAGGTTCAGCCCGTCGACATTGCGGTACCAACTGTCAAACTGCGTGGGATCCAGCACCGTCACGGTCGGCCCCGACGGCGCAAACACCGGCTTCCGATCGGGTCCGAGGTCGGGCTTGACTAGCCCGAGATCATCGTTCGACCCCCGGAGCGGGCCTTCGAAGTTCATGTGGTCCGCCTTGAAGTCGCGAATCACCGCCAGAATCGTAGTGCCACAGCTATTGGTCGCGACGGCGCTGCCGCTCCCCGCACTGCCCGAGTCGGCGCTGGTGATGGGATCGCCCAAGCGATAGCCACCCAACATATTTGCCGCAGTAAACCCCGGAGGCAGCGTGCTGGAGTAGGTGGACGTCGAGCCGACACTGCCTGGGCCGCCATCCGCCTCCGGGGCGACGATCAAAGAAGGTCCCGCTTGTCCCTGGCCCAGGCCTCCCGTCCCGCTGCCGACGGCACTTGCGCCCTCTGTCTTGGAGCTACAGCCCGCCGACAGCAGTCCAGCGAGCAGTAGAGCTGGAAGAGTACCGAAGAACTGAAGATTGACCGAGGGAATCAGGTGCATACGATTTCTTCAGTACCCGATCGGCAGGTGCGCCAGTCACGATTGGAGATTGCGCTGGCCCCAGAGGACTTGCCGCGCCTCAGCGCACTTTACGTCGGTAAGCGGTGGCCAGCGCGTCCGCATATTCATTCCAACGGTTGCCCGAGTGCGCGGCGATCCAGCGCAGCTCAAGCTCCGGACGGCGCTGGCAGATGCCATACAGCTCCTGCACGAGTTCGAGATTCTTGATCTCACCGCCCTTACGCTTCCAGCCACGAGCTTCCCAACCCTTGGCCCACTCGTTCACGATGCTCACGCACAGCTGCGAATCCGTGTACAGCACGGCCGGCTTGCCCGCGGGCACCAGCGCGGTCGCGTTGATCAGCGCGCTCAGCTCCATGCGATTGTTGGTGGTGTGCGGCTCATCACCCCAGCGCTCACCCACCACCTGATTGTCTGCAACGTAAACGCAGCCCCACCCGCCCGGACCCGGATTCGGCTCGGCCGCGCCGTCCGTGAACACACCGTCTTTCGGTCCTTCGGTGTACTTGGTCAGGACCTCAGCCACGCTCAGGTTCTCTTCACGTGAGCTCCCGCCGCTGCGCACCGCTCGCGCCACGGCGGGCTTCTTCTTGGCGGGCGCTTGCGCGGGCGCACTCTGCTTCTTGCAGTTCATGCACACTTTCGGCTGCCACCCCGGATATTTCGCTAGCGTTGCCTCGGGAACAGTGAACTGTTTGGCGCACGTTTGACAGGAGAAGCTGGGCACGAGCGCGGGTGTAGCACAGCGCCGCGCGAGCCTGAATCAGGCCGTTCTACGTCGAGACGCAGCCGCCTTCAGCGGCATGCTGCAAGCGCAAACCACGCCACACACCGCTCCGCCCGCTCCCGGTCGGCCGCGCGTGGCGGTTCACGCGAGCTGAGCGCCCTCACGGCAACGCCTGCGGATTGCGTCACGCGTCACCCGATCCGCAGCGTGCCTCGTGGCTCAGATCGCGATTCGCAACGCCAAGCCGAAATCCAACATGGCCGGGGCGCGATTGAAGTCGATACCGCCCAGATTCAGGTGCTGGACGCCGAAGCGAAATTCCCCGTTTTCATTGCCGTAACGCGCCGACATGAAGGCTTCAAAGCGCATGTGCGTGAGCGCAACGAGCGAGTAATCGAAGCGCGTAATGAATGAGCGGTCCGACAGGTTGCCCAGCGTGGACAGTGTGAAGGTGTGGTTGTCCAAGGAGTACGGCGCTGGAAAGCTCACATAGAGCGCCGCGTACTGGCGCCCCAAGTAGAAAAAATTGGCCGAGTCATTGAGGCTCGTCGAGTGCGGCAGAACCAAGCCTGGGTACGCCGCGGGGCTCGCGTAGCCGAGGGCGTTGTAGAAGTACTCACCGCCGATGGTGAAGGTGTCGTTATCGTTATATTTGTGGGCGTAGCTCGCGCCGGCCACCAGTTGCGGCTTGTAGCCCTTCGAACGGTACACGGGGTAATAGGCATCCACGACCTGCTCGAGGGCGGCGCGGGCCTCATCTTCGCTGGCCGGCGTGCTGATCGCAGTCGCCGTGGCGCCCGAGTCGTAACGCACGCGATCGATCTCGTTGCCCGCGCGCAAGCCGAGTTCCCCGTAGACGTCGAAATCAGCGATACCGAACGAGAGATCACTCGCAAATTTCGGCTTCAACGAGCGTTGCGCGAGCGCGCCCAGGCCCAGTTCCGCCGGCCCGAGCACGAACTCCGCGCGGCCTGCGGCTGCCACCCTACCCAGCGTGGGCGTGGACGTATTGCTCTCGGTGAGCAGGTACCCGTAGAAATTCCAAGCTCGCGACTCGATGGGCAGATGCAGCTTGAGCATCGTGGTGCCGGTGCGGGCATCGAAGACATCCAACGGATTGCGCGGGCGCAAATGCAGAAAGTCCGTCGGCGCCCAAAAATGCCCGGTGCCCCAACGCACATGTTGTTTGCCCGCGGTGACGAACACGGTGTGTGCGATGTCGAAGCGCAACCAAAGTTGATCGAGCGTTGCGCTCGGCCCGCGTGTAGGCTGCGCGAACAACGACGACAGCGATTGGCTACCCGACGTACCCCCGGTGGCGCTGACCGCGCCGATCGACTGCGGATCTGACGCGCTCACCGGCAGCGTTGGGTCGTAGAGCATGCGCCCGAGTGCGAAGCCGCGCACGCGGTCATTCGGGCGCGCATCCAAGTACACGTCCAGAAGTGAGGGAGAACTGAAGCTCCAATTGCCGGGGGCTTGGCCGCGCGCGCCTGTGGTCTGAGCGCGCAAATACAGCTGTCCACCGATGTTCAGCGGGTCATCCGGGGCGGCTTCTTCGCTGAACATCGCGCTTTGGGAGCTGCCCAGCACTTGGCTATCACGAGACTCCGCCGCGGAGCCCACGAGCGGCGCTGGCTTAGCGACGGCCGATGCCGCGGGTGGCGCTGGACTGCCCGCGCCGGATGCCGAAGCTGCGGGAGGACGCGCTTCCGCCGCGGCCGGACCCGGAGCCGTTGCCTGCGGCGTGGCCGCGGGCGGCGCGCCGCCGAACATGTCTTGCTCGCTGGGGCGGGCTTGCGCCTGCGCGAGCGCACTGCCGAACAGCAACGACAGCACGGCGCCAGGGCACGCGAGAGCGGAACGGCGTAGCACTCAGCGCGCCTTGCTCTCGAGCCACGCCTTCGTGAACAGGTTGGTCTCGAGCGGCTTCAGGTCGACCGACTTGATCAAGATCAGTGTCGAGTTCTGCTTCTCCACCTCATCGTAGAAGCGGATTTCTTGCGGGTACCAGATGTCCGCGCCGCGTGACTCACTGAAGATTTTTTGCCACTTGGGATAGTACGAAGTCCGCAAAAGCCGCCCGGAAAGCGCGAATTCCTGGCGTTTGAGCACGTTATTCGTGGCTTTATCGACCCACAGCTTGAGCACCGGGAAAGCGAGGTCCAGCCCCGACTTGCCCTTCAAGGTCATGACCTGCGCGGTGTACACGCCCAGCTTTTCTTCGCCATTGTCTTCCGGATCGTACTCGACGGCCAAGCGGGATTCATCGAAGTCGGAGCGGCGTGAGTTGGTGCCGCCGATGCGCTCGCGCTCCGTGCGGCGCTCCCACTTGCCGACCGCGGGGTCGTAGAACCAAAGGTTCTGGTCGATGCGCAGATAGCCCTGGCCTTGAGAGGCCTTAGGCTTGGTGAACAAGATCATGAAGCGTTGATCAGCGCTGCGCCTGAACACCAGCGCCTCGTACACGACCGCGACCTTGTCCTTTTCCTTCTGCTCCATGTAGATGTTCGAGCGCCAGTCACCCTGGTTACGCTGACGGTCATCCACGATCTTGAGCAGAGCGACCAGGTCC
>JBDTJC010000171.1:0-10503 GCA_039936055.1 Polyangiaceae bacterium | reverse complement strand
CCCCAATCCGAATAGAAGCTCGGATCCTGCTCGTATGTCGGGAGCACGTTCAGCCGATCGACCAGCTTCCGGATCTCCTTCTTGCCGATACGGCCGACGAACATTTGGAACGTTTCCCCCGGTTGCTTCTCGTTCACGAAGCGATCGGTGAGCGTTTTCACGGCTTCCGGCACGCGCTTTGAAGGAATAGCGCCAATGGCCAAACCGTACGAACCGGCGTTGTTCTTGTACTGGCCACCAATCACCAGCTGGAAGTGCGGCACGCGACGCCCGTTCACGTTGCGGCTAACGCCCAGGAAGCCCAAATCCGCGATGTGGTGCTGGCCGCAGGAGTTGGAGCAACCACTGCACTTGATGTGCAACTCCTTCGCGGCCGGGTCCATGCTGCTCGAGAGCACCGTCAGCTGCTTGTGCAACTCGGTCGCGAGCCCGCGCGACGACGAGATACCGAGCTTGCAGGTGTCCGTGCCCGGGCACGAGGTCACGTCCGTGATGCCGTCGGCACCCGCTTGCTGCAGCGAGACCTCCGCCAGCTCGCGGTAGAACGCCGGCAGGTCAGCATCCACCACCCAGCGAAACAATAGGTTCTGCTCGACCGTCGCGCGCATCGAGACGCCGGTGTACCTGCGCGCCAGATCCGCCATCAAACGACCTTGAGCGGGCGTGAAGTCACCGAGTGGCAGCGTGATCTTGGCCGTGGAATAGCCGGCTTGCGATTGCGAGCGCACGTTACTCGCGCGCCAAGCGTCGAAGCCGTCCGGATACGGGCCCGGACCGAGCGCTGCGCCGGCCTTCAGCGGCTTCTCATCAGTGACGTGAAGGTCAGCCAGGAACTTGGTCCAGCGTTCGTCGGGGCGTAGCAGGGCCCGCTCTTCGAGCACGAGGCGCTTGAACTCCTCGATGCCGAGCTTCTTGACCACGAATTTCAAGCGCGCGCGCGCGCGGTTCTCTCGCTCACCGAGGCGAGCAAACACCCGGCACACTGCCTGTATCATCGGCAGCAGCTCTTCTTCGGGTAGGAAGTCATCGAACGGTGAGGCGTTGTACGGCACGGCACCCAGGCCGCCGCCCACCGTGAACTCGAAACCGCGCTTCACTTGGCCGTCCACGATGCGTGTGCGGGCGATCGCACCGGCGTCGTGCAGGTTCGTGAGCCCGCACGGCTCGTCCTTGCAACCCGAAAACGCAACCTTGAACTTGCGGCCAAAGTCCTGCGTATCCGGATGGCCGAGTAGGAAGAAGGTCGCCGCATCCGCATACGGAACAACGTCGAAGGATTCCGTGTTGCACACGCCCGCATACGGGCACGCCGTCACGTTGCGCACCGTGTTACCGCACGCCTCACGAGTCGTCAGGCCGGTCGCGGCCAAGCGGCGCATCAAGTCCGGCGTGTCCTCGATGTGAATGAAGTGGAGCTGAATGTCCTGCCGAGTGGTGATGTGCAGGATCTGGTCCGAATACTCTTCCGCCAGCTCGGACATTGTATCGAGTTGCTCGGCGCTCAGCTTGCCGTAGGGGATCTTGATTCGCTGCATGCCAGGCGCATCCCACATCGTAACCGGACCCTTGGTGAGCTCCCCCGACGGGTACGACAGCGTTTGCGTTTTTTCACCGTCGTGGCGTTGCCCGTTGTCGTAGCGCTGCCCGTAGGTGCCACGACGGAGGCGCGTTTCGGCGAACAGCTTCTCCTCCACCTTGCCCTTCTTGCGGAGCTCGATCTGAGTCTCGAAAATGTCGATCTCGCGCGCCCAGTCTTCGCGCACTTGGCCAGCCAGCTTCTCTTTCCAAGTCGTAGCAACAGTCATCAGGAGTCTCCGGGCCGGCAATCGTAGTGATCGCCGGGCGTTTTGGGTGCGCAGTGGCGGGAGGAGTTATACCCGCGATTCCCGACCAGACAAGTCGAGAATAGCCATTTCGGCCCCGCCGATAAGCCCCAAAAACTCAATTTCCGGCGCATTTCGTGGTACACGCGCGGACCCCATGCGGTATTCGCGAGCGCTGCTCCCTACCCTCAAAGAGGCTCCGGCCGACGCGACCAGCAAGAGCCACGTGTTTTTGTTGCGCGCCGGCTACGTCCGCCGCGTGGGTGCTGGAATCTACAGCTTCTTGCCGCTCGGGGTCCGCGTCTTGCGCAAGATCGAAGCGATCGTGCGCGGGGAGTTGGACGCGGCGGGCGCCCAAGAGGTGCTGCTACCCGCGCTACTCCCCGCAGATTACTTCAAAGAGACGGGCCGCTGGGACCTGTTCGCGGACACGCTCTTTCGCCTGAAGGATCGCAAAGGAGGCGACTACCACCTCGGGCCGACGCACGAAGAAATCATCACTGACTTGGCGCGCCGCGAAGTGAAGAGCTACCGCGACCTGCCCAAGAACCTGTACCAGATCCAAAGCAAGTTCCGCGACGAACCCCGCCCGCGCGGCGGGCTCCTGCGTTGTCGTGAGTTCTTGATGAAGGACGCTTATTCGTTCGACGTCGACGAAGCTGCAGCGCAAAAGAGCTACGAGAGCATGCGCGCAGCCTACACGCGCATCTTCGACCGCATGGGCTTCGAGTACCGCATGGTCAGCGCGGACTCCGGCGCGATGGGTGGCTCGGGCAGCGCCGAATTCCAAGTTTTGGTGCAGAGCGGTGAAGACGTGATCGCCGCTTGCCTGCAGTGCCCGTACGCCGCCAATCTGGAAGTGGCGAAAACCCCGCCCATGCCGCGCCGCGGCCCGGTGCCGGACACGGTCCCCGCCCGCGAGAAGATCCACACGCCGGGGCACGGAAAGATCGAGGCGGTGGCCAAACTGCTGAATCAGCCGCCCGCCAATTTTTTCAAGAGTCTTGTGTACTTGGCCGACGCCAAGCTGGTCATGGTCGTGCTGCGTGGCGACCACGACGTGAATGAAGTGAAGCTCGCGCGCGCGTTGGGCGCGAACGAGGTGCACCTAGCGAGCGGCCCGGACGTGGAGAAGGCGACGCGCGCTGCCGTCGGCTTCGCGGGGCCAATCGGCTTCGACGGCCGCGTGCTGATCGACCAAGACGCGGCCAGCATCACCGACGCAGTGACCGGCGCCAACGAGACCGATTACCACTACCTGCACGTCCAGCACGGCCGGGATTTCAGCGCCGATATCGTGTCCGTGCGCCAGGTGATAGACGGTGATTTGTGCCCGAACTGCGGCGCTTCACTGAAGCTCTTCCGCGGCATTGAGGCTGGGCACATCTTCCTGCTGGGTACACACTATACGTCGAAGATGTCGGCTACCTATCTGGACGTACAAGGCGAGCACCAGAGCATTGTCATGGGTTGCTACGGCATCGGTGTGTCGCGCTTAATTGCGGCCGCGGTCGAGCAACACCACGACGACCACGGCATCCGCTGGCCGATCAGCGTGGCTCCGTATCAGGTGCACCTCGTGCAGCTCGGCACCGAGCCCGAAGTGATCGCCGAAGTCGCGCGGCTGGAGCAAGCGCTCGAAGCCGCCGGCATCGAGGTGTTGGTGGACGACCGCGAAGAGCGGCCCGGCGTGAAGTTCAAGGACGCTGACCTGATTGGCATTCCGCTTCGCGCCACCGTGGGCGCACGAGGCCTAAAGAACGGGCAAATCGAGTTCAAGTTGCGCACGGAAGGCGACCCGAAGAAGGTCGAACTCCTAGCGCAGAGCAATGCCGCAGAGCAGCTCGCGCAGCGCGTGCGCGAGCTACTCGCCCAGACAGGGACGAAAGCGAACTGAGATGAGCGCCGACAAGAAGACCGTCGCAAACTCCACCGACAGCGTGCACGCCGGCGTGCCCGCTGGACGCCCGCACAATGCGTTGGCCCTGAGCATAGAAGCAACGGCCACGTTCACGTTCTCCGACACCGCCGAGCTCGAACGCTACATGCGTGGTGAGGATCCGGACCCGTCACGCGAAGAGTACGGCCGCTACGGCAACCCCACCGTGTGCGAGCTCGAACGCCGGGTCGCGGTTCTGGAAAAGGCCGAGGCGGGCGTCGCCTTCTCGAGCGGCATGGCCGCCATCGCCACGGCGGTGCTGTCGCTCGTGAAAGCCGGCGAGCACGTCGTGTTGTTCCGTGACGGCTATCGGCGCACGCGTCAGTTGGTGACGCAAACGCTGGCCCGCTTCGGCGTCGAGCACAGCATCGTGCCCTCGGGTGATTTGGCGGCGTTGTCCGCCGCGCTGCAGGACAACACGCGCCTCGTGATCGCCGAATCACCGACGAACCCGTACTTGTATTGTGTGGATCTAAGACAGCTTTCCACGCTGGTAAAGGCGCGCGGGCGCATCCGCACGCTGGTGGATTCCACGTTTGCGACGCCCATCAATTGCCGCCCGCTGGAGTTCGGCGTCGATCTCGTGGTGCACAGCGCCACCAAGTATCTCTCTGGGCACAATGACGTGCTCGGCGGCGTGGTGGTGGGGCAGCAGCACTTGGTCTCGCTGTTGCGGGACGCACGTGGCGTGTTCGGAAGCGTGCTCGACCCGCACGCGGCGTTCCTCATCGCGCGCGGTATCAAAACCCTCGGCGTGCGCACGGATCGCCAGAACGCGAGCGCGCTCGCCATCGCGCGCATGCTGGAAGCCGACCCACATATCGAGCGCGTGTTTTACCCGATGCTGGAGAGCCACCCGTCACACGCGATCGCGCGCGCGCAGATGCAGGGCGGCGGTGGCGTGGTGAGCTTCATCGTCAAGGGTGGCCGCGCAGCGGCATCACGCCTGATTGACGCGGTGAAGATCCCGAAAATCGCGGCTTCGCTCGGCGGCGTGGAAACGCTGATCGAGCAACCTGCGATCATGAGCTACTCCGAGTTGTCCGAGGAGCAGCTGGCGAACATCGGCATTGATCCGGCGCTCGTACGTTTGGCCGTCGGCATCGAAGAGACCGATGATCTGCTGCGCGACTTCGAGCAGGCGCTCCGCGGGTAGCTTTTGAGGCGAAGGGCGTGCGCCTGGCGAGACCCGCCAGGCTGCAAACTCCTTTCAATCCCAGTGCTTATCGAGCAGGCCCCGGACGTTGCGCGAGCGTGTGCGGCAGGCACGTTTCGAAGCGCTTGCGCGCGCGCGAAGAGGAGTAAGCTGCCGGAGGTTTCAGCCCACATGGCTGCCTGCGCACGCGCAGGCCTCGATCGGGGAGGAGTGCACGTGGCAGGCGAACTCAGGAGCTGGTTTCTGAGGAATGTGTTGGAAGCGGTCGAGCGCCAGCTCGGTGTCTCGGCAGTGACGAATCTGCGAGCCAAGCTGCCACCGCGGTTGGCTCCGCACGCATCGCTTGAGCGGCTGCGCGCGAGCGCAGCGCTCGACAGCGTGCCGCTCGAAGAAGGCGTGGAAATCCTGCTCTCGATCGATGCGCTGCTCGGGGATGGCTCCGGTAAACTGCTCGAGAACATCGGCGTCGACTTGGCTTCCCGCGTCCTGTCTCAAGGCGGCAGCCTGGCGCGCGCGGGGGATCTGCCGGGCACCGTGATTCGCTTGCGGACGTTCCTCGAGTATCCATTCCTGGGCGTGCCGTTGACGTTCGAACTGCGCCGCAATCCTACAGGCTTTGCGCTCACGGTAGGGGTCGCTGGGCATTCACGCGCCACCCGCGCCCTGCGCCATTTGACGATCGGTGCCATCGTCGCAGCGGAGCGCTTCGCGCGCGAAGTGGGCTCGGACAATTTGCAGATCGCGGCCGAGAACATCGCTGACCGCGCCACGATTAGCGCGCGCTATTTTCGCGAAGAAGAGCAGACCGCGGAGGAGCCTCCGCCTTCGCGCCGCGCCTCCATGGCTCGGCCGCCTGCCGTCTCGCTCAGCGCAGAGGTCGAGCGCATCTTGCGTTCGTCCACCCCGCCGCGCCCGGCAAGCGAGGAAGATCCGCAACTGCCAGAGTCGATGACGATTCGGATACGTGGCGAGGCCGCGGTGCGCGGCCCAGCGAGCAAGTGATCAGTCGCAGCTGGGCGTAACCGGACCGCTCGCTACGGGGTACGAGCTATTGCCGGAGGAGTCGTCCAGCGCGCCGACGAAGGTGAGTGGGCCGGCGCACGCGGCGTCGTGATCGACCATGGCGCCGGTGAACGCAAATTCGACGTCCTGGTTCCCGCCCTTGTCGATGGTGATCGTGCTTGGCGAGCTGGTCGTGACCGGCAGCTGATCGACGACCAGCACATTGGCTTGGCCGAGCAGCTGGAAGGCTTGCGGTGTGACTTTGACGGACGCTGAAGCCTCCGGTCCGAGCGCAAGCCGCAACTTGAAACTGCCGGAGGCACTGGCGCCAAACGTACCGTTGTCGACCGTCACCACGCCATTGGTGATGTGGGCCGAGAGCGAGACTGCGCTCTTGTCGCCGCAGCCGGCGAGGAACAGTGGCAGGACCCAAAGCATCGAGAACACGCGCATAAATCCAGCCTAGCCGTGAATCGCTAGCGCCACCACTTCGAGCTATGCTGGCGCGCGGTGCGTTCGCTTCGTTGTGCCTCTTTCTGTGCGGTGTTCGCGCTCGGCTGCGCGGCTCGCCCGCCGTTGCTCGTGCCGCAGAGCCCGCAGCCTCCACGCCTGCCCTACCCCGGTGGCACGACTTCAGCGTCCGTGCCCGCTGCAATGCCGAGCGCACTAGCCAGTGCAACGCCGAGCGCGCTGTCACCCCCACCGGTGCTGACGACATTCGGGACCGCTCCCTTCGGCGACCCGGGTCCGCTGCTGGTCGAGCGCGCCAGCCCCGACGGTCGGTGGCTCACGCTGTGTCAAGCGCGCCGGGACAGCACGGGTGATGGCCAAGTCAGTGTGAGCGTTGGTCCGCGCGGGGAACTGCGCGGCGACGACATCCGACGCTATCTGCTGACGCCCGGCGAAGAGCTCGCGCATGAAGGGCTCCTGGGCATGGACCCGCGGGGGCGGTTCGCGCTCCTGATGCAGCACGGCGCGCTCGTGTTGTGGGACAGCCAGCGCCGAAAGAGCCTGGATTTATCGGCGCTCGGCGCTGATTCCCGGCTCAGCGCCGAGTCCTTCGCGGAGCTGCGCAGCGTTGCGTTCGACGCCACTGGCGAGCACCTTTTGTACACGCGCAGCGGGGACAGCGGGCCGCGCCTCGTGATCCGCACACTGAGCGACGACACCGAGCGCGCCGTCGATCCCGGGCCGGGACCGATCTGGCGCGCGAGCTTTGCTCCGAGCGGGGCGTTCGTGGTTGTCGAAATGATCAGCGCGGATAGCAACAAGAACGGCAAAGCAGACTTCCCCGCTCCGCTACTGGCAGCGCCGCGCGCGTGCAGCGCAGGTCCCGGGCAGTTTCACGCTTGGTCCGAACGCGGCGATAAGCCGGAACTTGTGCTGGTGCCGGTCACGGGCGGCGCTCCCATACACGAGCCCACCTTACTGATGCCGGTGCGCGACGCGCTCCTCCTGCGCGACGACGCGGGCGCGCTGATCCTGGAAAAGTCCGGCAAGAAGCGAGTTTTGGAACCTGCGGCGTGCAAAGGTCGCATCGTGCACGCCGACGCCGAGCGCGAGCTGTTCATCGTTGGTTGCGTGCAACCCAAGAGGACGGGGCGCGTGAGTCTGGATTTGGTCACGCCGGGAGGGCGCAAGCCGCTGGACCTCGAGCTGGCGAGCGTGGAGTACGACCGCGAGCTGAGCGACGGTTCGCGACTCGTCGCGCTGTACCCCGGCGCGGACAGCGTGCTGTTCGACGCCGACAAGCGCGACGTGTCGCGCCTGCAACCCGGCGATCGCGTCATCGCCACGCTTGGCGCGCACGCGCTGATCCGCCGCGGCAATGGCCTACTGAGCTACGACGCGGAAACGCACACCGAACAAGCGCTCCCCGGAGTGCTCGACAAGTACCCGGAAGTCCTCGTTTCCCAGCCGTTCGTGTTCGTCTCACCGCTACTCGTCCAGCTCGATGGCGCTTCGGTAGTGGGTCAAACGCCGCGGCGACCGCTGGCGCTTTCGAACAGCGGACAATTGCTGATGAGCGACAGCGAGCCGCAAAGTTCCGGCCTCACGCACGGGCCGCTGCGTTGGGCGACGGCGCCGTTCGACGATTTTCCCGCGCAGTCCGCGAAATGACGTAGCGGGGTAGTCCCTGTGGGTGGTGCAGCCGCACTCGGAGGTGCAGCGGCTGCGCTTGCGGGCGCCCACTGGCCTGTGCGTTTTTTTGCGCCGCTCGCGAGCCGCGGACGCTAAGCAGACTGCGGGAAAATCTGTATATTCCCCTCCCACAGATGGAATTGCTCGAAGACCTCGCTTTCCGCGGCCTCATTCACCAGCAGACGAATCCAGAGGGGCTCCGCGCTCACCTGGGGACTTCGCGCGCCCTGTACTGCGGCTTCGATCCCACGAAGGATTCCCTGACGATTGGCAATCTCGTGCCGATTTTACTGCTGCGGCGCTTTCAACAGGCGGGCCATCGGCCGGTGGTGATCGTCGGTGGAGGGACCGGAATGATTGGCGATCCTTCCGGCAAAGACGCCGAGCGTCAATTGCTGACCATCGAACAAGTGGAAGCGAACGTAGCTGGCCAGCGGCGCACGTTCGAGCGCCTGCTCGACTTCGACGGCCCGAACGCCGCACTGATCTTGAACAACGGCGATTGGCTGCGCGGCATCGGCTACTTGGAAATGCTGCGCGACGTCGGCAAATACTTCTCGATCAACATGATGATCCAGAAGGACTCGGTCCGGGATCGCCTGAACAACCGCGAGCAAGGCATCAGCTACACCGAGTTCAGCTACATGCTGCTGCAAGCGTACGATTTTTTGCACCTGTTCGATCATCAGGGCGTAACGCTGCAAGTGTGTGGCTCGGATCAATGGGGCAACGTGGTGGGTGGCATTGATTTGATTCGCCGTAAGCACCAAGCCGAAGCGTTCGGCCTGACCGCGCCGTTGGTCACCAAATCAGACGGCACGAAGTTCGGCAAAACCGAATCTGGCGCCGTTTGGCTGCACGAATCACGAACTTCACCGTACGCTTTCTACCAATTTTGGCTCAACACCCCGGACGCGGACGTCGTCAAATACCTCAAGATTTTCAGCTTCCTGACGCATGAAGAGCTGAACCGCCTGAGCGCGGACCATGACGCCAATCCCGGCGCGCGCAGCGCCCATCGCGCACTCGCCGAGCACATGACGGAGCTGTTGCACGGCGCGGGCGGCCTCGCGCACGCACGCAGCGCGAGCCAAGCGTTGTTCTCCGGGGACATCGCCTCGCTACCGCGCGAAACGCTGGAAGAGCTATTTCAGAGCGCGCCTTCGGTGACACTGTCCCGCAGCAAGCTGGACGGAGAAGGCATCTCCGCGCTCGATTTCTTGGTCGAGGCAGGCGTCGTGAAGAGCAAACGTGAAGCGCGCGAGCTGTTGTCCACAAACGCGATCAGCATCAGCGCTCGCAAGGCCGACCCGGACACGCGCGTCACGCCAGAGTGGCTCTTGTTCGGCGAGATCGCGTTGATCCGCCGGGGGAAGAAGACGTGGCACGTCGTGCGCTTCGAGTAGCATCAGCAGCGAGGGCGCTGCCCGCGGAGCCCGCCCCATCCGAACCGCCTCCACCACGGCCGGCACGGCCCCCGGGCAATGCCACGCAAGGCGCACTTTCTCAGCGCAACGATCTTTTCACGGTGCGACCGCACAAGGTCCGACAAAACGCCAAGAAACGATTCAAGTAGTTGCGGGAGCAGCCGTTCTCCCACGGTGGAGCCGGTTTCTCGGTCTCCGCCAGCCCCCAATGCGCTCGGTCAACGGATTCATGTGTCGCAACTGCGCCGACGAAGAGTTGGCGAAGCGCGGCGTGGACCCGGCGCACCCGACCCAAGCCGTTTCAGGCAGCGAAGTCTTCGTGTCGGCCGCGGAGGCGGCGCGAAACCGCGGCGTGACCGCGGGCGAAGCCTCGAAAAAGCGCGCGGAGCTCGGTGTGAACCGCCCGGAATCGTCCGGGGATCACGGCCGAAAACTCAATTTGTACGCATGATCGCGGAGTTAGCTGATTGGCTCGTTGAAACCCGGGGCCGGTTTCACTACGACCCTGAATCGTGACCCAAGTTGATGGATTGCCCGGCGTGAGCGCCATGAGTCTGTACGTGCCGCGCCTGCGCGTGCCGCTCGACCAGTGGTGCGCTTGGACTGGCAATAACTGGGACAAGGTGCGCGCCGTCGTTGGACACAGTTTCCGCGTCTGCGGGCGCCACGAGAACGTGTACACGATGGCCGCCAACGCGGTCCTGCGCTTGATCCTGCAGAACCAAATCGACCCGCAGCAAGTGGGATCACTCGGGCTGGGCACCGAGTCGAGCACGGACAACGCAGCGGGCGCGGTGATCGTGCGCGGCATGGTCGACGGCGCGCTGGATAAGCTTGGCATGTCGCGCTTGTCGCGTCAGCTGGAGGTGCCGGAGTTCAAGCATGCGTGTTTGGGCGGTGTGTATGCGCTCAAGAATGCGCTCCGCTACGTGAGCTACGACGGGCGTGACCGTCTGGCGATCGTGGTCAGCGCGGATGTCGCGGAGTACGAGCGCGGCTCGAGCGGCGAGCAAA
>JBDTJC010000170.1:0-9924 GCA_039936055.1 Polyangiaceae bacterium | reverse complement strand
CGTACGGGCTCATCGTGTCGAGCGCCATCAGCGTTGCGAACGTGGCTCCGCCGCCCGTTTCGTCGGGTGCTTGGAGCGTTGCGCCCATTGGCGGCCCGCTCGCCTCCTCGAAATCCGCACAGAAGATGGCGCCAGGCGGGCAGGCCGCTTTTGCGCCTCCGCCTCCGGCGCTTCCGCCAGTTCCAGAGCTGCCAGCGCTGCCGCCCCCCGTAGCGCCGCTACCTCCGGCACCTCCGGCGCTCGTGCCGGCCATGTTGCTTGCTCCCGCAACTCCGCTGCCGTTGCCTCCGCCGCCCGCGACTGCGCCGGCGACGGCGCCGCCCGCCATATTGCCCGTGCCCGCGACATTCGCGCCGGCGCTTCCGCCGCCGCCCGTGTTGCTGGGGGAGGTCGACCCGGGGTTGGAGGAACAAGCGCCGGTGGCCAGCGCTAGAGTGAGGGCTGAAGTGTGGATGAGTGCGGCAGAATAACGGGTGATCTTCATGAGCTAGTTTGGTGTGAGCCTGACGCTTTCGCCTCGATTTCGCGCCATGTCGTAGCGGCGAGCGCCATCGCGTGGCTGCGTGATCGCGCAACGAGCGGGAATTGGGTGCCCGGCTCGTTCGTTGCTCCGTTTACTATGTCCTTCGTCACGGGATCCTACGCTCTGGTCGTGCAGGTATCGCAGCGGCAATTCTCGAACGCATTCGAACAAGTGGTGCAGTCTTGGCATGGCTGCCCCACCTGCGATACCAAGCTCTGCATCGGCCATGAGTCCGAGCACGAACTCGATGCCAATATGACGAGCAGGAACAAGCCAGAGAGGCCAGACAGGCGGCCCGCGCTGGAACGTCGGACGTTGGGGTGAATGCTCGTCACGCTTCTTCTGGTCTCGTCAGTCAGCGACTTGATTTTGGGCCGTCACCGTCGAGAAGTTCGCGTCATCGTTGCAGGCGAAAAGGACCGGCGGAAAATCACTCACGCACGCACCGTACTTGTACAGGTTTTTGAGGTAAACGTCTTGAGTCGAGTCGGCCGGGACAGCAGCAGCACCGTGACCGTGGTCACCGGTGTCGGCTCGAGGCCGAACATTCTTTGAGCGTGGATCAGCAGGTTGCCTTGGGGCACGGCCTCCCGTGCTCCAGCCCGCCCCCACGAACTCCAAGGGTCCCTTCCCCACGTCGCAGCCCGTTCCGTTCAACGACGACGACGACCACGGCGACGACGGCGCCGGGATGGACTAGGCCCTTTCAATGACGTTGCGAGAGCGTACCGCCGGACCGAACGAGCGTGTCATCGAGCTCTATCCCCACGTCAAGCGGCGCAGCGCTATCCCGACTCTCGAGCGCAGCCTGCTTGCGTTGGAGCGTGAGGTGCGCGCGCCGCGCACGTACGACAAGGAGTGCCTCGGCGAAGTCAAATCCGCGCGGCAGACGATCTGGTCCATACGCAGGAAGCGCGCCGAGCTACCCAAGCCCTCTCCGCGTTCGTACCTCGCCTATCGAGAAGATCTGGATCCATCTGCCGGTCACGTCATCGAGCGTCGCGACGATCACGATCTCGCCATTGCCGTCACGCGCTTGGAGCTGGACAATCGTACGCTGACCATCGAATACGAGTGCTTCGACCCCGAGCTCCTGCCCGAAAATGCGCCGGACGTCATCGAGTTCGCCCTACTCCAGGAATTCGCGCAAGACACCTATCTGACCCTCGCCGACGAAGCCGCATTCGTCGACACCCGCTACAAGCAGACGCGCCGTCGCCGATTGTCCCGCGCGCACCGGTTGATTTAGCCCAGCTGTAGACAGCCGAATTGCCACCGCAGATTTTGGGCGAATTGGCGTAAAAAGGATTTCGTCTCTGGTCATGTTGGCATCGTAAAACGGCAAGCGCTGCGCCAAGCCCAGCTGTCTGAGCGTGCCTCGTGCTGAGGTCGAGGTTGTCGAGGCGGTGAAGCCACCTGCCCATGCATGGACTGGTGATTTGAAAGATGGTTCAGACGGCTGGGCAAATGACCATAGCGGCCGGCCTGACGGCTGTGGTGGTGTGGCGAGATTATGGCCACCTGGGTCCCGTACATCTTTCGCGGTCCGTGCTCGACTACCTACGCAGCGGTAGTCCACATCTCGCACCAAGCGCCGAGTGATCCTGACTACGACCTGCTGACGCTCCAAGCGGCGATCGACAAGGTTGAGCAAGAGCTCACGAAGGTCTTCAAGGACGGCGACCAGATTTTTGTCGGCTGCAATCACCTCACGAGCGTTGATTTGGGGATGGCCGCAATTGTGAAGAAGTACGGCCACGTCCCACCGACCGTGCCGTGGCCAGAGTTTGCAGCCGCAGCGGGTGGGCTTAACGAGTCCGATTAGTCGAACGAATCCCGTGCTCGCCACGATCGCATCGGATCAAACCGGCGCGGCTGCAATCGTCGTCGACGACACGAGCGTGTACTGGGCCTCGAGCGCCGGCATCTCGAAAGCCCCGCTCTGGAGAGCCGACGCAGGTACTTCGACCCCGACCGTGCTCACGACCGAAGGAGGGGCCGCGCTGGCCTTGGACGCGAACTTCCTCTATTTCAGCGTGGCCGCCAGCGGCAAGATCGAAAAGGTTCCGCTGGACGGAGGAGACTCAGTGACGCTCGCGAGCGGCCAATCCAACCGCTCGTTTCACCCCGGCTATCGCTCAGCAACGACAATGGCCAGACGGACGCCGTCCAATGCCGCTCGCGGCTCGGAGGGTTGCTCAACTTCTATCATCGAGCCGCTGCATGACTCACCCGGTCAGGTTTTCAGACACTACGAGCGCAGCTCACAGGGGTGTCAGCGAGCCGTGTCTGTAATCGCCCGCGTGATCTTCGCCTAGGTTGCGACCACGATTGTATCCGCGGGCCTCGACCAGCGCCAATGCCTCACGAACAGTGCTCAGCTCACTGTCAGAGGCGTCGGCCAGTAGCGCGCGAAGGTCGTCGAAGTCTTGGGGCCGATGGCGCTTGAGCATTTACTCGCGCGGGAGGTAGTCGTTGCCAGCGCGCGCGGCGTGCGTCCGGCGATCGCCGAAATCTGGAACTGGACGCACGGCCGTTCTGAGATCGCGCCGTAGATTGAGCTGAGCGAAATGGCCGCGCCGATGGCGCGTGCTGGCAACTATTGGTAACACCCGTGCAAGTCGACGGCGGTGGCTGCGCCTGAGCAGTCCGCGCCGGATTTGACTTGGGTGACGACGAACTTGAAGGCGCTATCCTCCGAACCACCGCTCACGAAGCCGACCTCTCCCGCGCTGATGCAAAAGGTAGCGCCCGCGTTCGGTTGGTCCGCCGGAAGCGTCAGGGTGCCACCGGTGATGGCGGCCGTTTGACCGTCGAACAAGCTCTGTGCCCAAGTGATCGTGATCGGAAGCTGGTTGGGCTCCAGCATGCCAAGGGTGGAGAGCGGCGTCGAGAATTTGGGCATGCCGATGTTCTCGTAGCCGGCGTTGAGGTTGCTGGTTCTCGTGTCGTCGATCACCGCATCGCCGATTGCGCCCTCGATTTTCAAGGCATCCGTCCCGCTCGGGCAATGCGGCGCTTCGGTCAAGACGGCGCTGGCGCCGCTGTCACTGCTCGAGCCGCACGCTACGCAGAACCCGCACGACGAGATCCACGCCAACGTGCCCACCCGCACCCAGCCCAAGTTTTTCCACATTGGCCCATGGTACGCGAAAGACGCCTCTTGTCTCCCCGCGCCGAGCCGATCAGAGGCTTGAATACTAGCGACGTGACGCCATCAGCGTCCGGCCGCCGATGACGCTGCCTCGGGCCTGCGCTGAATAGAGCGTGGTCGTCTCGTGCTCGTTGCCCACCACGAGGCGAGAACAGGTTCGCTGTGGGAGGTGCGTGGCTGGGCTGCGAACGCCCCATCCAATCAGGCCGAGACGCGAGGCGGACCCGAACGGCTCGGCCCCACCTTTCGTGCACCTGGTAGTTCACTTCACCCCACTTGCTCTGCACTAGCGTGCGGCGCGTAGTGGGCGGCACCGGACAAGCACGGATTGGTCGGCGTTTAGCGTGTAAAATTGCGATTCCCAGCCGCCGGGTGCAGCGCTGTTGAAGACGCGGATTTCGTAACGGCCAGGCTTCAGCCGCATGCTCATGTCGCCGCCTGGCAAGATATCGATGCCATCGAACATGCACCGGTACTCGGCGCGGATCTCGAGCGCGCCATCGCCTCGATTCGCGTTCGAGACGAGCAGCACGCTACCGATTGCCGCCACCGCCACTATCGCAATGGCCAGACGGGGAGGGCTGAGTGCTGCCACGCTGCCCGTGAAGGTCGCTATCCAAGACCGAGCTTGAGCAGCGCCTTGCTGCGAAGGACCAGCGTGGCGCGCACCGTCTTCGGTCTCGGCGTCTTCGGTCTCGGCGTCTTCGGTCTGGCTGACGAAACCCAATTCGGCGCGCAGCAGTTCGAGGCCTTGCTCGAATAGGGCTGGGCCTGGCAGGTAGTCGGGCGTGAGCGGGTAGCGGTGCCCCCGCGCGCGCACGAGCACGAAACGCGCGCCAGTTGCAGGCAGTTGCCCGCGGGTCAGCAGCTTGTCGAGCACCGGACCACGCTCGAGCTGCACATCGGAAAGGTCGGCAAGCGCGAAGCGCGCCGGGCGGCCGCGCGGCACGCCAAATAGCTTGCGCCGCACTCTGAGCTCATCGTGGCTGCGATCAATGTCCAACAGCAGGTGCCCTGCCTGATGGAATGCGTTGCGCATCAGCAAACCCACCAGCAACAGCGCGATGGTCGAGAGCAAGGCGCCCTTGGCGTAGTTCGGCGCTGACGCGAAGCTGAAGCGCGCTACTCGCCCGTCCGCCAAGTAGGCGCGGATGCGGTCACCGAGCGCGGTCGCCCCCTCTTGCGAGTCGTACGACGCGACACTGCGTTCTGCTCCGCGTTGATTCAAGATCAAGACGGCCCAGTAGCCCGGCCCTTTCCCCGACGACTCGTGCTCCTCCGCGACGCGCGCAATCGAGCCAGGCGGAAACCGGTCCACTGTTGGCAGTGGTGGCGAATCACTGAGGGTACAGCTCGGCTCTTGCTGAAGGTCACGCTGGCACTCCAGTCGTGTCGTGCGCAATGCGCATAGCACCGACAGCGCCGATAGCACGAAGAACAAGAGCGCGAAGCCCGCGCGACCCCAGCGCGCGGGCAACGGTCCGACGTCGATGCGCCAGGACGGCCGCTGCGGCTCCGATTCAGGCCTCCGCGTGGACATCCCGCTAGGGTATAGCAGCACCCCCGATCCCGCTGAATCTGAACATCCCGCACGGGTCTCCAGCACTGACACGAGCGCTGTGAAATGCAGTGGGCGGCTACTTCACGCAGACCGCGTTGCAACTCGGGGTTAGGGCGTCCAAACGCTATCGAGTCGACATAATCGTATCAGTATGCGAACTCGTCGATGCCCGGCCGAGGGGTCCTCGGTTGGCGATGGTCGCACTTCAGAGCAGCGAGCGTATTACCGTAACCGCATCGACAACTCCGCCGACCCAGAGGCAGCTCAACAAGCGCGTTATGACCGGAACGCTACTGCGCGCGCAAACCGAGGAGCAGACCCGGCTTCACCAGAGGATTGGCAGCGGCAAAACGACCAGCTGAGGCAGAATCAGAGCGGTGGCGCAACCGAGGAGAACGACACGCTCAACGGCCTCGACGTCGCGAATAACAACAACGTTACGACAAACCCCGACGGCACGGTGAACAGGCCGCAGACTTTCCCGAAGGATGCGGATGGGGCCGAGACGCGACCCGACGGGGTGACGGACAAGGCGCTGATCGACAACAAATCGGTGCCGGACACTTTCGATGACGATGGCAATCCGCGAACGGTGTACAATGATCAGCAGCTCAGGGCTCAACAAGAAGCGGCCAGGGCTTCAGGTCGGGAGCCGGTAACCGTGATAACGAACGACAATCCCGCGGCCGCGCGCCCGAGCGGCCCATTGGCAGACAACTCCACCGTGCTTCACCGCAATACCGGGGACGGCGGCTGGTCTCAATGGAACAACCAAACCAACAGTTGGGATCCGATCTCGCAGGATCAGGCGCATTCAATCGTTCATTGAAGCTACCCTATAGTTCGGTGGAAGGTCGAGAGAAGACGGATGGTAGAGACACTCAACATCAAGCTCCTTGCACCGTGCCGGACCAGCGATCCGTTGGTGCTGCGCTCCGTTCTTGGCGCGCTCGACGCGGAACCGCTATGCGAGCCAACCCACGCCAATATCGACGAGCGAATGCGGCTTCCCTACGATCGCGCTTCGGCAACAGACTTCATTCGCCAGATGGGCGGTAGGACGCTGATACTTTGGCGAGCCAACACCCCGAAATATACAGGCTGGCTCAATTGCCAACCTGTCCCAGTAAACGACCTAAAGCTTGACTACGTGGAGCCGCGTCAGGCCCTTCTCCCAGAGTTATTCAACGGTGCGACTCGCGTCGCGAGCTTGCTCCAGGTTGAATACGGGTTCGTGCACATGCATTGGGATCGACAAGCCGAGTCCCTCGACTATGACAGCGGCATCAGAATGTCCGTTCGCGACCTGAATAAGTACGGGCTTTCTGGCATCCACGCACGCACCTGGTTCGGTCCCTATTTGGTTGAGCTACTTGGTAAGGCGTTTCTGCTTTCTCTGCCTTTGGCGACCGAGACGTCCTGGGGCGGAGTACAGCTCGACTTAGAGCCAAAGCCATGGCTGGCCGACTTCGAGACCTTGAAGGCGCGTCACGCCGAGCTGATGGCGCGTCTTTGCAAGACCGGTCTCGTAGGTACGTTCCAAGGTGCACCGGTAACGTGGAAAGCCGGCCCACGCTGGGTTGCCCCTGGGTGGGACGTAAGGTCGTGAACATGGCTTCGCTTCCGGAACTGTGGGTCGCATCTCGCGGCCGCAATACGTTCATCCAGCGTGGCAACGTGAGCGGGTGGGATCTCCGGGGCGCTGATTTCAGCGGGATTCGTCTCGAAATGGTGAACGCTATCGGCGCCAACCTTGGGGCCTGCCGTTGGCAAGATTTTCGCGGGCTCGACTGCGACTTTACCGGTTCGAATTTCGTGGCATCCGGACTCACCCGATCAGGTTTTCGGACACTACGGGCTGCGGGCGCAGCGGAAGCCGGCATACTCGTCGCGGTCCGACCACAAATTGGCATTTGCCACCGACGAAAACAGAAAGCTCGCGTCGAAGTTGTAGCTCCCGCCGCGTGTGGGCATGGCCGCGTTCGCTGTGTAGCGAACGTATGCGCAATCCACGCAGGACCCCGCACCAAGAGATGAGTCGAGTACGCGCTCCATGATATTGCCGGCTAGATCAGCCTGGCCGAACTTGCCATTGCCAGCGGGAACCGAGCCCACCTTTTGGGGCCTCACGGTATTCACGCAGTTGCCACCCGTTTTGCAAGGCGAGTGCACCGCGAGAGCAAAGTCATCAACAGGCGCCTGAGATCCCCACGGATAAATCCGTTGTTCCGCACCGCCGCTGGCGGCGTAGTTCCACTCGGCGTTGGTCGGGAGAAAGGCTCCGTCCCAAATGCAGAACGCATACGCTTCGAAAAACGCTGTGCAGGTCACCGGCAAGTTCTCGTTAGCGCCAGCGGTCGGGGTCCAAGTCGTCAGGTAGCAGGAAAGCGTGTCGTTCCAGGCAGGCAGGGTGCTCGGGAACAGCGGCTTCGTCGACGATGTGGGCCAAGACTGCCACGCGGGGTCCCAACCGCTCTCACCCGGATGATCTGGCGCTGGCGCGCCTCCATTGAGGCCGGCTCCGTGATTCAGGTGCGTGTGTTTGCCTGAACCAGGAGCGGGCCGCCAGCCGTCCACCCATGCAGCCACGAAGCGGCGGAAGCGCGCGACGGTGACTTCGTACTTATCGAGCCGAAAATCACTGACGGTGGCCGGAGCAGTCCGGTCCGTGAACGTGGCACCGTCGTAATTTCGATAGAAGGTGCCACCGGTGACGAGCGGGCTCACGCAACAGGACTCGTCTGCGGTAGGTCCGCAGTCTTCCGGAAGCCCCTGACAACTCATGGGAGGACCCGCGCAATCCCCGACGCAGCCAGCCGCTCCCGCGTCATTCGAGCCAGCTTGACTCGTGGCGCCGCCGGTCACCGCCCCGCCTTGACCGCTTCCGGACTGGCCCGCCCCGCCTTGACCGCTTCCGGCGCTCGGCGCTGCGCCGCCCGGCGCTGCGCCGCTTGGGCCTTCGCCAGCCGCGGCACCGAAGGCTGTGCCAGCGCCAAACCCGCCGCCGCTCTGGCTGCCGCCGGCACCGGCCGCGGCAGACGTTCCGCTTGCACCTAGCGGGGCCGTGATTGTGCGCCCACATGCACCGGTGAGGCCGACGAGCGCCCAGGGGAGCCCGACGAGCGATTGCCGCCACACGGACCGCGCCGTCTTGCTCGCAAGCGTTGTCGCAGATCTGAAGTTAGCCATAGATGCGATGTCTTCGGTGTACCCAGGCGCGAGCGACTCCCCGCGCCGCCCGCTCCTCCTTTGGCAGTGGCGCCGGAGCTCCGATTCCGTCTCGCGCTCGAAACTAACCGCGACAACGACGTGGGGTTAGGCCGACCAAACGCCATCGGTCGACATAATCGTATCAGTATGCGAACTCGTCGATGCCTGCCGAGGGGTCGCTCGGTTGGTAAGCAGATTGATCGGACGGGGGCATTCCGGGACGCTACACTCCCGAAAATCGCGTTGTGGTTCGCCGCTGCGCTAGGGTGAGCACCAGCCCTCGCGACACGCGAGGGGAGTGTCGGGTTCCCCCACGGACTCATGGCCTGAAGCGTTTGCACAGTCCAGGCAGGAGCCGTTGAGCTGATCGCAGGCACAGGGCCGGGAGCAGAAGCCCATGCTGCCATGCAGGTTGCAGAGCAAACTGCTTCTGCAATCGGCGTCGCGTTGGCACGGAGAGGAGAAGATACCGCTGCATTCGAGCCGGTCATCGGACAGTTTCGTGCAGCTTGCGCAGGCGCTCCTGCCGACGAGGTAACCATCTCGGCACGAGAGCAGGGAGAGTCCGTCCGAAGAGCAGGTAACGGCTGGCTCTGGCCAGGAGGCGAGCGCCGCGCCCTCGATTAAGACGCAGGACGGATCCGGTTCTGGGTCGAGCACACAAAACGGTTCGCCGGCGAGATAGTCAATCGATCCCGGCGGTGTGAGCACGCATAGGTTCGGCGCACCACAGTCCTGGTCGCCGCCCCAATGGGTTGTATTTTCGAACAAACCTTCGGAGTCCACACACTCCTTGGCGACACCGTTGTCGCACTGGGTCTGACCCCTTTGGCATTCGTCTCCCGCGCAGCCTGCAGCGCCGAGCGCGGAGCAGGCAACAAGCCATAGCCGTACGTACGCGTTGAAACGCCACGCTCGTTGGAGCGGTTCGAGGGCGGCTGTAAAAGACATGCGATCCGCCTTTCTGGCCGGCGAGACTACCCCTGTCTTGGCTACCACGCTGCTCCGGCGCAGGATCGTTGAAGATTTCAAGCGTGGCAAGGGCTTGAGTTGTGGCCCGGGTCGGAGCAGATTGGCCTCGTGCTGGCAGGTGTAGTCGCCAAGCTGCGCTCGGTCTTCGGCTGCGCCGCTAAAGCTGTCCTCGGCGCGTCGCGTCCGCGCTCGATCACCGTTGGCCTCGCAACGGATCTGTTGCGTTCGCAGGTCGAATTGACCGCGGAAAATGTGCTGCTGCGTCAACAACTCATCGTCGCCGCAAGGCGGGTGAAACGGCCATCTTTCCGACGCCACGAGCACTCTGATCACGCTGCTCAGCGCTCGAGGCTGAGCGGCGGGCGCGCACAGTAGCGTAGCAGGCGCTCTCGCCCCTCCGTGTCGTCGCCGCTCACGACGACACCGGCGTGAATGTCGAAGCCCCGGACGTGACCCGGGCGCGGCGACTTCTTGGCCTTTGCCGGAGCGGCATCCGGCGCGAGC
>JBDTJC010000169.1:0-7664 GCA_039936055.1 Polyangiaceae bacterium | reverse complement strand
GCGGAGCTTGTTGTCGTCGCCCAGGCGGCGTTCGCATTGTTCGTCGAGTCCCCGGGCTTCCAAACCGACGTCCGAACTCCCTTCTGGACCGGGAAAACCTGTGCCCCTGATTTCCGATCGAGCTCGTAGCCCGCCAGGAATGCGACGGAGCTGTGGCACTCCAGCAGGAGATCGTTCTCGGTCGTGCGGAGCGCCGACGCATCCTTTAGGAACCCGGCAACTTTGGGCAAAATCACATTCTGCCACGATTCCGCCGACCGGGTTGTGCGCATGCTCGCGCAAATACGCAGAAGCCGAGCCAACGAGGTGATTGCCCTGCTGCCGAATGAGGGCCGGACTACGGGGCGGCGCTACCTCCGCGCTGGGCTGCGCGCGCGCTGCCGGCGCGGGCGTGCTGCGGCAACCGAGCACACCGAGCAGGACTAACGAGGACAAGAATCGCAGCCGAATGCGCATCAGAAGACCATGTGCGGCAAAGACGAGCCGAGCGCAAAGAGCGCGAGCGTTCGGAGGTGACTCGTTCCCTCCTCGCGCCGACAGTGCCCTGCCGCTCAGGGACAGGTGCCTACGCAAACAAGGCCTAGGTCGGCGACCCAAAGATCAACAGGTTCTGCGCCCTGATCCACAACGAAATCAATGCTGGAAATGGCGCCGGTGTTCAGCTTGAACTCGTTGAACGGGAGTTCAAATTGCTGCCATTCTTGGGTAAC
Source organism: Polyangiaceae bacterium (assembly GCA_039936055.1). GTDB lineage: Bacteria > Myxococcota_A > Polyangia > Polyangiales > Polyangiaceae > PMG-095. The sequence goes on along the minus strand of JBDTJC010000169.1, from coordinate 6,954 downwards.
AGTCAGGGCTCGCTGCGGAAAAGCAGTGGGATTACTGAGGAACTGACCCTGCGCGTCAAATGCGACGATGAGCGCCGTTCGGGGCGCATTCAAGCGCGCCCTGAACGAGATACCCGAGTAGGCGCTCAGATCGACAGGGCTCCCCGAAGGGTGATCCAGCTGCGCAAACAGGTCCACGCCGATGCCCTGCCCGCCGCTCACGTGACACGCTTTGCCCGTCGCGGGGTCCGACGAGTCGATGCCCTCGACAACCGCGTCCGCGGTACGCCCGTCTGATGATGAAACGAACCAGTTCCCAAGCAGGATGTGCCCTGCCCCCGCATTCCAGAAAAAACTCGCGCCTGACTCGGGCGGGAGCAGAGGGGAGGCGCTGCTAGCGTTTCCCGGCATGCCGCCAAGTGGCGTGATCGGACTGTTACTCGGGGTGTTGCTCGGGCTGTTACTCGGGCTTTTGTCGCCGGGCGGGTCAGTGCTCGCGCGGCCCCCGCAGCACGGAAGCAACAGCAACAGACTGAGCAGAACCGCTATACGCCCCATGTCTCCGACTCTATCACGCGTGCCAGGCCGCGTTTGATCATTCGCGAGCGCGGCGACAACTTCGGGTGCGACTTCGAGCGCGGCGCAGGCCATCAAGCTGAGGCCGGAAGTCTCGTTGATCCGGACGAGGTGATGGGCGAGCGCTTGGTCGACGAGTGGCGTCAGCTCAGCGCCGCCGCGAGCTCGGTGGCGCCTGGCCCAGCTGCCCGGCCTTCATTTGGGCCACCAGCAGGTCAAACACAATGCGACCGAAGTCAGCCGCAACGTTCTTGTTGCTGAGGACTTGGTTCATTTGGTTTTGGTGCGCGTCCGCCGATTCCATGACCGCGTTGTCCACGGCGCTGGCGAAGTCACCCAGGAGCGCTTGTTCGGCGGAGTTGTTGCGGATTTGGTGCATCACCGCCTCGTTTTCGCTCACCTTGTTGGTGATGGTGCGGGCGTAGTCCAGTAGGTCGTTTTCGGTCAGGCCGTCGGACACGAATACGTCGTTCAAGCGGGCGATGATCTGAGAGAGGAACTCTTCCTTATTGTCGCGCGCTTTGCGGGTGCCGACGTCCGAGCCGGGCTGCAGCCCTTGTTGGCCGTCACGCACCAAATGCAGATCCTGCTGCTTGAGCACGCTCAAGCGGTAGTGGCTCAGTTCAACGGAGGAAAGGTCGATCGGGTCGTCCTCGGGCGTGCTTTCGCGGAGCAGCGGGTACAGGTGCCGTGCGTACAGGCTGAGCTTTTCTAGGTCGGTGCTGGCGTAGTCCACGATCTGACTCATGAACTCGTAGTAGCGCGTGAAGCTGCGTAAGTCGGCCTTGAATGCGCCCAGGAAATCCAGCTCCTTGCGTGCTTCTTTCAGGTCGCCCTCGGCATTGGCGATGAGCACCGGGTCGTTCGTTTTCTTCGTGCGCTCAAAGATAACGCGCGCCTTTTCGGCGTCTTGTTTAGCCTCCCTGTAGCGGCCTTCCCAGCGTTCGCGCGCCGGTTTCATCACGTGGCTGAGCGCCGCCTGGCTCTTGCTCTTGATGTAGAAGACTTCGGAAAAGTGAGTCACTTCGGTCATCGTGAAGATGCCCGACTGCTTGAGCTTCTCTTCGAGCATCCAGATGTGATCTGGATCGCTGATGTCGAGCAAGGTGGCGGTTTGGTAGTACTCCTGAAACGCCTCCAGGATTGCCTCAGTGTCGTTGACGAAGTCGAGCACGAAGGTGGTCTTGCCGGGGTACGTGCGGTTGAGGCGCGACAGCGTTTGCACGCATTCGACGCCGCCGAGCGGCTTGTCCACGTACATGGCGCACAGCTTGGGTTGGTCGAAGCCGGTCTGGAACTTCTGGGCGACGATCATCACCTGGTACTCATCGGTGTCGAAGGCCTTGCGCATGTCACGGCCTTTGAGCCCCGGGTTCATGCCACCCTCAGTGAACTTGTCGCCCAGCAGCCCCTCAACATTCGGGTCTTGGGCGGAGAACTCCACCTCACCGGAGAACGCGACCATGGCGCTGAGGCCGCTGTAGCCGCGCTGAGTGATGTACTTGTCGAAGCCGAGCTTGTAGCGCACGGCCTCCTTGCGGCTGGCGGTCACGACCATTGCCTTGGCCTGGCCGCCCAGGAGGCGTGCCACGTGATCGCGGAAGTGCTCGACGATGACCTGCACCTTCTGCGCGATGTTGTAGTCGTGCAGCTTCACCCAATGGGCGAGCTTGGTCTTGGCCTTTTTGGCGTCGACCTCCGTATCCGCCTTTGCGGCCTGCTGCGCGAGCTGCCAAGCGACTTTGTACGTCGTGTAGTTGCGCAGCACGTCAAGGATGTACCCCTCCTCGATCGCTTGCCGCATTGAGTAGATGTGAAACGGCAGCGGCTTGTTGGTCTTGGAGGCTGGCTGTGCTGGGTTGGGCGTGCGCCCGAACAGCTCCAGCGTCTTGGCCTTGGGCGTGGCGGTGAACGCGTAGTAGCTGAGGTTTTCCGAGGCGCGGCGCGCCTCGACGCTGGCTGCCAGCAGATCTTCAGCGGTCAGCGCTAGATCGTCCGCGTCTTCTTCGCTCGCCTCCTTGGAAAGAGCCGCCTTCAGCTCGTTCGCGGTGCGACCCGTCTGCGAGGAGTGCGCCTCGTCAGCGATGATCGCGTAGCGGCGCTCTTTCAGGCTGACGCTGTCCTCAATCGCCTTGAGCACATGCGGGAAGGTCTGGATGGTGACGATGACGATTGGCGTGCTCGCCTGGAGCGCTTCTGCCAGCTTCTCGCTCTTGCTGCCCTGACCCTCGTCACGGTTGATGCGGCCCACGACGCCATCCGCGTGCTCGAACTGATAGATGGTGTCCTGCAGCTGCGAGTCCAGCACGGTGCGATCGGTGACGACGATCACCGAGTGGAACACCTTCGCGCCGTCGTCATTGTACAGCGACGAGAGCTGGTGCGCGGTCCAGGCGATGGAGTTGGATTTGCCCGAGCCCGCGCTGTGTTGAGCCAAGTACTTCTTGCCCGGACCTTCGAAGCGCGTGGCCGCCAGCAGCTTCGTGACCAGATCCCACTGGTGATAGCGCGGGAAGATCAGCGCCTCTTCCTTGTACTTCTCGCCGTTCCACTTCTCCTTCGACTTGATCTCAAGGTGCACGAAGCGGCCGATGATGTTGAGCAGGCTGTCCCTGCCCAGCACCTCGCGCCACAAGTAGTCCGTCGCGTAGCGCGTTTCGTCCTGTGCGGCGTCGTTGCCCTTTCCGCCTTCACTCGTGCCCTTGTTGAACGGCAGAAAGTGGCTGTCGTCCCCTTCGAGACGAGTCGTCATCCAGGCCTCGTACTGGCTGACTGCAAAGTGAACGAGCGCGCCCCGCTTGAAAGTGAGCAAGGGCTCCGGCTTGTTGGTGGCTGGGTCCTTCGGCAGGCGCGTCTTCTGGTACTGCGTGATGGCGTCTTGGACGCTCTGCTTGAACTCGCTCTTCAGCTCCATCGTCACTACGGGCAGCCCGTTGACGAACAGCACGAGATCGATGCGCCAGGCCTTGGCCTGCATGCCGGTTTCAGCCAGGTGCGCGGCGCTCGCCCACGGGCTGTACGTCACCTCCGGCACGACGCGCAGGATGTTCGCCAGGTAAGCGCTGAGGGTATCGGGATTCAGGCCGTGGTCAGGCTTGAACTGGCACAGCTTGAACGCGCAAGACTTGTCCTTGAGCCCATGGCGCAGCACACCCAGCGTCCCAAACAACCGCAGGTGCTTCTCGGACGCCTGTGGGTCGGCCTTATCCAGCTGAGCCGCCAACCGATCGAGAAACGCCTGGTCCGGATTGACCGGGTTCTGCGCACTAAACTTCTCCCAGACCTTCGGCTGCGTCTGCGTCACGAAGGCCAGGCAATCCGCCGGATAAAGGGCCCGCTCGCGGTCGTAGCCAGCAGCGCTGCCGAGCACCCAGCCGCTCTCGAGGAGCTCGCGAATGATGTCGTTCTGAAACGCGGACTCAGCAGCGGAAGCGGTCATCGGCCCTTTCCTCAGGACAAGCGAAGGAACGAACCAGGTTAGCGAACTCCGCGGGCGACCGACAAGCTATCTGGGCCAGGTGGGCTCGCCCCGCAATCTTCGGCGGTTTGGCCAGCCGGCGACGCATGTGGTGCTGGCTCGGGCAAGCCCTTGCGCTAGACTTCTCCGCATGGCTCGCACCATCGCTGCTCTCGACCCGCTGACTGGAACCCGCGCGCTGCTGGTCGAAGTTCATCGCGAGCTCACATCGCCTTCGCATGCCGTCGTGGCTGCGTTCGAAGAGCGGATGTTCGTGCGCAACGTTCGGGTGGGGCTGTTGGTCACACCGAGCAAGACGCTTGTTCTCCGCGATACGCTCTCGAGCATGCAGGTTCCCGGCAACAAGTACGAGGTGCACGAGGTTCAAACCGCTGACTTGCTGGCCGGCGCGCGCGTTGCCGTGCCAGTCGAACAATCGGAAGAGGCGTTCACGAGGCAGGTGGTGCAGATGCTCGAGGCTGTAGGTTCGTCCTGGTACACCTTCCTCCACCCCTCCGCGGTCACCTCGATGGTTCCGGATGTCGTGGGCAACCTTGCGCAGGCCAACCTAGAAGTTTGGGATGGCGTTCTGGAGCGCGAAGACGCCGCGGAGTGACGCCGAGTGGAAATCGCGTGAGCACCCCCATCGTCTACTGCGAGACCAACTGGATCGTTGCGCTCGCATTTCCCCATCACCAACTGCACCGAGCTGCGAAGGATCTTCGCGACCGAGCCCGCCGAGGGGAATGCGATCTCCGGGTTCCGCTGGCGTCGCTGCTGGAAGCCCGCGGGACGCTCAGCGACGTCGCGAACCAGCTCTCCGGCGCGTTCGCTAACCTGCGCAACTCTCTCGCCACCGCGAGTTCGAACGGCGTCTCGGCGTTCGCGGAAATCGCGCGTGCCCTTCAGTCGGACGTGGTCGATCAGTACGCGCAGCGCAACGTTCTTTCAATTATCGAGGACATTGAGCGCGACGCGGCGGTTCAGGTGCTGGGCGATGTTACGTCCAACTTCGAGGTCCTTCGCGAGTTACGGTCGAAGCTCGATTTCAAGGGGAAAGACGTGGTTGATCTTCACCTCCTCGCCGCGATCCTGAAGGATCGGCGGGACAACCCGGCCGGCCCTGCGCTCCTGCTGTCACACAACAAGAAGGAGTTCGATCCAACCAAGAAGAGGGTGCCAACCGAACTATACGAGGACGCGAAGTTGCTGTGGCGCGACAACTTCGATCTGTTGACAGGCCTGGGGCAGTGGAAAGCGAAGTTCGAGGCTGCGTAGTGTAGAACAGCGCAGCGTCGCGTCGGGCGCTAGCGGACGCGCCGTTTGGCCGCCGGTGCACGCACGCTTTGCCAGAGCCGAATCGCATCGGCGACCATCCTCCGCGCTTCAGGCAAACTGTCTGCCTCGGTGATGACGCCGGGGAGCTCGGGTACTTTGATCTCATCGTTGATCACGGGCTAGCTGTAATTTGGCAGCCTCCCATCCGCGCGTGAGCACGAGAAGCTCTGCGTGGCCACGGCCAAGGGTGAGCCAGCCTGGGTTCCCGCTGTATTTGACGTGGCCACCAAGGGCGGCGACTGCGAGTAGTACTTGTCGCACGGAGGGGTTTGGCGGTAGCGGGAGGCGACCGAGGGCTTGCAGTACTTCGATTTGCACGGCGGTCAGCACACGCTCGGCAGGAGCGTCGGGGTCGCGCCGAGCCTCACTTCTTAACGCGAGAAGTGTGCAAGCGATCGGCGCAAAAACGGCGAGCGCATTGATGAGTGATTCGTAGTCGCCGAGCTGTCTCTCTTCGTAGGCGCAGCCCGTCTTTAGCGCCTTGAAGTATTCTTCGATTGTCCACCGCGCACGGTACCGATCGACGGTACGAAGAACGTCCTCGATGCTTTCTATAGGCTCGGTAGTGAGCAGTACCCATTCGATGGCGCGCTCCCCATCTGGAGGCTGAGGCTCCCAAACTCGCACGACATTCAGAGTGATCGATGCTGGCAGCGACTTCTTACGCTTCTCTTCCGTATCGCGAGGATGAGGGCGAGGTCGCCGCAGCGAAACTGTTGTCGCACCGATGGCGAGCCTCGCCGTTCGGGCTGTTCGCGGCGGATGAATAGCCCTTTTTTTAGGCGCATGAGCCGTCTTGCGACGAGAGATTGGGGCTTCCCGCTCTACCATTGTCTCCACTGTCGTCAGGGCCTCGTCCAGTTTTTCGAAGCCCTCGAGCTGGTCGGTTAACAACCGGTTATGCATGGACCGAATGACAAATCGCTGCTTCGCTTCGACGAGTTGCGAAAACAGCGGATAGTCATCCGCCTCTCGATCCATCACGTGAATGATCGTTGCGCCCAAAAGATTGGCTTCAGCCGTCTCGACCATCTGGCCCCACCGTTCGCGCTCGCTGGCTTTATCTTCACCTCGCACCCAGGTGCTCATGCCGGCAACGCCCAGCGGCCGACGCGTCGAATCGTCTGAAATCACCAGCGCCACGTGCGCGAAGAAAGTTTGATTGGTCGTGCGTAAGCGGCCTAGCCCGCGTCGTTGCCCATCCTCGCGAAAGCTGACCGTCGTCGAATCATGCACAACGAGCACCGCCTCCTCTTCGACGCAACGTCCGCGAGTCGCGTCAAAATGCCCGCTGAGTATTAGCTCGGGGCTCACCAATGGATTTCCGAAGAAGCGGTAGGCCCCCTCGAGCTCCGCCCCGCTAGCGAGCGCCTTCGGAAAACTCAGGGACGGGTTGCCGCTCAGCCGCTCGGTGAGACACTGCAGCCGCCGCGCTAGCCTTCGATCCCCAAACCTTGCACGCCCCAACTCCTCGCCAATGGTCTTGCTGTTAAGCTCCATTCCTCGTGAAGATCACGATCTGCACGGCAAGCACATCGAAAATCAGCGTCCCGCTTCAATTATTTCCCGGGCGGAATCCTTCCCGCCCGTGTTGAAGGATGAGA
>JBDTJC010000168.1:0-34217 GCA_039936055.1 Polyangiaceae bacterium | reverse complement strand
AGCTGGCGAAGCTCACGGCTTCACCCTCGTAGTTCATCATTGCCACGAGCTCGTCGTGGCAAATGCGCACGAACTGGTCGCCCGCCGACACGCGGTGCGTTTCGCCGCTGTGGCGCACGCGCGTTTGTACCGTTTGACCGAGCGCCTTCTCTTCGACGGTGGCGAGGAAGCGCTTCACGACGCCGAGCTCGACGTCCGCCTCGAGCAGGGAGAGCCGGACTTCGCGAAGCGCGGCCTGCACGTTCTTTTGGTTTAGTTCGGTGAGACCGGCGAGGCGGTTTTGGGCTTCCCGAAAACCTTTGGTGAGCGCTTCGAACACGGCCGGGGTCTTAGCATAATTGGGGCGGCGAACGCAGGGCCCGCTTCGGGCGGCGGGCTTCCGCAAAAAGCCCGCCTAACAGGCCACTAAACACCGCTCTAGGTGCGCCGAGAGCGACGCCGCGAGGCCAAGCCGCGCCCGCCTAACGCGAGGTAGGCGGGCGCATGCATTGCCGTCGCGCGAGCGGCTGCAACGGACCCGAGTGCGGCCCGAACGCGACCGATGCCTTACACCCGTCTTGCTTGGTGAAGAGGCCGGAAGCGGGATGGGGAGCGGCTGATCGGTAGGGGGGGCGGGAGCGACCTGGGGATCGGAGGCGAGGCGATACAAATTCGCAATGGCAAGTGGTTTGGGGGGCCACCAGGAAAAGGGCGCGCGGGCCGAGCTGGTCGGTGGTGGGCCGCCGAGCGACACCCATGTCGTGGCTGCGGCCACGCCTGCCCGGCACAGTGGACGGGTTCACCCCTTCGGGTGTCACGAAGCGCGTCGGTTTGGGTAGCAGGGTTGAAGGGAGCGGCACCGCAAGCGGGCTGGAAGGTAAGATTACTATTGGGGATCACGTGTCCGCTGCGCGTCAGCTCTCGCTTGCTTCGCGCAGGCGCTGCACGAGCGCGTACAGCTCGCGCCGCGGTAGCGCGGTGTCGTCGGCCAGCTCACCCACCAGCGTCTTCACCGTCGCGCCCTCTGCAAGCCGCAGGGCGATGCGTGCTTCGATCGGCGCCAGATCCACGGGCTCGGCGTCGCGCGCTTCCGCGGCTGCGATGACGAGCGTTATCTCACCGCGCCACTCGCCCTCGCGTTGGCTCAATTCGAGCAGCGTAGAGGGCGTAATCTCTTCATACAACTTAGTGATCTCGCGGCACAGCGTGCACGCGCGTTCCGGCATGCGTTCGGCCAATTCACGCAGGGTGGCTGCCATGCGTTGCGGCGATTCGAAGATCAGGATCGGATCTGTGCTCTTCTCGATCCGCGTGAGTGCGTCTTTCCGCTTACGTCCATGACGCGGCAAGAAACCCAAAAAAATAAAGCTGGCATCGACCAACCCTGACGCTCCGACCGCCGCGGTCACCGCGCTCGCGCCTGGAATAGGCGTGATCGTGATGCCTCGCGCGTGCGCAGAGCGGACCAGCACGGTGCCCGGGTCGCTGACGGACGGCATACCCGCGTCCGTTACGAGCGATACGTCTTCACCGCTCTCCAAGAGCCAGAGCAGCTCTTCGACTTTGCGCGGGCTCGCGTTCGCATCGAGCGCGTGCAAGGTGCGCTCCAAGATCGCAAAGTGAGTCAGCAGCTGTCGAGTGCGGCGCGTGTCTTCAGCCGCGATGTGCCGCGTTCGCTTGAGGGTTTCGAGCGCACGCAGCGTGATGTCGCCCAGATTTCCGATCGGCGTGCCGACCAGGTATAGCTTGCCGGCCACGCTCAGCCGCCGACGCCGACCGCGTCCCCGAAGTTCTCGCGCAAGTGTTCACGGAGCTTGCCCATCAAGCGAGATTCCAGCTGCCTCACGCGCTCGCGCGAAACGCCGAATTGGTCCCCGAGCTCTTGCAGCGTGAGCGGGTCGTCCGCCACCACCCGCTTCTCAAAAATGTCGACGTCTTTACCGGTGAGCGTTTTCCGAAACTCATCCAGTTGCGCGTGCAGAAGCTGTGAAAATTCAGAACCCTCCGCGATCTGATCCGGAGTTGCGTTGCTGGATGGCATCAATTCTAGGCGCGTGGTGGAGCGACCATCGGCTTCGTTCACGGTCGCGTCGAGAGACGCATCAGCGCGGGCCAAACGGCGGTCCATCTCCGTGACTTCGGATTCGGTCACGCTCAGCCGCTTGGCGATCTCGGCGTGACTGGGCTCGATGCCCATGGCCGTGAGGCGCGCTTTCTCCTTGTTCAAGTTGAAGAACAATTTGCGCTGTGCTTGCGTGGTGCCGACCTTCACCAAGCGCCAGTTGTTCAAAATGAAACGCAGCATGTAGGCGCGGATCCACCACGCAGCGTAGCTGGAGAGCTTGACGCCGCGGTACGGGTCGTAACGCTTCACGGCTTGCATCAAGCCGATGTTTCCCTCCTGTACGAGGTCCATCATGTTGCGGTACGCGCGACGGTACTCGTACGCGATCTTCACGACCAAGCGTAGGTTCGCGGTCACCAGGCGCGCCGCGACCTCGCGGTCTTGCCCCTTCACGTAATCGACTGCGAGCTTGTGCTCTTCGTCCGCAGACAGCAGCGGGTGGCGCTGCACTTCACGCATATACGCCTGCAGGGCGTCGAAACGCGCTAGGCCCGGCTCTTTCGCGGGCTCGCGGTCGTCGTCAGCCTCGGCGTCGCGCTCGTCCGAGGCTTCGCGTTCGTTCGACGCTTCGATCTCGTCGCCGGGCTCGCGCTCGTCGTCTGAATCGCCCTCGGAGTCATCGACGACCTCACCCTCCGTATCGAAGGTTTCGGGTTCCGCTCCGAGCACTTCCCGCTCGTCGTCGCTCGGTTCTTCGCCGTCGGTGGCCTCGGACGCGCCTTCGCCCGCCCGTTCCGGGTCGGTCGCGCCACCCGATTTTCGCCGTGGGGCGGTGGCCGTATGGCTCGGTTTGGCGCGTTTCTTTGCGTCTACTCTGGCTGTCACGATCTACTCGAGGGGCCGCGGGAAACAGGCGCGCTCGATGCGACCTCGCAACCGGGGCAGAGCGTGTGCCGCGCGCCCAGCGTCGTCAAGCCGGACAAAGATCGCCGCGGGCGAGCGCGCTGCGGTCCAGGTAACCATGGGTCGAAGGAACCGCGCGAAACCGCGGAAACGCGGCGAACCCCGTCCCATCGCCCGCTTGTCGCGGGCTTTTTTGGCGAGCGGCCGAGTCGCGATTCGCGGTACATCCCGAAGTATGGGACACTCTCGACAGATTCTTGGTTGAGGGGCCATGAAATGAGTCAATCGTTGCAACTCGCGAGGCGTACCGAAGAACTGCGTGCGTTGGTGGATCCGACCCACGCCGAGCATCGTCGTGCCGAGACTGAGCGCATGGCTTCGCTGGGCTCGCTGGCTGCGGGCGTCGCGCACGAGATCAACAACCCGCTTTCCTACGTACTCGGCAGTTTGGACGTCGGCCTGCGCGAGCTGAGTGACCTGCGTGAGTTGCTTCGCGGGAGCGGTCCGAGTGAAGAGCTCGCGCACATTTCTGATGCGGTGGCCGCGCTAGACAGCGCGCGCGAAGGCGCCGAACGCGTGCGTCACATCGTCCGTGACTTGATGGACTTCTCGCGCGCTGGTGCGAGCTCCGGTGAAGCCGTAGACATCGAGGCGATTTTGGACGCAGCCATCCGCGTCGCGTGGAACGAAATCCGCCACCGCGCGCGGTTGGTCAAGCGGTACTCCGGCTTGGCGCTCGTGTGCGGTGAGGAAGCGCGCCTTGGGCAGGTGTTTCTCAATTTGATCATGAACGCGGCGCAGGCCATCGTGGGCGAACCCGCGGATAACGAGATCGTGATCAGCACGCGCCGTGAAGATGGCTCCGCCATCATCGAAGTTTCGGACACCGGGAGCGGAATTCGCGAGTCGCAACTGCCCCGGGTCTTCGAGCCCTTCTACACGACGAAGCCACTCGGTTCCGGGGTCGGTGTGGGTCTGTCTATCTGCCGCGGCATTGTGACGGAGTTGGGCGGCGAGATCTCCGTGTCCAGCGAGCCCGGCCGTGGTACCACTTTCAGAGTGGTTTTGCCGTTCGCGCCTGAGGAAAGCGCGGCGCGTCGCGCCGTTGCGGAGCCGCCGCCGGAAGTGGAGACGGCGCGCTCGCGTATCTTGATCGTCGATGACGAACCGCTGCTCGGCCAAACCCTGTTCTACGCATTCAAGGGTCGACATGATGTCTCCGTCTGCACGAGCGGCCGTGACGCGCTGATTCGTCTGGAGAAGGACGCGCATTTCGACCTCGTACTCTGCGATCTGATGATGCCGGACGTGAGCGGCGCGGCCGTGTACGAGTCCGTGAAGCGGACGCACCCAGAGCTGATCCCTCGCTTCGTGTTCATGACCGGTGGCGCGTTCACCGAGCGCGCGCGTGAGTTCTTGGAAAATCACCACGGCGCGCAGTTAGAAAAGCCGTTCAACATCAATGACGTTGAGCGCATCCTGCGCCAAATCACCGCGTCTGCCGCGTCTGCTCTAGCCAACCGCTGAGCGCTACGCGGCTAGTGGTGTAGCGCTACTTTGTGACCCGGGACGGGCGTTTCCTCGAGCAGCACGAAGCTGTCGAAGGAAGCCTTTTCGATCGTCTTCGACGACGCCGCCAGGTCATAAGCCAGGCCCCACTCCACGCTCGGGCCCGCGGACACGAACAACGTGTTCGATTGCTTGCAGCCCTTGGCGAAGCGTTCGATGTTGTCGCCGGTCATGCTGAGGTCCGGGCCCGCCATGCCTTTGCCGTGCTTCGTTGCGACGCCGCCCGAGAGCTTCCACACTGCGGTGCCGCGATCTTCCAGCACCATTGCGACGACGCTGCAGTCAGGCGGTGACTTGAGCGATGGCTCCGGAGTGAAGGGCAGGCTGCCCGAGAATTCTTTGCGCGTTTCGGTCTTCACGATTACGTGTTTCGCGCCCAATTTCCCGAGTTCATCAAGGAACGCCACCACCCAAGGCAGCTTGGCGCTGCGGTCGACGCGCAGCGTGACGTCCTGACCGTCCACGAAGTTACTGGTCGGCTTGAGCAGCTGCTGCAGAATCGTGCGGCCGTCGTTCTTGTCCAGCAGCGCGCGCTCGAAGCCAACCTTGGCGCTCAGTGTGTCGATCTCGAAATCCGGCGGGCCTGCGGGTTTGGGCGGAGTCGCGGTCGCTTCGGAGGTGGGTTGTGCCGAGGGCGTTGTAATCGGCGCTTTCTCCGGCTTTTCGTCGCAGGCGAGCGCAGCACAGGCGCACAGACACACGCCGATGAGCCGATGCTGCGCGGCTTGTTTCATTTCGCCAAATCCTCACACAACGAATCGGTTTGCGTCAGCGTGACCTGAGTCACACATTTGCCCGTCTTGGAGCCCGAGGCGATGTCGCACACGCCCGACGTGCAATCGCTATCTGCAGTGCACTTGGCGGGGCTGACGCGCTCGGCGCATTGTTGCGTGTCCGCGTCGCAATCCAAACCGCTGAGGCACTCGTACGTATCGGTGCACGAGGCACCAACGTCCGAGCTTTGCACGCAGTGCAAGCCGCTGTCGCAGTAGTGGCCGTCTTTGCACGCAGCATCGAGCGCCTTGCAGGAGTCACCGTTGTCGACGACGGTCGGGATCTCGCAGCTGCCCGCTGCGCCCTTCAACACGCACACGTAGTTCTTCAGCGTGTCGCAATCGTCGTCGGTGGTGCAGTCCCCGTCCTTGTCTTGGGGGCCCTTGATCAAATGATTGCAAGGCTCGCCGCGATGACGAACGATCGAGACGTCCTCGGCGCTCAGCTTGCCGTCGGCGTACGCGCTACGCACCGCGTCCAAGCACACGCTGGCTTGCTCCGAGCTGTAACCGGACACGGGGACGAGCCCCTCACAGAAGCTCGCTTGGCTGACGATGCAGCCCTGGGTGAGCTCGTCGGTCACCTTGTCGACGCCCGCGCAGTTCGTCACGACCGTCGAATTGCAGGCGGCCTTGCCCCACGCCTCGCACAAGCCTGCGACCGTTGCGTACGGATCGGCTGGTTGATCCTTCGCCGAACAAGCGCCCAAACCCACTGCTAGACCCAAACAGATCACGCTAAATTTCATGCGAAGTCCTTCTTTTTCGCAAGATACACGAGCCGGGCCCAGCACCGAAGTCTTTGGTAGCTCGCGGTCTCGGGCGTGCGAGTAGACTCTCAGCGGTCGATGCCAAGCCCGAGCATGGGTCCGTCACTGAACAAGGAAATTCCAACCAGACTGCAAGCCGTGCTCTTCTGGTTGATGGCATTGCTCGCGGTATTGGTGACCGGCGTGGGCGTGGGCGCGACCGGTGCGATCTTGGCCGTGCGCTCTGGGCTGCCCATCGACCGCGCGCTCGCGTTCATCTCGGATCCGCATTCCTCGCCACTCGTTACGAGCTCCACGTGGATCGCGGTGTCGATTGCGGTGAACGAGCTGGCTGTGGCGTTTACGTTGTGCTTTTGGGTGATGCGCTATCGCCCGCACATCGGACACGTGTTTCCGATCGGGCACCCGACGTTGCGCACGATCAGCGCCGGGTTACTGATTGTGTTCGGGTTCGGACCGTTGGCAGAGTTTGCGGGCGAGCTCGCATTTCGGTTCTTGGGGCGGGATGTCAATGCCGAGCGGCTGGTGGCGACAGTAGCGCGTAACGCCAGCAGTGGCGGCTTGTTCTTGGTGCTCGGCGCTGCGGCCGTGCTGCCGGCGTTGGTCGAAGAGCTGATGTTCCGCGGCCTGGTCACGCGCGCCTTCGAGAAGCGTTCACACGCGGAAATGGTGCTGGTGCCGAGCATTTTGTTCGGGCTGTTTCACCTCGAGCCGACGCAGATTGCCGGCACCATTGTGCTCGGTGTCGCGTTCGGGCTGACGCGCCTGTACAGCGGCTCGCTCGTGCCGTCGATCATCGCGCACGCGGCGTACAACGCCGTCGTGATTTTGGATGTGCGCTTCACGGGGCGGCTTGGTGATCACGCTTTGCATTTCGGCCGCGTGGGAGGCGGGTTGGGTGTGGCGGCGCTAGGCACACTGTTGATGGTGAGCTCGCCCGCCAAGTTGATCCCGACGTTGAGGCATCGGAACTGAGCGATGTGGACGCGGCGAGCCTGGTTATCACCCGTGCCCGCTGCATGATTCTTGAGCCTTTCGGCTTTCGAGGCGGGCCGGAGCGGTGTAGCGTCGACCCGTGTTCGGTCGCGTCGCACGGCGGGTTTTGGGCAGCGCAGCCGGGGCCGTAGATCGCGCGGCCACGCTCGCGGTGCAGGCCCGTAACAGCGCCCGCCGTAGCGCGTCCATGACGCCGCCTTCGGGGGATCAGCGCGCCATGATGCTGCGCGGCTTCGCCGAACGGTACCCTGACACCCTGGGGGATGATTTCTTCTTGCCCGTGCGGCCCATTTGGCCGGTCGCGCGGGCCGCTCCGAATGAATTCGGTGTGGCGCACGCGCTGGACCTGGCCTGGGCCAGCGACTATCAGCCGTTTCTGCCCGGGATGGCTGAGCGCTACGCGCGCACGCCGGAAAACCACGCGGCCGGCGTGCGCATGCTGCGTGCGGCCGAGAAGCGCCCGGTCGCGATCCTGATTCACGGCTACATGGCCGGCAGTTATCAGGTTGAGCAGCGCTTGTGGCCGGTGCAGCGCTTCCTACGCAGCGGCTATGACGTTGCTTTCTTCACCTTGCCGTTTCACGGCGTGCGCGCCAACGCAGCGCGTCGTGGCCCCCCGGAGTTCCCCGGAGCCGACCCACGCTTCAGTACAGAGGGGTTTCGCCAGGTGATTGGTGACCTGCAAAATTTCGTGGTTTGGCTGCGCGAACAGGGTCACCCGGAAGTCGGCGTGATGGGCATGAGCCTGGGCGGGTACACGGCAGCGCTGCTGGCCACCATTCAAGAAGGCCTTTCGTTCTGCGTGCCGGTGATTCCCTTGGCTTCCCTGGCGGATTTTGCGCGTGAACAGCGGGAGCTCAGCGCCGCGCCCGCCGCGGAAGCCGAAGAACATGCCCTATTGGAGCGCATCTACCGCGTCGTGAGTCCGGTCGACCGCCGCCCGCGCATCGCACCGGCCCGCACTCTGGTCGTCGCCGCCAAGGCGGACCGCATCACCCCAGTCGGCCACGCCCGCAAGTTGGCAGCCCATTTCGGCTCGCCCCTTGTTTCGTGGCATGGCGGTCACCTTTTGCAACTCGGAAGAAATGCCGCGTTCCGGCGTGTGGAAACATTGATCCGCGAACTGCGTGGCCGTTCGGTCTAAAGATACGGCGTCCAAACGTTTGGGGCCGGTTCCCCAAACTCCGGGGAGGGGCCCCGCTGAACTACGCGCTTCGTGACCCCGGGGGGCACTTCAACGGGTGAGGGGGAGAATCCCCCGGACGATAGACTCCAAACTGTGATCGTGGTTAGAGGGACCCCATGCGCGGTTACTACAGACACACGAAGATCATTGCGACCATTGGCCCAGCGACGGACAGCGAAGAAAAACTCGGCCAACTGATTTTGGCTGGCGTTGATGTGCTGCGGCTCAACATGGCGCACGGCAGCGGCGATTGGGCTCAGGCCCTAATCCGTCGCGCGCGCAAGGTTTCGAACGAGCTCGATCGCCACGTTGCGATCATGATGGATGTCAAAGGCCCGGAGATTCGCACGGGTGTCGTGCAGGAGCCGATCGAGCTGCGCGTCGGTGATGTTTTCGAGTTCTACACGGACAAGCCTTCGGCGGACGTTCGCGGTGTCAGCGTCAACTATCCTGGCTTGCCGGGTGACGTTTCGGTCGGCGCGACTATCCTGGTCGACAGCGGCCTGATCCGCCTCGCCGTGCTCGAAGTCGGCCCCAAGCATGTGCGTTGTCGAGTGCTCACCCCGGGCAAGCTCACCTCGCGTCGGCACGTCAATTTGCCGGGCATGAACGTCAACCTCCCGGCCCTGACGGAAAAGGACGAAAACGACGTTCGAGCCGGCGTCGAAGCCGGTTTGGATTTCGTCGCGCTGTCGTTCGTGCGCCGCTCCGAAGACATCGAGCTACTGCGCAATTTCCTGAAGAACCTCGGTTCCAAGGCGCGCATCATCGCCAAGATCGAGGACCAGAGTGGCGTGCGCAACCTGCACAGCATTGTCCGCGCGACGGACGCGGTGATGGTCGCGCGTGGTGATTTGGGTATCGAGATCGACTATCACACGCTGCCCCTAGTGCAGACTCAGATCGTGGATTTGTGCCTGATGGAGGGCAAGCCGGTGATCATCGCGACGCACTTGCTCGAATCCATGATCAGTGCGCCGATGCCGACACGTGCTGAAATTTCCGATATTTCGACAGCCGTGCGCGAACGCGCGGACGCCGTAATGCTCTCCGGCGAGACCACGACAGGTCTGTACCCGCTGGAATGCGTAGAAGTGATGCGCAACATCGTCAGCACCATCGAGCCGACGGAAACGCGCAACATCAACGATAAGATCGAACTCGCTCAGCCGAAAGCCAAGATGCTGCGCGCCGCCGCGGGCCTCGCGCACGAGCTCGGGAATTCCGGCATCGTGGTGTTCACGCGCAGTGGCTCCTTGGCCTACACCCTGGCCGCCCTGCGCGCCGTGGGCGTGCCGATCTATGCCTTCACGGACAACGAAGAGACGTTTCGGCAGCTGCTCTTGCCGTGGGGTGTCGAGCCGTTCCTGATGCCGTTCAGTGACGACCCGGAGACCACCGTCCAGAACGCGCTGGGCTACCTCAAGCGCCAAGATTGGTGCAACGACGGCACCTGGCTGGTCGTGATCACTAACGTGCTCGCTCAAGGCCGGGTCATCGATTCGCTGCAGCTCCGCCAAGTGGAGCAAAGCCCTCCGCCCAGCCGCGAGGGCTGAGATAACTGGAGCTAGGATCCGGGGCATGCACGGCGGCGGCGTGCCTCGTGCAACCAGAGGATCTGACGGCGAGTGGCGTGCCTCGTGATGCGCTGCGTGCCGTCGTGGAGTGATCCTGAGCTTGGCGCTGCCCGTGTCAGCGGCATTCAAATGCGAACCGTGCGCGATCACCGAGATTACGCACGACCACTAATTCGAATCGAGTCGCCTGCTCTTGACCAAGCAATGAACGCAGCTGCCCGCGGCCAAGGGTCACGTGGCGGTCGTCGTTCCCGGCAACAATACCTTGCTTCGGCCACCCGAAGAGACGCTACTGGGGCGTGACTGCGCGAGCGCAGCGCGGGCTGTCCAGAACGATGGTGACGCCGCGGTTGCTCGGCACCAGCGAGTTCCAGAGCGCGGTGATTTCGTGATGGCCGGTGAAGATGTCGACGTGTTCACCTTTGACGCGGACGCCGCGGTCTTGCGCGATGAAGCAGCCGTCGTGGACGGACGTACGCGAGGGGTCGCGTGGCACGCCGTCGAATTCCGGGATGTAGATGGGCGTGTCTAGCGGCACGAGATCGCTGTCGACGGCGACCGTAAGCAGCGGTGTGATGGCGTGCCCGGTCGCGCCGCGGCCCCACGGGAAAGTTTTGGCGTCCAGTTCATCGAAGCAGATGTGCTGGTTGGTGCGAGGGCACAGCGCCGCGCAGTCGCAGTCGCGCTTGGCGAAGCTGACGGTGCTACCACTGGCCAGCGTGCCGCTGCCCTGCACGCACACCGCCTCGTAAAACGAGCGCGCGACAGTCTTGATGGTTTTGCACTTCCCGTTCTTCAGCGCGACCGTTTCCCCGCTGAAATCAGCCTCGCTCGGGAAATCATAGTACGTGTTGCGGTACGTCCCGAGCATGCGGCCACCGGCGGCGGTGGGGTTCAGTACGCGTTGTGCGCTTCCCGGCGCGAATGGCCTCGAGTCAGTTTGCGTGGGGGTGAGGAAGCGATCATCCGTGGCTGGCGCTTCACTGATCACGCGCGCTTGCACGCGCTCGGCTGGCGGGCCCTTGGGATCCGCCTCAGCGGTGCTCACACTCGAAGCCGCAGGCGCGGCGTCATCCCCCCAGGCGTGCGTTTGTAGTGGTTCGTTCAGCCAGGTGTTGCCGGCCGTTGCGCACGAGCAAGTCAACCCGGCAATCAGCAGCCAGAGGGGCTTCCGCGGGCTCACTTTCGCACCGTGCCCGAACGATTGGTGTGGGTCGGGTCGCATTGATCCAGCGCGTTGTCCGTGATCTCCGTCTGCAAGGACAAGGTGTGCAGAACCCAATGCTCGACCACTGCGATCGGTGCCTGAAACTCCGCCAACGTGTCTTTCAAAATTTGCAGGCGGCGCATGAATTGGCCTCCGGTGATGCGGTGCGCGCGGTGTGCGTCCGTCAGCGGGCGACCGGTGTACGCCACCTCTGCACCCAGATGACGCGCCGCGAATTCGTACTCTTTGGCCTTCACGCGCGTGCGATCCGCAGAGCGAAACAGGTAGCCGATCATCAAATCATCGAACAGGCGATCGACGAAGCGGTCGATCAGCGCCCGCAGTACGGGTTCGCCACCGAGCGCTTCGAACTGCGAGGCCTGCGACATGCCTTGCTGTTTAGCGCGGTTTTCGCGCTCCGTCACGCAGCGTGAGTAGCCGGCGTCAGCGGGTATTGTTCAGCTTGTTGATGCGCAGCTTGGCGATGAAATTTTCCGGGTCGATTTGCAGGGCTTCGCGCCACTCCACCTCTGCGCCGCCGCGATCACCTTTTTGGAACAGCACGTCACCGAGGATGACGCGCGCAGCGGGGTCGCGCGGCGATACGGACACCGCGTGGTTTGCCCAACGCAACGCGGAAGCGGTGTCACCCAATCTCAATAATGCGTTGGCCAGACCGTTGCTGGCCAGCGCATTGTCGCTATCCAGCACGACCGCGCGCCGAAAGAAGCGCTCCGCGCGTGCGAAATCATGGCGGGTCATGGACGCCCTTGCTTCGCGCAAGCTGCTGAAGGACAGCGACTTGAGCTGCTCCGGCGATGCTTCTTCTAGGTGCATCGACTTGAGCCACGCGCTCTTGGCGCCGTCGTAGTCGCCGAGGCGCGCCAGGCCGTCGCCCAGGATGCCTTGAGCGCGCAGATCCGTTGCGTCGCGTTCCAGGCCTTTCTTGGCCCAGTCGACCGCGCCCGCCCCGTCACGACGCAGCAGCAGCAGCTGCGCGAGCTCGAGTGGGATTGCGGGATTCACTTGGTCCCAGAGTGCGGCTTTGCACAGTCCGCGCTCGGCGGCGTCGACATCGCCGCGCACCAGTGCTTTGTTGGCGTCGCGCATTTGCCCGAACGCGGCGCCCGGGAAATTGCCGACGTGGGCGCCGTCTGCGCCGAGCAGTGACTCACAGCTGGGTGCGCGCACGCCGGTTTCGTCGAGCGGAATGCTCGTACCTGACGGCGCGCTGGGCGCAGGCGCGGTGGGCTGGGTGGCGGCACGGTTTGCCGCGGGGGCCGCACGCCTGACCGCGGGAGCACCGGGCGTGATCACGGGCACGCTGCCCTGCGAGGAAGCGGCGAGCGCGTTTGAGAGGCTCGCGCTGGTGCTCGCTTTGGCGACGCTGGCCGCGTGGTGATGCGGCTTGAGCATGAAGCTCAATGCGACGACGATCAGTAAGCCCTGCAAGGCCGCCAGGGCGACCAAGAAGGCGGCGGCAGGGGTGCTGATGCCGGTGCCGATGCGCACGCGGGTTGGATGGGCCGGAGCAGCGCTGGGCTCGGGCTGCATGGCAGCGGGATGGTGGGCTCGCGGCGCTGCCAAGGCAGCGGGTGCGCCGGCGGGCGGATAGCCGCTGGCCGCCGTTAAATTCGGGATCGAAGGACTGATCGGTGATTGTTCGGAGTCCGCCATGTTCAGCGCGACGTCGACCGTGGCCATTACGTTGGTGGCGGCAGGCTGATTGACCGGCGTGACGTGAATGCGCCCGGAACTGAGCACCATGAATGCGGAGAGCGCGAGCGCGCCGTCCCAATGCTGAGCGGGGTCGAGGTGCGATTCAGCCCTCGCACCGACGACCAAACCATCCGAAATGTCGACACTGACGGTGATGCGCGGGTTGTTCACCGTCATGCGCAGCGGACGCGGGCTCGTAGACAGCGCGCGCAAACAACGCGCAGGGCCCGTGATCTCGAGGCGCGCGTCGAACATCTCGCCGGTTTCGGCCCAGGCTTGCAGTGTGCGGTCCGCCTCGGAAAGCGCACAGATCGCTGTCTCCAAGCGGTCGAGCGCGGGCACCGAAAGGGCATCCGACCAGATTTCGTCCCAACGAACGACGAGCAGTGACGCCCAGCGCAGCCGCGTGTCGCGACGCATGCGGCGTAGTAGCTCGTAGCCGCTGCCTTTGAGCTGGGCTTCGCCGATGAGCAATACTTCGGGATCGACTTGGCGCAGCTTGGCGAAGCGTAAATCCGTCGGCGCGAGGTCGGTGACCACGACGGACACGCCGCGGGAGCGCAGCTCTTGCGCGACGGTGTCCGCGCGGCCCGTGTCGTCGTCGGCGAGCGCGACGCGTACGCCTTTGACACTCGCACGCTCTTGCTCATCCGAGTCCGCCTGAGCGTCCAGCAGCGCGACGGTGCCTCCCGCGTGCTCGGTAAATTCGTAGCGCAGCGGTTCGGCGTGCACCACGTGGGATTTTACCTGGCGCACGAAGTCATCGATGAACGCTGCGAGCGGCCGCCCCCTACCGAGCACCAGGCGCACCGCTTCGTCCGCACCACCGCTGCCTGTGTGCACGGACAAGATGCCCGAACGCAGCTCGCTGCTGAGCGCGCCTACGAATTCACTCAACGTCGCTTCACCGATCACGCCCAGCGATTCACCGCCACGTTCCGGGATTTCACGCGCCAGTTTGGCTACTTGTTCGGCAATCGCGTCGATGCTGGCCGAGGGCGGAATCACCGCGGCCGCGCCGTGCCGAAACGCGCGCAGGCGCATGTCGAGCGCGGCATTGTCGTCCAAGATGGCGACGGGGATCACGGAGCTCACGGGTGAGCTCATCAAGGTGCGGAGTACAGCACTGCCGCCGTCACGCGCGGCCGGCCCGACGAGCAGCACCAAGTCCGGCGCTGCAGCGACGACCGTTTCAGCGACGGTGTCTGCGGACGTCGTTTCGACGTACACGCGATGCCGCGCGAGCGCGGCGCGCAATGCGGGTTCGAATGCGCTGTCTGCACCGACGAGCAAGATCGTCGGCTCAAGCGAAGCCGCGGCCTGCGCGGAGCGGCGAGCCACAGGGCGCGCCGCTCCCAGCGGCCGCACTGGCTTCTTGGGCGGCACGGATCGCGGCCCGAAGCCGGGAGCCGCGCTCGGACGCGGCGCGCGTTCGTTCATTCTCGCCCATTATCCTCCAGCCAGAAGCGACGGACTAGTACTTCGGTCCGGATGTGCGTTCCGGGTTTCCGCGGCCCTCGAACTCAAGGGTGAGGGCCGCAGAAACCCTCCAGCACGGCAAATCTGTGCTCAGTACTCTATCTGTCTCGACGTACGACAACCCGGAACGGAGTTCCGGGTCGTCGTACTAGCCTGCACTTCTGTGATGTAAGGCGATTCGTGCGGCTTAACTACGCGAGCAACGGGAGCAGCTCCGCGTGAACGCGGCCATTGGATGCCAGGAGCTGTCCCACCGACAAGTCGGGCTTGCTGCCATCCAGTGCGCTGACGGTGCCGCCCGCGGCCAAAACCAGCGCAGATCCCGCCATCACGTCCCAGGAGCTCAGCTTGCGCTCCCAGTAGGCGTCATACGTACCGTCTGCTACCAGGCATAGATCGAGGGCCGCCGAGCCGCAGCGGCGGATGCCACGAACGAGGGGTTTTACCCGCGTGTAAGTGGGTAAATTGTTGGTTCGGGGATTGCTTCGGTCGCTCGGAAAGCCGGTCGCCAGCAGGGAATGCTCGAGAGTGGCGGTCGCGCTCACGCGGCACGCCTCGCCGTTGCGAAAAGCGCCGCCGCCTTCCCACCCGACCCAATGCGTGGCGAGCGCCGGCGCGACGACTGCGCCCGCGATGGGGTGGCCCGCCCGCGCAACGCCGATGCTGACACAAAAGAAGAAGTGGCCATGCACGAAGTTGGTCGTGCCATCCAGCGGATCGCAATACCAAGTCAGGCCATCGCCCGTCGCTGCGGCGCCGCCCTGTTCTTCGGCGACGATCGCGATCTCCGGCGTGCGTTCGGCCAAGCGCTGACGGATCAGGCGCTCGCTCGCCAGATCGTACTCGGTGACCAGATCCGCGCGACCCTTCTCAGTCACGCTGGGGTGCTTGCGGAAGCCGCCGCGCAGGATCTCCGCCGCTTCTCGAGCGACGTCCCATGCTACCTGCGCGAGCTCTTCCGCCGTGCGAGTCATGGCTGCTCCTGCACAGCGCTCAGGCGTCCACGCCGTGGCACTTCTTGTACTTCTTGCCGCTGCCGCACGGGCACGGGTCGTTGCGACCGACGCGCGGTTCGGTGCGCTTCACCGGCGGCCCCTTCAACTCGACACCGTCGATGAAGTACCACTTGCCGTCTTCCTTCTTGAAGCTGGCGCGCTCACGGTGGTCGAGCTTCATCTTGTTGAGCTTGTACGTGGCGACGAACTCGACCGTGCCTTCGGTGTCGTTCGCGGTCCCGCCCTCGGTACCCAAGATCTGCAGACCCAGCCACTCCGAGTTCTTCGCCCAAGCTTCGGTGTTGCCGCGGTCGACCTCGCTCGAGGTCTTCGGATCATGAGACGAGATGACGAAGTCGATGTCGTGTGTGGCGTACGCGGAGTAGCGCGCGCGCATCAGTTCCTCGGCGGTTTCAGCCTGGCGTTTGCCGCTGATCACCGGCCCGCAACACACCTCGATCGATTCGCCTTTGCCGCAGGGACACGTCACTGTTTGCCTCTTTTCCAAGTGTTTCGGAGGGCCCGCGTCTAGCATCCTTCCCGGGCGACCGCACGGGGCTTTGTTCAGCGGCCCAGCCGCTCTAGCAATTTGGCGTGAATGCCGCCGAACGCGCCATTCGACAGCAGCGCCACGACGCTGCCGGAAGTCACGTTCAGCGCCAGGTAATCCACGATGGCGTCCACGCTGGGCAGCGCTTGGGCGGCTTTGCCGCGGGCCCGCAAGTCACTCGCCAAGCGCGTGAGGTCGAGCGCTTCGGAGGCTGGCAAGGTAGAGCGTCCGAGCGGCGCCAAGATCACAACGTCAGCGGTGTCGAAGGCGTGCGTGTACTCGTCTTGGTGCATGCGGCGACACGCGGTCGCACTGCGCGGTTCGAACACGGCGAAAAGCTTGCCGTTCGGGTGCCGACCGCGTAGCGCTGCGAGCGTCTCTTGGACGGCCGTGGGGTGGTGAGCGAAGTCGTCATACACGAAGCTTTCACGCGGGGTGCCGATTAGGTCTTGCCTGCGCCGAACGCCCTCGAAGCGGGCCAGGGCCGGGCCAATGTCAGCGATCCGCGCGCCGTAGCCCTGCGCGGTGGCGCCGATGGCGGCGAGCGCGTTTTTCAGGTTGTGCCGGCCGGGAACGGTCAGCGCCAAGCGCCCGCAGGCCACGCCGCCCGCGTACAAGTCGAAGCGCGTGCCCTGCTCATCGAACTGAGATGGCGCGGCCAGCCAGTGCGGCGGTTTGCCGTGCGTGTCTTCACCTTCGAGCGCGAACCACGCCACCTGAGCGCGCGCGTGCTCGTCCACCACGCGCACCACCTGTTCGTCGGCTGCGTTGGCGACGATCAGGCCGTCCTCGGGCACGAGCGCGACGAATTTTTGGAACGCTTCCAGGTAGCTCTCCAGGCTCGGATAAATATCGACGTGGTCGTGCTCGATCGAAGTGAGGATCGCGACTTCCGGGCGATAGTGCAGAAACTTCGCGGACTTTTCGAAGAACGCGGTGTCGTACTCATCGCCTTCGATCACGAATGGCGGCAAGCGTCGCGGGCGGTCGCCCATGGCCAAGCGCGCTTTGCCTCCTGGCGGCGCGCGGAAGCTGCGCGGGAAATTTTTGGGCAGGCCGCCAATCAGAAAACCCGGTGCAAAGCCGCAGGAGTCCAGCAAATGGGCGGCCATGGCGGTGGTCGTGGTTTTGCCGTGTGTCCCCGCCACGACGAGCGGTGAGCACGCGCCGAGCACGAAATCCCCGAGCGCGCCGGCGATGTGCGTGAAGCGCAGCCCGCGCTCGATCACCGCCAGGACCTCGGGGTTGTCCTTGCGGCACACGTTGCCGATGATGGTCAGGTCCGGCGCAGGGTCGAGGTGCTTCGGGTCGAAGCCGCGTAGGCAACGCACGCCCCAACTCTCGAGCGCGGGGCCCATGGGCGGATCGAATGCCACATCACTGCCGGATACCTGATGCCCGAGCTCTGCGAGCAGGCCCGCGAGCGCGCCCATGCCCGTGCCGGAGACCGCTATGATGTGAATATGCATTAGCTCTTGAGATAGTCCGAACGGGTGCTGCGTTCATCCGCTTCAGTTGATGGTTGCGAGATCGAAGTGCGTCCTATTGGCATAGCCAGGCGCGCGCTGCTAGCGTGTCTATCCGTCCCATTCAGCGCTTCTCTTTCCGTCTCTCGCCTATGAAAATCACCGACAAGCTTTCGGCGAAAACCCCCGCGTTTTCCTTTGAATTTTTCCCGCCCAAGGACGAGGCTGGCGTCGATCGCTTGTTCGAGACCGTCGCGCGTTTGCAGGCGTACGAGCCGGCGTACGTCTCGGTGACGTACGGTGCTGGCGGGAGCACACGCCGGCTCACGGTTGATTTGGTGAAGCGCATTAAGCGTGAGGTGGGACTGGAAGCGATGGCGCACCTCACGTGCGTCGGCGCGACGCGCTCGGAAATCGAGAGCGTGCTCGACCAACTGAAAGAGGGCGACATTGACAACGTGCTCGCGCTGCGCGGTGACCCACCCAAGGGCGAGACTACGTTCGTCAAGTCCGAAGCCGGATTCGGCTATGCATCGGAGCTGACGGAGTTCATTCGCTCGCGTTATGATTTTTGTTTGGCCGGCGCGTGTTACCCCGAAGCACACCCGGAGTCCGCCTCTGCCGACATCGATCTGCAGAACATCAAACGCAAGGTGGATGCCGGCGTGCAGTTGCTGGTCACGCAGCTGTTCTTCGATAGCAAAGCGTACTTCGCGTTCGTAGCTCGTGCGCGCGCGGCAGGCATCACCGTTCCAATCATCGCGGGCATCATGCCGATCACCAATGTCTCGCAAATCAAGCGCTTCACGGCGATGTGCGGCGCTTCGATCCAGGCCCCGCTCTTGGCGCGCTTGGAGGCCGCGGGCGCGGATGCGGCGGCGGTGCAGGCCATCGGCGTGGAGCACGCGACCACGCAATGCCGAGAACTCATTGCGGGCGGCGCGCCCGGCATTCATTTTTACACGCTGAATCGTTCGCCCGCGACCGTCGAAGTGCTCGACCGTTTGCGCACTGGCTGAGCGCGCGCGGCTGTCACCGGCGGTGTGCCGGGCCGAGCTCATTTCCGAATCACGAAGCGAGTCTTGTCGTCGCCAGCCGCAAGCGGCGCAGTAAGACCATGCCAGCCGTCCGGGATCTGCGGCGTAACCCACTGGTAGATGCGCTCGGCATCCGTCGGCGAAAGCTCGACTGCGCCCGAGCCGTGCTCGATACCGAAGCGGTCATGCCAGTACGCGCCGTAGAGCTGCATGCCGGACGAGAGCGTGAGGCCCCAGGGTGCGTCGAATAGCTCGAAGTTTTCGCCGAACGCATTGGGATCGCGCGTCGCCAGTGTGATCTCTTTGCCGGTCACGTCGAACGTGCCGAGCCACTTGTCGGCGTCGTTTTGGTGCGCGTCGCGGTTCACGCTGGCCAAGGTGACGAAAATCGGGCGCTTGCCCTCGTACATCGTGAGCGCGCCAGTCACTACGCTCAGATCGAGCCAGCGCTGCGTGCCTTGAGCGAAATCCGGGAATGTAGTGCGCTGTTGCACCACGAGCACGTCGCGGTGACGCACCCAACGGCCATCGCTCGTCGCCCAGTACTTCACGTCACCAACGCTGTGGAAGCGCCCGCTGAGGTGCACGACGTCATGCACGTTCAGCGCCTCGGCTTTCGTTGTGTCCTCGCCGTCGATCTTGAACGAGTGCACGCCGCGCTTCACGACGAAGGCGAGCGGTAAATCTTCTTTCTTCCCGAGCTCCACGCCTTGAAACGTGGATGGCTCTGCGGCTTCCAGATCGCTCGCGCGCACGAAGCGGCCGCTGGTGAGCAGTGCGAGGCGTTGTACGGTGCCCTCCGGATCCTTCGCCGACCACGAGCCGACGACGGCCATCCCGGCCTTGTGCTTGAGCTTGCCGACTTCGCGCACGGAGTCATCGTGGCTCGGGTCGCGCTCGAACATCGGCGTATCGGCGCGGGTGCGGGCGTACGTGTAGGGCAGGGGCTTATCGAGGTTGGGCGTCAGCGCCATCGCTCTCAGCGTGGGGTGCGCCATGTCCACCGTGGCGCTCTCGGTCGCGCACACGAAGCCGCGCGGTCTCACCGCGTACCAGCCGCCGCCGCAACCGCGGCGCGAGTACGGCTCGTTCGCACGCGCGACGCGCGCGCCGGCGTGCAAGTAGCCGAGCTCGCGGGCGCCCACTGCGGGGCGCTCCAACACGGGCGTCACGTTGGCGACCGCGCCGAGTTTGGGTCCGTTCGCGGCGGGCTCCGGCACGTTGGGGATGCTGTCGTCCTCCGCGAGCTTGGATAAACTCGGGTTGGCGTCGGCCTCGGCGTGGTGCGAGCCACAGCCGGCAGAGCTCAGCAACAGGGGCAAGAAGCCGAGCAAGGGCAGAAGAAAGCCGCAAGCGCGGCGCGCAGTGGGCGGGGCGAGCAGCGGGTGCATACCGAAGCGGGTGCCATGCTCGGCGTGCTTCGGCCAAGTTTTAAGGGTCGTCTGAGCGCTCGCGCAGGGCGCCCAGTACGCCCGACAACGCTATTTGTGCGAGCGTTCCGGGCGCAGAGGTCGGATTGAGCGGCGCTCCCCGGTCGAGTGAATGCAGGCGCCGCTCGAGGCCGGCGGCGTACGCGACGGGGTCAGCCGTGAAGTAGCCGCCGTGCGCTAGGGCACGGGCAAAGCCGGCTGCGCTGCCGGTGCGCGCGGCGGCGAGCGCCGCCGGGAAGCGCGTCGCCAGCAAATGAACGTAGTCCCGCGCACCCGCTTCGGCGCTGTCGTAGACCCGGAAGCGCGCGCTGACCTCGCGCCGCGTCGCCCCATAACCTTCCACCGTGCTCAGCAACGCGCCGCGCGCCGACGGTGCCGCTTTGATGCCGGCGAAGTTGTGACCGGGCATGGCGCGGCCCGCGTCCGTCTCGAGCGCCCAATGCGCGGTCAGGATCGCGAGGGCCTGGGGCGTCGCCGGCGTGCCGACCACGGCGGACCATGCGCTGCCGAGCTGGGCGCGCACTTGTTCCGGGTGTGTTTGCGCCTCCGGCAAATGTCTCACCTTCACGCGAAACTCGGCCTTTGAAACGGTTTGCTGGGAGTGCGGCGCGCTGATCGCGCTGCGAGGGTACTCGATACGCATCCTGGTCGAGTCGGCTCGCGCGAGCTGGCGGTTGTGTGCCTTTTATCACCGAGTGTGTCGACGCCGCGATCCGACCGGACGGCTGAAGTGACCGGAGCGAGTTGGCGTGATGTACGAGATGCGCGTTCACGTTTCGCAAACTCTCACCGCGCGTCGCGATCCGTATATCATCGTGTTGAAACATCAACACTATCAGTGGTTCATGTCTGCACCCGGAGTGAGAAGAAATCGCCTTCCCTTGCCCACCATCTTCGGAAGGGAAGTGCGACGGCGTCGTATCGCGCTCGAGCTCACGCTCGAGCAACTTGCGGAACGGTCCGGCCTCACTCCTAACTATATCGGGACCGTCGAAAACGGTCGGCGTGATCCGTCGTTGAGCACAGTGATGTCTCTCGCTAACGGTCTCGGTGTGCCTGCGGGCGAACTCGTGGGCGGCGTCGCTGAACTCGGACCAGTAGCGGTGGAAACCGCGCGCCTGATGGAGGCCGCGCCACCCGAATTGCAAGACGCCATCTTGGAGTTGGTGCGCGCGATCGCAAAGCGCCGCCGCTGAAATCCCCCACCGATAGCGCAGGCGTTGCGCGTGGGGTTGACCCCGAGGCCTGAGTGTCCGAGATCGGATGAGCCCTATGAAGCGACTGCTCTTTCTGTGTGCCCTCATCGGCGTCGGGTCAGTGTCGGCGCGCGCCCGCGCCGAATCGTCGGACAACGATTGGGACGGTGGCTATAAGCAAGTCGCGACGCGACGCTCGGGCTTCGTGCTCGGCATCACCAGCGGCCTGGCCGTTGGCCGCGCCTACGGCTATCCGAACGAGCTCGCGAAGCTCGACAATCCTCTGTACAAGCGTAACACGGCGTTCGCGTTCGGCGGCTCGAACCGCTTGTGGTTCGGCGGCGCGTTGACGGATTGGTTCGTGTTCGGGATCGGGCTCGAAACCCTCAGCCTCAAGCGTGATGACATCCAGGCCGCGGGTAGCGCGTTCATCTTTCACGTCGAAGGCTATCCGCTGTTCTATCGCGGCGGGGTGTTCCGTGACCTCTCCTTATTCGGTGACTTCGGCGCGGGTGGCATGAAGATCAGCGGCCGTGGTCGGGACGCCGCTAACGGCGGCTTGATGAGTGTGATCGGCTTGGGCGCGGGTTGGGAAGCGGTGCGCTTCTGGCGCCTGAAGTTTGGCCCCGCTGCCGTGTACACGCATATGTGGAGTCAATCGCTGACGAGCGATACGTTCTCGCTCGAAGCGCGGCTGACGTTTACCGGCGGCCCGTAACCACGCGCTCGATGCCCGCGAGATCCTTCGCGCGCGTGATGTGCGTGTAGCCAGCGGCGGCCAAGAGCTCGGCCACTCTGGGGGCTTGGTCGAAGCCGCCTTCCATGGCCAAAAGGCCCCCAGGGCTCAAATAGCGGGGGGATTCGGCGATGATTCGGCGCGTGACGGCAAGGCCGTCCGCGCCGCCGTCAAGTGCCAGCCGCGGTTCGAAATCACGCACGTCGGCATCGAGGCCGGCGATGTCTGCGCTCGGGATGTACGGCGGATTCGCTGTGATCAGTTCGAAGCATGCGCCCTCTGGAAGTGGCGCGAACAAGTCACCCTCGAGCACGGCCAAGTTGTGCACCACGCCAGCGCGGCGCACATTTTCGCGCGCCACGCTAGCGGCATCCGAAGACACGTCCACGGCGGTGACGCGCCACGTGGGGCGCGCCTTGGCAAACGCAATCGCAACGCAGCCCGAGCCCGTGCACAAGTCGAGCATGCGCCCGTACAAGTGTTGGGTAAGCGTGCCACTGAGCGCGCTCTCCACCAAGACCTCGGTGTCCGGACGCGGAATTAAAACGCGGCGATCCACGACCATGGGCAGCGCGAAAAATTCGCGGCGCCCCAAAATGTAGGCAATCGGTTCGCCGACGCGGCGGCGCTTGATCAATTCGCGGTAGCGACTGAGCTCGCCCTCGGCGAGCGGGCGCTCCGCTTGGACGATCAGCTTGATGCGATCGAAACCGAGCGCCTCGCCCAGGAGCAACTCGGCGTCGAGCCGCGCGGTCTTGTTGCCGCGGCGCTTGAAGTCATCGGTGGCCCAGGCGAGCACGCGCTTGATCGACCAGGGGTCTGAGTTCGGATCGGACACTGTGTTCAGGGGGCGTCGGCGCTGGTGCTAGGAGTGCGAGGAATGCAGGCGATTTCCGTGCACGGTTTGGCGATGTTCAAGCTCGAGGGGGCAGGCGCGTCGGCCGCGTCTGGGTACCACGCTGGCCGGTAGAACGAGAGCGAATCCGCGGTCCATTCCAGTTTGGCCTCGGCGAAGTGACAACGCGGGGGCGGCAACACTGCGCGCCCGGTCTGCCATTCCCAACGCCGCCCGGTCCAATCCCAAAACCCATCCCGCCATACGCAGCCGTTGGCCGACTGACGTGAGATCGGGATCTCTTCGATCTTCGCCGGCGGCGGCGGAAAATCCACGCTGACCGGCTGCGCCTTCGCTGGCTGTGGCCCGCTCGGCGCCGTCACCAGCCGCGGGCCACCACACGCGCCCGACGCGCCACACGCGACCAGCCAGAGCAGCCGCCGCGCAAGCCACCTACGCCGGGCGCGCCCGGTCACGGGAACACCGCCCGCAAAATCACGTCACCGAACAACATGTACTCGATGGTCGCGAGCGCCAAGAACGGCCCGAACGCGAAGCGCGCCTTGCCCAAGCCGGCCTCTGGCTCGAAGGCCAACGGATCGCGCGCCATCTCGCGCTCCAACTCCGCGCGCTCCTCGCCTTCAGTGCTCTCCAAGAGCGCGCGCAACTCTTCCCGCTCGCGGATCACCGACTCCGGCTCGTCCAAGCGGCCGCGCGCCAAGTACACGGCCAGCGCCGTGAAGCTCGCCTGCACCGCGCCGCCCAGCAGCGCAAACAACGCGCCTTGCCAGCCAAACCAAGCGCCTGCGAGCATCACCAACTTTGCATCGCCCAGTCCCATGCCTGGCATGCCCCGCAGCTTGCTGTACAAAAAATCGAACGGCAGCCACACGACCAAAAAGCCAACCAACGCGCCAAGCGCCGCGTCCTTCAGACTCATCTCCCGCAGTGGGATGCTAGCGAACCCCAACGCCGCACCTCCCAGCGTGATCTGATCAGGCAAATACATGTGGTCCAGATCGATGAACGACGCTGCCAACAAACCCAGCGCCAGCGCGAGGTACGCCGCAAAAATCAGCACCACCTTCCACCACAAGGTTTCGTCCGGGAGCTCGAAAATAATCATCCGCACGATCGCCCAAGCCAAGAGGCCGCCCAACGCCTCAATCAGCGGATAGCGCACCGAAATGCGAACCTTGCAACACCGCGCGCGCCCCAACAGCAGCAGCCACCCGAGCACCGGAATGTTGTCGTAGATCCGAATCGCCTTGCCACAGCCCGGACACCGCGAAGGCGGATGCGACAAACTTTCCCCGCGCGGCAACCGATAGATCACCACATTGAGGAAGCTGCCAAACACCAGCCCCAACACGACCGCAACCGTCGTGACAAAGGGCCCTGGAAGATCTTCGAGCGTAACCAAGTCGACCCTGTTTAGCACAGCCTGCTCGCCGCCTCCCCGCCGGCGTCCGCCACACCCTGACCCCCGTTCACGCCGCAATTTCCCATCGGCGCCGCCAGTGCACACGGTGGCGCATGACCGCCGACAATCCAGACGCCGTCATCGACATCGTCATGCGTGCCGCGCGCGTGCGGCGCGCCGTGGAGGCCGAGCTCCGACCTCACGGCATTTCCTTCGCCCTATGGTGGGTACTGTACGTTACCGACTGGTTGAGTCGGCAAGCTCAGGATGCCGTGAGCCAAGAAGAAATCGTGCTGGCGACTGAGCTCGACAAAAGTACCGTGTCCTACCTGATGCGGGTGCTTTCAGATCGCGGTCTAGTCGATCGCGGACCAGATGGCCTCTCCTGGGCGTGGCGCATTTGGCCTACTGATAAGGGCACTCGACTGCTCTCAGCGTCGTTCGCCGCGCTCGGCTCGCCCGGGCTCGAGCCACCCCCTGGAACCCCGCCGCCGCTCTTGAACACTGCCTCGCAAAATCGAAAATCGACGTTTGAATTCCAACAAGGTTCGCTACGCGAACGCGAACCGATCCCGGTCACGTTCCTCACCGCCGAGTAGCGTTGCCCGCGGCGCCCCTCAAAAATCCGAAATCGAGTTTTAATTCAAAGGGCGGTTTTTTGATTGCTCACGAAGCGGTATCATTTGCGCCCTGCCGTGCGCGCGCTGAAATCGAGGTCTCAATTCAAACCTCGATTTGCGGCTTGAAAAGGCATCCCTTGCCCTTTGATCTTGTTGATCGCGGGCTTTCGGGCGTGGTGCGCGGGCAGCTCTTGATCTGCGGTGTGAACGGCGTGCCAGGGTTGCCCTTTAGGGGCGGGGTCACGCGCCACGGCGTGGTCGTCCCAGCCTTCGGCGGCGTGCTCTGCGTGCCCAGGCACTCCAAGAGCGTGCCGACAGTGACCAGCAACGACCAGGTGGCGCACGGGACGCCGCCGACCTCTGCCGTCTCGGGCAAGACCTTCCACCTCGAAGTCGGCAACTACGCCGAACAGGAGGCTGCTGGCGCGGGCGCTCCGTTCCATCCAGGCGCGCGATCAAGTCGCGGGGGCACGCACGCCGATCAACACGGCTAAGGTTGCCGCGGTCAAGGTTGCCGCGGTCAAGGTTGCCGTGGCTAAGGTAGCCGCGGCTAAGGTTGCCGCGGCTAAGGTTGCCACGGCTAAGGTTGCCACGGCTAAGGTTGCCGCGGCCGGCGATTCTCCAGCGTAGCAGGACGATTGGGGGCGGGGTAGCGTGAACAGATGGCGGAAGAAGCGGTAACGCTCTCGTTGGAACGGTATACAGCGGATGCCAAGGCCTTGGTGGCGGCGGCGCAGGCTTTGGCGGATGAGCGGAAGCACGCGGAGGTGCAGCCGCTGCACTTGTTAGTGCGTGCGTTGGGCCGAGATTTGGGCGTACGCGCGGTGTTCGAGCGCGGTGTGAGCAATTTGCTCGAGTTCGAGGCGGGGCTCGAGCGGGCGCTCGGGGATCTGCCGCGCAGCGCGGAGCCGGCTTATCTCTCCGTTGCGATGCTGGATCTGCTGGAGCGCGCGCAGCGTGAGGCGGATCGCGAGAAGTCCGAGCGGGTAATGGTGGAGCAGGTCGTGAACGCGCTCTCCCAGGAGGTCCGCGGTTCGACGGGCGAGCTGCTGACTGCGTTCGGCGTGCTGCCGGGGTCGTTACGCCCGCACATGGCGGCGTTGCGCTCGTTGCCTTCTGCCGCTCGGAGTTCGAGCGCGACCCCAGGAAGCTTCACGCGTCCACTCCTCGGTGACGCCGACGAACCCGTAATACTGCGCGTGGCTGAGGTGCGACGGCTGCTCACGATTCTGGAGCGCAGTCAGAAGAGCCACCCGCTGCTCGTCGGTGAGGCGGGCGTGGGCAAGGGCGCGGTGGTGCGCGCTCTCTCGCAGCGCATCGCGTGTGGCGACGTGCCGACTAGCTTGGCGTCCACGAAATTGCTGGAAATCGACACGGGTGCGTTGGTCAGCGGCGCGCGTTTGCGTGGCGAAATCGAAGAGCGCGTCAAGCGGCTTTTGGCTGAGCTCGCGCAAGCGCCGGTGATTCTCGTCGTACGGAACATCGAGCAGTTGTTCGGTCAGGGCCCTTCAGGCACGGCGATCGGTGAAGTACTGAAGCCAGCGTTGTTGCGCTCGGAGTTCCGTTTGCTCGCGACTACGACGCCCGAGGGCCTTAAGCGCCTCGAAGAGCGTGACGCGCAGGTGTTGCGGCTGTTCACTTTGTTGCCGATCGCGGAGCCTACTCTCGAGGAAGCGACCGAGATCGCGCGCTGTGTCGCGGCACGCTACGAACGACACCACGGCGTCGAGATCAGTGAACGCGCGGTCCAGCTCGCCGTGCAATTGGCCAAGCGCTACGTGACGGATCGCCGTCTTCCGGACAGCGCGCTGGATCTGTTGGACGAGGCCTGTGCAGCCAAGCGCGTTGAGGTAGACGGGGTCTCCACGGAATCGGATGGCTTGCTGCGTCGGCTGGAATCAGTGCAAGCGCAACTGCGTACGCTCGACAAGAGCGAAGACACCGAGACCCGGAACGCACGCCAAAAGTTGCTCGAGGAGCTGCCGGCGCTCGAGCAGAAAACGAAGCAAATTCGGTCAGATATGGCGGCGCGGCGGGGCGTGGTTGGTGCCGTCCGCCAACTGCGCTTGGAGCTACATGCCGCGCGCGACGAAGCCGTGCGCAAGGAGCTCGAGACGCGCCTTGCGAAAGCGGAAGAGGCCGCGAAGAGCAGTGACGCGCCTGCGCCGCGCATCTTGGGCGAACGCGAGGTAGCGGCCACGCTCGCTGTTTGGACCGGGATCCCCGTCGCGAAAATGTTGGAAGGCGAGGCGGACAAGCTGCTGAAGATGGAAGAGCGCTTGGCGCAGCGTGTGGTCGGCCAAGACGCCGCGGTCGCCGCGGTGGCGCGAGCAGTGCGCCGCGGTCGAGTTGGCCTACGCGACCCTGGAAAGCCCATTGGGTCGTTCTTATTTTTGGGTCCGAGCGGCGTCGGCAAAACCGAACTGGCCAAGGCGCTGGCGCGCTTCCTATTCGACGACGATCAAGCCCTCACGCGCCTGGACATGAGTGAATTCATGGAGCGCCACATGGCGCAGCGCTTGATCGGCGCGCCACCCGGCTACGCCGATAGCGAGCAGGGCGGCTTTTTGACCGAGGCGGTGCGCAAGCGTCCCTATTCGGTGCTGCTTTTCGACGAAGTCGAGAAAGCCCATCAGGACGTATTCAACCTGCTGTTGCAGGTGTTGGACGACGGTCGACTGACTGACGGTCGCGGCCGGCTCGCAGATTTTTCGAACACGGTGGTCATCATGACCAGCAACATCGGTTCGGATCGTATCCTCGAAGCCGACCCCAAGCTGTTCGAGAGCGAGGCTGGCCGCGAAGCCTTACGTGATGTGCTGCTCGACCGCTTGCAGGAGTTTTTCCGGCCGGAATTCCTGAACCGCATCGACGAGACGCTGCTGTTTCGCCCGCTCACGAAAGAGCACCTGCGCAAGGTCGTGGATATCCAGCTGATGCACTTGGAACGCCTGCTCGGTGATCGACGACTCAAGCTGGACCTCGACGAAACGGCCAAGGCGTTCCTGGTCGACCGCGGCTACGAGCCGGCGCTTGGCGCGCGCCCGATCAAACGCAGCATCTTGCGCAATCTGCAGGATCCGCTGGCGCACGCCCTACTATCGGGAACATTCACGGACGGCGCGACCATTCGAGTGCGCGTTGCCGGCGAGGCGCTCAGCTTCGAAGTCTGAGTGCGCTGCGTTACTTGAAGCGAGTCACACCGAGCGCAACGACGATTGCACCGAAATACAGCAGCAGGATCAAGAGCCCGATTCCGCCAGTGATCGCGCCGACGATCATCCCCGCGAGCGCGATGCCGTCGCCGCCGAGCTGCCCGTTGCTCTCCTGAATCGCCTTGCGTGCGCGATAACCGAGCCAGAGCCCAATGAAGCCCATGGGTAGGCACGCCCAGCCCAGCAGGCCGCACACCAGCGCGCCAATCGCCTCTGATGAAGTGGGCGGCGCATAGCGCGTCGTTCCCGGCGCCCCGCCGTAACTACCAACGGGCGGCGGCTCGAACGGGTTACTACGCGCGAGTGGCGCGTTCGGCTGTGACGACGCGATGGGCGGTGGCGGCGCGCCCGGCCCCTGCGGACTCATAGCCTTCGTCCGGTGCGCCGCCGAAACGCGGCCATGCACATGGCGCCCTGATGCGTCGCGGTGACACACTCCAGGAGCTGGCGATCATACGGCCGCGTCAGGCAGGTCCTAGTCTCTTGCTCGACCGCCGATTGAACCTCGGGGGTGAGCAGCGGACCACTGCCCGCCAGCTGCACGACGATTTCGGCAAAGCGCTGGCACTCTTCCGGGCCCGGAGCTTTGCGCTCGCACCCGAGTAGCGAACCCGCGGCAGTGCCGAGCACCAGCACAGCCAATGCCGACCCGAGCGAGCCTTGCGCGCGCATCTTCAGCCTCGCAGTGTAGCCCCGAATTCGCTTTGAGCGGCTTGGATCATGCGACCCTGCACTTCATCGACCTCTTTGTCGGTCAGGGTGCGAGCGTCGTCGCCTTGCGCGCGTGCCTTGGGATCACGGCAAATGACGCGGAAAGTGAGTGATTTTTGGCCTGATGGCAGCGAACCGCCGCGAAACAGAGCTACCAGTTCGATCGACTCACACAGTGCGCCGCCGGCCTGCTCCAGGAGCTCCGCAACTTTGCCGGCGCCAATGGTGTCGTTTACCACCAAGGATAGATCGCGCGTTGCCGCCGGCAAGCGCGGGATGGCGCGGTGCTGCGGCACGCCCTTGCCGAGGCGCTGCACGGCTTCCAGATCCAGCTCCACGATTTGCGCGCCGGCGCCGAGGTCTAGCGCTTCAACCACATCCGGATGCAACGGCCCGAGCTGGCCGACGGCGACTCCCGCAACGGTGATGATGCTCGCGCCGCGCGGGTGCAGATGCGCGGGGCGCGCTTCGGCGGATGCCAATTGCACCACGGCACGCTGCCCAGTGACGCGCTCAAGCAGCTCGAGCGCCATACCCTTGGCGTCGTACACGTCTACCTCTTCCGGTTTCAGCGCGAGGTACTCGTGGCGCGCGCCGGCGAGCACTGCCGCAAAGCGCAGCTCTTCACGCGGCAGCATCCCAATGTCCGCCGGCAAGCGCGGACGCGCGCCGTCCACTGTGTGCGTCACGGGCGGGCCGAACACGCTGCCCACGGTGAACAAGCGGGCGCGCGTTTCGCCGCGGCGACGTGCGCGGCGCAGCGCTTCGAGCAGCCCGGGCAGCAAGCTGGTGCGCATCACGTTGCGTTCTTCGCTCAACGGATTGGCCAGGAAAACACTGGGTTTCGGCGCGTGCACCTTGGCCAGCTCCGCTTCCGACACGAATGCATACGTGACGGCTTCCGAGAGGCCGAGCGCGACGGCAGCAGCGCCCACGTCGCGTTCCAGCTTGCCCGTGGCGCGAGGCGGCTGCGGAATCACGGCCGGCAAGCGCGTCGGGATGGCGTCCAGGCCGCGCACCCGACACACCTCTTCGATCAAGTCCACCTCGCGCGTCACGTCGGGTCGGAACGACACGGCGCGCACGCGCAGCGCGGCACTCGCCCCGTTGCCCTCCGCTGCCAACACCGGGAACCCCAAGCGCTCGATGATGGCACGCGCCTCCGTGAACGGCACAGCGACACCGAGCAGCGCATCCAAGCGCGCCGAGCGCAGCGTGATTTCCGGCAGCACCGGTTCCGGGCCGCGCGCGTGCAACGCGCCGGGCACCGCGGCGCCCGAGGCGAGCTCGCTGAGCAACGTTTTGGCGCGCTCCAACACGTGCTCCACCTGCGCGTAGTCCACGCCGCGCTCGAAGCGATGGCTGGCTTCGGTGTGCAGCCCGTAGCGACGCGCGCTGCGGCGCACGCCACGCGCCGTGAAGTACGCGCACTCGACGAGCACGCGCTTCGTGGTGTCGCGAATTTCACTCACTTGGCCGCCCATGACGCCGGCCAACGCGCTCGGCCCCGCGGCATCAGCGATCACCAAGTCATCAGCATCCAGCATGCGCGCCACGCCATCCAACGTCGAAAAAGGCTCTTTTTCGAGCGCGCGCCGCACGATGACTTGCCCGCCGCGCACCTGATCCAGGTCGAAAGCGTGCAGCGGCTGTCCGAACTCCAGCAAGAGCAAGTTCGTCACGTCCACAACGTTGGAGATTCGGCGCACGCCCAGGCTGTGCAAGCGCCACTGCAACCACAACGGTGAAGGCGCAATGGTGATGTCCAGTACGGCGCCCGCGGCGTAGTGCGGGCAACGCTCGTGGTCGCGATTGTCGATCTTGACCAGCTCTTCGATTTTTTCGCTCGCGGTGCGCGCCGGAGTGCCGGCGGCCGGCGGCGTGAACGGCAAATTGAACAGTGCTGCGAGTTCTCGCGCGAGCCCGACATGGCCGAGCGCGTCGGGGCGATTCGGCGTGACGTCCAGCTCGTAAATCACGTCTTGGGCGGCGGGGAAGGCGTCCACGAAGCGCGCACCGGGTTTGGCCGAGCCCTCGGGCAAGATCAAAATGCCGTCCGCAGTTTCGGCCAAGCCGAGCTCGGTTTCGCTACACAGCATCCCTTCACTCGGCACGCCGCCAATGTCCCGCGCAACGAGCGGGCCATCCATCCCAGGCAACACGGCACCCAGCGGTGCCAACACGACCAAGCCACCCGGCGCCGGCACGTTGCTCGCGCCACACACCACGACTTGTTCGACCCCACCGCGGTCGATGGTCACCAAGTTGAGCGTGGCGCGCTTGGGATGCGGCTCTTTGCCGAGCACCTTCACGACCAGCAGCGCTTCCAGTCCCGCACCAAACGCCTTCACGCCGTCCACCGCCAGGCCCGCGCCTCCGAACGCGAGCGCGACCTGCTCGGAAGAGGCGGTCAGGCTAGGCAACAACTCTTTGAGCCAACGGTAGGAAGCGCGCATGAGGGGGCGGCTTTTAGCACGCCGAGGACGGCTTTGCTCGGCCCCCTCTGACGCTAGGCTTCGCTGGGTCGACGCGCTCGCGCCCGCGTCACGTTGCGCGACGACTGGGCCCTTCCCGCCGCTCATCTCGTCGCCGTCCCCACCTCGTGGCAATTCACGAGTCGGGCGCGGCGACGAGGGCGACGTGACTTTCGGGAGCTTACGGGTGAGGCGGAGCGCCGCCCGGCATGCCCGGCGGCATGCCGAAATGCTTGGCGTTCGGGTGATCCGCGTCCGAACCGCCCGGTTTCGGAGCTTCGCTCTTCTGGAATTTCTTTGGTTCTGCGCTGGCCCACTCAGCGGCCCAGGAGCTGATGCTCCAGATCACATCGTTTCCGCTGACCTTCGCCCAGTGGCTGGAGCCCTCAGCGCTCGCGCCGAAGGTGATCGCGCGCTTGGCCCCGTCTTTGAATGCGATCGTGATCGTTGCGGATGGCTTGTCCAAGCCCACGTCCGCGTCGGTCTTGCTGGCGTCGGCGAAGTTGTCGGCGTTGAGCGCTTTGTAAGCGCGCAACATGTCGACCAGCTTCGACTCGTCGTAGTCCTTGATCGGCTCGGCGCTGCCGTCTTTGGCGGGCTTGAACGTTTGCTTGGTGGTCTTGCCCTTGTCGTAGGCGAAGGTGAACGTGCCGTGCTCGTTCTCGATCGTGACGTTGGTGACGTCCGTGTCTTCGAACTTGAGCAGCGTCATGTCACGCCAGCCCTTCACGTCGCGTGCGTACAAGTAGCTGCTGTAGCCCTTGCTTGCGAACACGCCGTCTTTGCCGCCGATGCGTGTCATCTGCCCGCGGCCGCCGCTTTCGCCGAAGTACAGGTCGAGCGCGACGCCGTTGCCCTTGGAGAACACGGCGTGCAGCGCCTTATCGTCCGAGAGCTCGAACTTCGCGTAGTTCGCCTTACTCGAATCGATTTGCTCGGTGAGCTTCAGCCCCTTCAGGTTGTCGAGCAGGGACTTGACGTTCGGCTGGTTGGCTGTCGCCTTCACGGGCTTGGTCAGCTTCCAGTCCTCGCCCGTCTTGGTCAGCTCTACGTCGATCGGCGCGCCAGCGTCCCCGCTGGCGGGCTTGGTGATCGTGATCTTGTCGATCTTCTTCAGATCGTCGTCCGAGAGCTCGATTTTGGGCAGCGAGGCGGCTTGCCCCGACTGCGTGTACGACTCGGCCTCAGCGGCGTCCTTCTTGTTGACCAAGAACAACGCCCCACCGAGAACGGCGAGCACGCCCAGCGAGATGTACAGTTTGTTTTCCGTGCTGAGTGCCATGACAGTTTTCCTCGAGGCTCAGATCTTGAGCAAGTCGCGTGCGGACTGGCGCTGACGCCAGCGTAGGAGACCGAACGCCGCGAACAGAAGCGGCACGCCGAACGTGAGCGTCCACTGCACCTTGGTTTGTACTGCCTTGCGCGCTGAACGGTATTCCT
Organism: Polyangiaceae bacterium; assembly: GCA_039936055.1. Classification (GTDB taxonomy): domain Bacteria; phylum Myxococcota_A; class Polyangia; order Polyangiales; family Polyangiaceae; genus PMG-095. The sequence goes on along the minus strand of JBDTJC010000168.1, from coordinate 1,866 downwards.
CGTCTTTGCGCTTGGCGTCCGCTTCGTTGTCGCTATCCTTGATCGAAGGCTTGGAGATGTCGGAGTAGGTCAGGTTCGGGTCGCCGAGTAGCTTGGCGCTGGCAGCGATCAGATCCGAATCACCCGCCATCCAGTCCAAGGTGTTCTTCAGCGAGAGGATCGTGTTGGTCAGGTACTTCGTGTACGGCTGCGCGATCTGCAAGAGCTGCTGATCGCCGCCCACGGCGCCGAACATCTGGAATTGGCCGCCGAGCTCCGGACCGTTGCCAGCGTATGCGAACGGGTTGGTCAAGAACTCGCTGGACGAGATCACGAGCACGCGCGACTCGCTCGGCGCGATCTCGCTGGCCGGCTTGACCTCACCCGGCTTGCCGGCGAACGCGCTCTTCAGCTTGCCGATCGCCGTCGCGGCGATGATGCGCTGTTCCTCCTTGCCCTTGAGGTCCCAGTTCAGGCGCATTTTCTCGTCGACCGTGTCGGACGTGACGACGATGGTTTTCGGCGTGGTGCGCGCGACGGCCGTCACTTTGACGTCAGCCGGTTGCTTCGTTTTGTCGAGCGTGAGGCTGGACGGGAACGGGAAGATCGCTTCGTCCATCCGGAAGAAGCCCGCGAAGGAGTTGTCGAGCAGCTTGTCGTTCGCGTCGTCCATGCGCGGGTCAGCGACGACGTGCGCGATGCCGGGGTGACGGAACCAGGTCACGCCCGCTTGCGTCTGAGCACCGATGCGGAACTGTGCGCCGTTGTCGAACACGGCGTCCTTGTTCATGGTGATGCCGTAGCCGCTGAGCAGCTTGTCCAAGCCGTGCGTGCTGAGCGTCGCGCTCATGGTCGCGTCGTTGGCCTTCATGGTGACGGCAGAAGCGTACACGACCAAAGATTTGCCGCCGAGCATCAGGAACTCGTCGATGCGCCGCAGCTCCTTCTCGTCGTAGTCCTTCTGCGGCTGCGTGATGATCAGACCAACCAAGTCCTTGTCGATCGCGCTCGCTCCGCCCTTCAAGTCCACGTCTTCGATCTTATAGAACGGGAAGGCCTGCTCGATGATGCCTTGCATGCTGGGCCCGCCCTGGCCCTGCTTGCCCTGCTTCGGCACCAAGTTCGCATCGCTCAGCTTGAGCTCGTCCTTGCCCGTAATGACACCGATGCGGTGCTTGATGTTTTCGGACTTGTCCCGAATCTCGCGGATCTTGTTGGTGATCCAGAACTCCAGGCCTTCGCCCGGGATCTGCGGAATTACGGCCTTTTCACTGCCGTACTTGATCACGAGGCCCATGTAGCCCTGTGTGATCGAGGCTTGGTCTTCGCCGGTCTGGTTGGTCTCGCCGAAGGGTTGTTCGGTGAGGCCGGCTTCCTTGGCCGCGGCGCGCTGTTCGTCCGTGGTCGGCTCGATGATCGTGAACTTGAACTTACCGCCGCCCGCTCGCTCGTACTCCTTGAGCAAGTCAGTTGTATCGCGCACGAGCGCGTCCAACTGGGGCAAGCCCGTCTTCACGTAGGCATCCACCTGAACGGCGCTGTTCAGGCTGCGGATCAAGCGCCCGCTGCCGGTAGACAGCGTGTAGCGCTCGGTCTTGGTGGTGTCCCAACGCTTATACGCTTTTGCGCCGAGCACGTTGGCGACTACGGCAATCGCCGCGATCACCAGGATGTACATACCCGTTTGGGCGGCCGCTTTACGGCGATGTTCTTGGGTAGCCATAGCTCATGCCCACTTTCGGCGCTCGAGCGCCCGGAAGGCCACCATCAGCGAGAGCGCGGTGACCGAGAGGAAGTAGACCACGTCGCGCGAATCGACGAGGCCGCGCCAGAAGTTGTTCAGGCGCGATTGGAAGCTCACGTAGTTGAGCAAGATAGCGAGCGTGC
>JBDTJC010000167.1:0-18376 GCA_039936055.1 Polyangiaceae bacterium | reverse complement strand
CCGCGCCGGACGACGCATTCCGCAAAGCCCAAGCCAAGAAGCTACCCGAGATCATGAAGAGCTTGAGCTACGCCGTGGCCGTGTTCGAAGGCACCGGCTTCATCTCGAGCTTGAAGCGCAGCGCCCTGGTCGGCATTTTGCTTTTGTCTCCGAAGAAATACTCGATCCACGTGCGCTCCACCGTGGAAGAGGCATTGATCTTAAACCCAGCCGGGCCGATCGAATTCAACCCGCGACTCACGCTGGCTGAGTTGAAGCGCCGCAACTTGTGTTGAGCACCGAGCTGCTTCCGTGAGCCCGGCGCTCAGTCACCAATGAGTGACCGACAGTCGCTCGAACGGCGAAGCGACATGAAGTTGGCGAGCGCCTGAACGCGCCGCGCGAGCGTCGGCGCAACCTAATCGGGATCGCTCACGACATCGAATACGCTCGGACCGTCGTGCAGGAAGGCCTCCACCAGCTCGAACCAATCGCAATTTGAGTAATTTGTCGAAATGCACACCGACACGGGCGGTGAGCGTAAGGCACTCGGCCGCATCAGCCCACGCTCAGAGCCCAAACTTAAAGCTGTCAGCGGTCGATCAGCCGGAGCCAATCGACCGCTGAGTCTCGCTCGACCAACTACTTCGTGACGAACGACTGACAACTGGTGGAGCAATCACCTGTGCCGTTTTGCGAGCCGTCGTCGCACGTCTCCGGAGCCTGCACCACGTTGTCGCCGCAGCGCGGGCCGAATTGGCAGTCCTTGGCGCACTTGCCATAGGAACCGTCGTTCACGCCGTCGTCGCACTGCTCGTTGCCGTTCTTGATCCCGTCACCGCAGCGTGGTCCGTACTTGCAGCCGGGGGCGCACTTACCATACCCGCCCGAGTTCACGCCGTCGTCGCACTGTTCACCGGCTTGCACGATGTGATCGCCGCAGCGCGCGTCCAACGTGCAGTTGGCCTTGCAGCCGCCGTAGCCACCCACGTTCTTGCCGTCGCCCAAATCGCATTGCTCGGGGCCGTTCTTGATGCCGTCGCCGCAGAAGGCGCCGGGTTGGCAATCGTAACCGCAAGCCCTGCCGTAGCCGCCGTTCATCGCGCCGTTGTCGCAGGCTTCCTGCGGTGAATCCTGATGACCATCGCCGCAGAACGGGCCCAGCTTACACGTCGAAGAGCAGCCGTTGTATGCGTTGGTGTTGGCGGCCGTGCCCAAATCGCACTGCTCGTTGAACGCGAAGTCCACGGTCTTGTCGCCGCACTTCGGGGGCAACACGCAGCCGACAGCGCAGCCGGTAGTGCTGTTGTACGAAGCGAGGTTCGTGCCGTCGTCACAGGCCTCCGGAACTTCCACCGCGCCGTCGCCACAGAATTGGCGCGACAAGCAGTCGGGGCTGCAATGGCCGTACGCGCCGGTGTTCTGCGTCGTGCCGTCATCACACACCTCCCCGATCACGACTTTGCCGTCGCCACAGTTCGGAACACACTGCGAGTGGGGCGGCAAAAAGTTCGACAAAGTGAGGCGGAAATTGGACTGTGTTGTGTGCCGCTCGGCGTTGAACAGAGCGATCTGATAGATGCCGCCCTTCACTAGGCCGAAGCGGGCGTCGGCGGCGGTGTTCACAGCGGTGGTCGGCGTACAGGCCGCGAGCGTCGCTCCGCCGTTCCCGGCGCTCCCTTGCAGAGAACAGCTGCTGGTTTCGTCGCCCAGCTCCACGCGGCCCCAGAGGGCGCTGTGCACACCGCCGATGTCGACCGCAAGCTTGCGGTTGATGAACACCCAGACGTCGTCGTCACCGCGGAACGTCAGCGTTTCCCCGCCGTTGTACTGGAAGAAGTAGTCGATCTCGGTCGTGAAACCGAAGTCGTGACCGCTGCTCTCGTACAGGCCGAAGCTGGTCGGCGGTGCGACGGTGTCCAACGGGAAGAACGCGCTCGAATCGAAAGCGTAAACCGCGCCGGTCACGCCTTGACGCGCCATCGTCACGCTGCCCGTGATCGTCTTGTTGATGGGCGGTGTGTTCGTGGTGTCTTGCACGTACCAGCTGCTGAAGGACGCGGCGCTCTGGATCGTATCTGCGGGGCTCTTGTACAGCTGCGGCTTGCCCGCGCTGTTGAGCACGCCACAGGTCGTCGTGTTCGCGGTGGTGCAGACCGCGCCAGTCAGGCCACTTTCGCTTTTAATGACGCCTTGTTCGAAGTCCGGGTGACCGGCGGGAAGATGCGGCGTCACCGTGTTGTCCGCGGCCTGGTCGCTACCGCGCACGTCGTGATACGTCGCTGCAAGCGAGATGAAGTCCGGCGCCGAAACAGCGTCCGAGCACACGAAGCCGCTCTCCACGTTGCAGGTCTTGTCGCAACCGTCACCGTTGTTCAGGTTGCCGTCGTCGCAGGCCTCACCGCTGGTGCGGATACCGTCGCCGCAGGCAATGACGACCGCGCCAGTCGTCGGGTCGAACGTGACTTCGTTCTGGCACTGGCCGCTGCAGCCGTCGCCGAACACCGTGTTGTGGTCGTCACAACCTTCGTCGGCTTCTTTGATGCCATTGCCGCACACGGCCTTCGTGCACAACGCTCCGACCGTGCTGCAAACGTACCCGGGCTCGGCCAAACAGGCAGAGCTGCAACCGTCCCCGGACTTGGTGTTGCCGTCTTCACAGGTCTCATAGCCCGTCTTTATCCCGTCGCCGCACTTCGGAATGCAGGGTTGGCCGGCAGTGGGGCACACCCAACCGACCTCGACCTTGCACTTCGTCGCCGCGCCCGTACTGCTGCTCGCGCAGCCGTCGCCGTCGACGATGTTGCCGTCGTCGCATTGCTCGTCCGGGGTGCGCACGCCGTTGCCGCATACCTCTTGCAAACAGGCCACGCCCGCGGTCGGGCAAACCCAGCCCGCATCCACCGTGCAAGAACTACTGCAGCCGTCGCCCGGGGTGATGTTGTTGCCGTCATCGCACTGCTCGCCAGGGTCGAGCGCGCCGTCGCCGCACACGGCGACCTTCACCTTGATGCACGCCTTGCCGGGTTGGCTACAGATGTAACCGGGTTCGACGCCGCTGCAGTCGTCCAAGCAACCGTGAGGATTCTTGGCGTCGTCGCACTGCTCGTCGCCGGTGACCTTGCCGTCGCCGCACACGACCAAGTTGATGCACATCTGCGCCAGCACCGAGCAATCGTAACTCGGGTCGCTGATCAGGCAGTCCGCGGAGCAACCGTCACCATCTGCGGTGTTTCCGTCGTCGCAAACTTCCGCCCCTTCCAGCTTGCCGTCGCCGCAAATGATGGTCGAAGTGCACGGGCCGCCCGCCTGTGGGCACTTTGAAAAGTCCTCGATAGTGCAGGCGCCGGAGCAACCGTCGCCGGGTAAGGTGTTGCCGTCGTCGCACTCCTCGTCCTTTTGGTTGACAACGCCGTCACCACAACCCGGACCCGCTTCGGGCACGTCCATGTTCGCGTCGGGCTTGTCGCCATTGCCGCCGTCGAAGTCGAACGCTGGACCAGCGTCGTCACCGGTCGCGCCCGCGTCACCCACGCCGGAGCGGCCGGCGCTAGAGAGCTCTTGGTCTCCGCCGACGAGCTGCGGGTTGCCGCCGCACGCAACGAGCACGCTCGCCACGAGGAAGGACCAGAGGAAGCTACTGGAGTTGGAGCGAGAGGGAGCTCGAGACGACGGCATAACTTCAAAGTTTACGGAACATGCGAGCCGCGCGACAGTCCCCAGCCCAAATCAAGTAGTAGGGTGTGGGCGCTTCGCTCCGCTCCAGCCTTGATTGGCGTAAGGCGTGCGGTGTAGGGACCGACCGATCGGTGAGGGGGATACCGAGAGATCTTGGGGATCGGGTTCGGAAGACACAACTTCGCGGCAGCAAGTGGGATGGAGTTGGGGCCATGAGGAAAAGGGCGTGCTAGCCGAGCCGGTCGGCGGTGGGCCACCGAGCGACTCGCAGGTCGTGGCAGCGGCCGCGCCTGCCCGCCCTGGGGACGGGTTCACGCGTTCGGCTATCACGAAGCGCGTCGACTGGGGATTCAGGCGTGCTGTTCGCGGGCCTCGCTGCCTGCGCTTGGCCGTCTTCGAGCACGGCCGTGACCACGGCTGCCGGGGTGAGCTCAGCGCGGTGCCGCGCCAACGAGCCCGCCCAGAGGTGACGGCCCGGAGGAGCAGACGATTCACGCGCTTGGCGCGGCGGACTGTGAGCCCGCGCATACCGGAAAGAGAAGCGGGCTACGCCGAAGCGGGCTTCGCGCCCGCGAGATCGGCACTGCCGATCTCCAGCACCAGATTCGCGACGGCCGTCAGATCGATCGGCTTGAGCAAGTGCCCGTCGAAGCCACGCGTACCGGGCGCGCACGTCACGTCGTCGTAACCGGTGACCGCGACGAACTTGCACCCTTCGAGCTCTGGTGCGGCGCGCAGTACAGCAAGTAGCTCATAACCATCCATGCCCGGCAGACCAATATCCAGAAAGGCGAGGTTCGGACGGAACTGAAGCGCAAGCGGGATGGCCTGCTGCGGGTCGTAAGCGACTCGCGTTTGATGGCCTTGACGCTCGAGCACCAACGCAAGCAGCTCAGCCGAGTCGTGGTTGTCATCCACGATCAAGACACGGCGCGCCTCAACAAGGTTCCGTGTGCCCGAGCCACGCCTAGCGTTCATCGAGAGGCGAGCCTTGATCCGCCACTCATCCGGTGCAAGTGAGATTTTCGGGACACTCGACCACGCGCCAACGTGACCGCCGCGGAGTGTCGCAAGCATCCGAAACCTTCGCGGATTCCCGGTTTGGTCATAGTTGAACACATTCCGCGCGCGGGCCCGAAGCTCTCGGCGCTCGCTACGCGAAGCGGACAATCGCTTGCGATTGTTGATGGGACATCACAGCGCAGATAGCTCGGTCGAGTAGTCCAAGTATCGCGTGAACTCGAACGCCGTCATCGTGCGTTCGGGTAATGACGGCGTGCGCGGTCCGCCGGCCAGGATGCCCTCAGTGGTCCTTGGTGAGTGACAGACCCGCGCCGGGAAAACGCTCCTCAATGCGGCGCTCGAGTCGCGTCGCCGTGTTCACGACCTGCTCAGCGGCGAGCTTCAGCGAAACGTACTCCGAATGCGATGTCGACACTGTAGGTCCGGGACGGTTCGGCCCGCGGGGTGGACGATTCGAACGCGCCCACGCAAGGCTCCTTTGCTACTGGCGAGTGCCTTCGGCTAGCCTCAAGTTAGAGGCAAGATGGCGGAACGAATCCAAACTGCAGGGGTCATCGGGGCTGGCGTCATGGGTGCGGCAATTGCCGCACACTTCGCAGGGGCGGGTATTCGTACCCACCTGCTGGACATTGTGCCGCCCGATCTGAAGCCGGAAGAGGCGAGTAAACCGAAGGCGCGCAATCGCTTCGCCGACGCTGGGCTGGAGAAAGCACTCAAGGCCAAGCCCGCAGCGTTCTTCACGCCGGACGCGGCGCGCCTGGTCACCACCGGGAATCTGGAAGACCATCTGGAGCGCCTGAAAGAGTGTGACTTGATCGTCGAGGCGGTGGTCGAGAACCTCGAGATCAAGCGCAAGCTGTTCGAGAAGATCGCGCCGTTCGTACGCCCCAACGCGATCCTCGCGTCGAATACGAGCGGGCTCAGCATCGCGAGCATGAGTGAGGTGCTGCCGGAGGCGCTCAAATCGCGCTTCTTGGTGCTGCACTTCTTCAATCCGGTTCGCTACATGCACCTGCTGGAGCTGGCGAAAGCGCCGCAAACGGACCCTTCCGTCATGGTGCGCATGGCAGAGTTCGGTGAGTTCCTGGGTAAAGGCGTCGTCGACGCGAAGGACACGCCCAACTTCGTCGCGAACCGCATCGGCGTGTACGCGATGATGCTCACCATGCACCAGATGCTGGAGTCTGGGTTGAGCATCGAAGCCGTGGACAAGATCACGGGCAAGCCCATGGGCAGGCCGAGCAGTGCGGCATTCGGTACGGGCGATCTGGTAGGCATCGACACCTTGGTGCACGTCGCCAAGAATTGTTTGGATTCGCTACCGAAGGACGAGGGGCGCAGCGCGTTCGAAATCCCGAGCTTCGTCTCCGATTTGGTCGGCGCGGGCCGGCTCGGTCGCAAGAGTTCCGCTGGGTTTTACAAGAAGACCTCCGCCGAGCTGCTCGTGTACGACGTGAAGACCAAGGACTACCGCAGCCAAGAAAAGGTGCGCTTCGATTCACTGGGCGCCATCAAGAACGAGGAAGACCCCAAGAAGCGCCTGAAGAAGCTGGTCTTCGCGGATGACGTGGCGGGCAAGTTCGCCTGGACACTGCTCGCGAAAACGCTCGTGTACAGCGCGCGTCGGCTCGGTGAAATCGCGGATGACATCGTGAGCATCGACCAGGCCATGCGCTGGGGCTTCAACTGGGACCTCGGTCCGTTCGAAGCCTGGGATGCGATCGGCGTCCCGGAATCCGTGGCGCGCATGAAGCAAGACGGCATCGCGGTGCCGGATTGGGTCCTGAACATGCTGGGCTCGGGCCGCACCAGCTTCTACGCGGGTGGCCCGGCCGCGCCGAGTTACTTCGATGCCGCGTCGCGTACGGCCAAGCCGGTACCGACGGATCCGAAGCAAATCCGGCTCGATCAGCTCAAGAGCGAACCGACGCGCGTGGTCAAAAAGAACCACGGTGCCAGCCTCGTGGATCTGGGGGACGGCGTCTTGGGCGTGGAGTTCCACACCAAGCTGAACACGCTCGACAACGACGTGATCGCGATGCTCGGTGAAGCCGCGGCCGTGGCGGAAGCGGGCTTCCAAGCGATTGTGATCGGCAACCAGGGTGAGCACTTCTGTGCAGGCGCCAACTTGATGTTGATCGCCATGGCGGCTCAGCAGAAGGCCTGGGATCAAATCGAGCAGGTGGTCAGCAGCCTGCAGAAGGCGATGCAGCGCCTGCGCTACGCCACGGTGCCGGTCGTTGCGGCGCCGTTCCAGTACACCTTGGGCGGTGGGTGTGAGGTTGCCATGGCAGCTGACGCCTGCCAGGCGCACGCGGAAACGTACATGGGCTTGGTAGAGGTCGGCGTCGGCCTGATCCCCGCGGGCGGGGGTTGCCTGCGGATGGTCGAGCGTTACACTACTGAGTTGAATGGAGTGAGCGGCGTGGACCTGCTGCCGTTCATCGGTCAGGCCTCGCTGAATATCGCCATGGCCAAGGTCGCAACAAGCGCGGAAGAGGCAAAATCCCTCAAATACCTACGCACTACCGACGGTATTTCGCTGAATTCCGGGCGCCAATTGTTCGAAGCCAAGCAGCGAGCTTTAGGCTTGGCTGGCGCTGGCTACCGCGCGCCCCTCCCCCCCCTACTGCCAGCCGCAGGCTACGATGCCGAGAAGACCATCGGCGCCCGCATCTGGGGCATGGTCGAAGGCGGCTTTGCTTCCCCGCACGACGCGCTGATCGCCAACAAGGTCGCGCATATTCTGTGCGGCGGCCCAGTCGCGGCGGGCACGTTACTCCCCGAGCAGCACTTCTTGGATTTGGAGCGTGAAGCGTTCCTGTCCCTGTGCGGCGAGCAGAAGAGCCAAGAGCGTGTTCAATACATGCTCATGAACAACAAGCCACTCCGTAACTAGGAGCAGTGAAATGACATTCCCTCTCAATGTGATCATTGCTTCAGCGGTGCGTACGCCCGTCGGGCGCGCGCTCAAGGGCACCCTGCGCAACACCCGCCCGGAAGATCTCGCGGCAACCGCCATGAACGGCGCGCTCGCTCGCGTCCCCGGGCTTAATGCAGAGGACATCGACGACGTGCTGCTCGGCTGCGCGATGCCCGAGGCAGAACAGGGCCTGAATGTCGCCAGAAATGCGGTTTTTTTGGCAAAATGGCCGAACAGCGTGCCGGCTGAAACCATCAACCGCTTCTGCTCCAGCGGCCTGCAGGCGATCGCACATGCGGCGCTGAGCATTCAGGCCGGGCTGACTCAAGTGTCACTCGCGGGCGGTGTGGAATCCATGTCCATGGTGCCGATGAGCGGCAACAAGGTGAGCTTGAACCCGAAGCTCATGGACGAATACCCGGAAGCGTACATCGCCATGGGTCACACGGCAGAGCGCGTGGCTTCGCGCTTCAACGTCACGCGCGCGGAGCAAGACGCCTTCGCCGTGCGTTCGCACGAACGTGCCATCGCGGCCATTGCGGCGGGGCGCTTCAACGACGAGATCGTGCCGGTTCAGGCGCGCGTGTTTGAAGGTGAAACCATCACCGAGCTCACGTTCTCGGTCGATGAATGCCCACGCCCCGGCACCACGCTGGAGGTGCTCGGCAAGCTGAAGCCCGTGTTCAAACAGGGCGGCTCGGTGACGGCCGGCAACAGCTCCCCCACGAATGACGGCGCTGCCGCTGCCATCCTTTTGTCCGACAAAAAAGCGTCGGATCTGGGCATCAAAGCTCTTGGTCGCATGCGCGGATTCGCCCTCGCAGGCGTCGATCCGGACATCATGGGCATCGGTCCGGTACCGGCGATCCGCAAGCTGCTCGCGCAGACCGGGCTCAGCATTGCCGATATCGATTTGTTCGAAATCAACGAGGCCTTCGCCGCGCAAGCCTTCTACTGCGGCCGCGAGCTGGGCGTGCCGGATGAAAAGCTGAACGTGAACGGCGGCGCCATCGCCCTCGGTCACCCGCTCGGCTGCACCGGCGCCAAGCTCACCGCCACCGTGCTGCACGAGCTCCGGCGTCGCGGCGGGAAGTACGGCATCGTATCGATGTGCATCGGCGGCGGCATGGGCGCCGCCGGGCTATTCGAGGTCTGAGACTCTCCAACAGGTCACACGCGCCGGTGTGCGACGCGCCGGCGGGATGAGCCAACGTCACAACGCCTTTCGAGCCTACTCCGCCATTCGATTCACCAAGTACCGACGCCGAGGGACAGCGCCGCGTACCCGCCGCGCAGCCCAAAGGGCGGGTCACCGTTCACTTTTACGCCGTCTGACTTCCAGCCGTGCACCGGGATGCCGTACAAGCCACCGATACGCACGCCGAGGGACCAACCCGAGCGCGCGTGCGCTTCGTGCGCGTTCTTGCCGAGCAAGATGACTTTGCTCACCAGTGAGATGCCCGTGAGGAAGCCGTTATTCGTGAGGTGAGAGCTGTGGTCATTCTGCAGCGCCTCTGAAAACGACGCTTCGGCCTTGCTGGAGGAAGTTACCGACATGCCGTAGCCGCCGAGGGAGATGACCGGCGCAAGCAGGAAGCCGTTCACGCGAATCAATTGATAGCCGAAATCCACCGTGCCCCACGCACCACTGGCAGAGACTTGGCGGTCACCGGACTCATCGACGCTGCGTGAAAGCAAGCCTGCGCCTGAGCCACCGATCAGGAAGCGATTGAAAAGACCGAAGCCTTGCCCCCCCAGAATGGGGAACAAGATCGGGAGATTCTTGGGGTAAAGTCGCCCTGGCCCTGCCGAGTCAAGGCGGTCATTGACCGGCCCCATATCGATAGCAGCGACGCCCGCAAACGCGCTGATACCTACGAGCTTCGGCGTCGTTCCGGTGGGTGCTGGCGGGTTGAGCGGTTTACCCGCCGTATCGGTGGGAGGAGTCGTGAGCTTCTCCTCCGCCCCGGCGGAACTAACCGCCAGCAGACTCCCCAAAGCCGCTGATAAGCCGATGATGCGATAGCTAGGTAGGTTCATGCGTCCTCGAACCTGCCCTTAGCAAGTCTGAGGCCGCACTTGTTTCAGCGGGATTATTGCACAGATGGCTCGGCGCTGAGGCGCGGATGCAGTGCCATCCCGCCTCGCCTATTCAGCCGCGTGTGGCCGCTCGCGACGCCCGCTCAGCGCGCCCGCAAACTCAAACGGTGACGCTGCTGACGTCGCGCGCCTGGTACAAGTCCCAGAACCGATCGGCGATGGTAGATGCTTCTAGCGTGGCCTGGCCGCTGTCGAACGCCGTGCCCTTCACCGAACCGGTGACGATGACCTCACCCACGTACACGCCGTCGTTCTGCAGCGCCTTCCCCAGCAGGCCCGCGGCTTTGTGTTGCGCGGCTTTGGCGAGAGCAAGGCCTGCCGCGCCATACTGCGTGGCTGCAGCGTCCACCGCTGGATCGTAGAACGCAAAGCCGCCGCCCGTGATCAGCAGCGCGCCCTTGTTCGCTTTCAAATCCGGCAAGGCGGCCTGCATCGCGGCGATCATCCCGACCACGCCCACATTCAAGACGGCTTGCAAATCCTCGGTGCTCGCTGTCTTGAGGTCACCGGCACGACCAGCGTAGGCGTTCCAATGCACCACCGCGATGGTGCCGAGCGAGGCGCTCACATCCGCTATCAATTTGCGCACGGCTTCCGGATGCCCGAGATCACAGGGGAACGCCTTGGCGCTCAGCTTCGCATCGAGGAAGCTCTTTTCGGAGGCAGCAAGGCGCTGTGCATTGCGCGCCACGAGCGCCACGCTGTAGCCTTCTTTGCCGAAGCGACGCGCTACGGCTTCGGAAATACCTGGACCATGTCCGCACACGACGATCGTCTTAGCCATGCGCTCAGCACTAGCACTGAGCGGGAGCCGAGTCAGCGCCCCGTACGGGTTCACTCCCCGCCGACGTCCCCTTCTGGCTGAAGCACGAAGTCCGGGTAGCCTGGCACGCCCATCTCGGGCACGGCCGGACCGTTGATTTCGGTTTCGCTCGACACGCGGTTACCACCGGTCACTTTAGCGATGACGTAGAAGATGATCCCACCGACGATCACGTGCCAGGCACGCTAGTTTCAGTGCTGTTTCGGAGCGAGTCTTCAAGACATGTTGCGGATCTGATATTCCAGGGCGATGGACGACTCCGCACTGCGAGCTCGCTTCGACGGCTATGACAAGAACGGAGACGGCCGCCTTGAACTGAGCGAGTTCGCGCAACTGCTCGACGAACTCGGCGCGGGCTACGAAGCGGCCCAGGTGAAGTCTGCCTTCGAGTCGCTGGACGCCGATCAGGACGGCGTGATGGGCTTTGCGGAATTCAGCGGCTGGTGGGTCGACTGAGCGCCGGCTCAGATTGACTCAGTAGAGGAACTTTTTTCACGCTTCGCGGAGCGCGCGTTCGAGCTTGTCCAATAGCGCCCGCGTGCTGCGTTCACGGCTGCCTGCGTCATCGTAACCGTCCAAGAACGCGGCTTGTTCGGTGAAGACCAAGCGCGTGCCGCTGCCGCTCGGTTCGAACTCGACGGTGGCGAGTGACACGCTGATGCGCGCGTCCGCGATGTGCATGTCGTAGCTGTAGACGATGCGTTGATTAGGCACGATGTCTTGATACACGCTGTCGAAGGCATGCACCGCCCCACCTGGCGCGCCCGAGCGAACACGCTCCCAGCCGCCAACACGAAAATCGAATTCAGACACTGTGCTGCGCATTTCACCCGAGCCACTGAACCAACGCGCCTTGGCGGAGGGCTCGGCCCACGCCGCAAACACGCGGTCCGGCGACGCTGGGTAAATGCGTTCGAGCACGAACGTGGCGTGCACAACTGATGTTTTAGGCATAGTTGCCTCGCGATCAGGTTTTCTTTTGGTTGGGGTTGCTCGGTGCGTCTGGTTCGGCCAGAAACTCGCCCAAACGACAATCGACATGGCGCAGCCTTTCCCAAACAGGGCCTTCAGGGGTCTTCTCAGTCCAGGCAGATCGGGTCAAGTCCCTTGCGGGGCGCACGCTGCAGCGCGCTCCAGCAATAGCGCGCGTTCTCGCGCATTTCGCGTGAGCCCTGCGGCGCGCTCCCATTCCTGACGCGCTTCCTCGAAGCGACCGAGCTTGGTCAGCAAATCGCCGCGCACCGCGGGCAGCAGGTGATACGAGCGCAGTGACGGATCAGCCATGAGGTCGTCCAAAATCTCGAGTCCCGCGGCGGGCCCGAAGGCCATGCTCACGGCGACTGCGCGATTCAATTCGATGACCGGCGACGGCGTACGCGCGGCCAGCTCGGCGTACAGCGCCACGATGCGCGCCCAGTCCGTGGCCTCGGGCGTCGTTGCGCGGGCATGGCACGCGGCGATCGCGGCTTGCAGCGCGAATGGGCCGCCCGCGCCGCCCAGCTGCTCGGCCTGCGCAAGCGCCGCCAGGCCGCGCCGAATCAGCAGCTGGTCCCAGCGCGCTCGGTTTTGCTCCAAGAGCAAAATCGGCTCCCCCGTGGATCCGACGCGCGCCGCCGAGCGCGACGCTTGGATCTCCATCAGCGCCACAAGGCCGTGCACTTCCGGCTCGTTCACTGCAAGGCCGGCCAAGATACGGCCCAAGCGCAGCGCGTCTTCACACAGCCCGGGGCGCATCCAGTCCTCGCCCGCAGTCGCCGAATAACCTTCGTTGAAGATCAGGTACACGACCTCCAGCACAGACGAGAGGCGCCCAGCGAGCTCTTCGGCGCGCGGTACCTCGAACGGCACGCCGGAGTCGCTCAACTGGCGCTTGGCGCGCACGATACGTTGCGCGATCGTGGGCTCTGGAGTGAGGAACGCGCGCGCGATTTCTTGCGTGGTTAGGCCACCCAGCAAACGCAGCGTGAGCGCGACGCGCGCCTCCGTGGACAGGATGGGGTGACACGAGGTGAACACCAAGCGCAGCAAGTCGTCCCCCACGTCGTCGTCCAGGCCCGCGTCGAGATCCGGCGCGCTGAACTCCGCGCGCGCCTCGATCTCGTGTCCGACTGCGTCTTGCTTACGCTGCCAGCGCTTGCCGCGACGTAGTTCGTCGATGGCGCGGCGCTTAGCCGTGGCCATCAACCACGCGCCCGGGTTGGCAGGCACGCCGGACTCTGGCCAATGCTCAAGAGCGCTGACCAGCGCGTCCTGTGCGAGCTCCTCGGCGATCCCCACGTCGCGCAGCATGCGCGCGAGGCCGGCAATCAACCGCGGTGACTCGAGCCGAAACACGGTTTGGATCGCACGTTGAACCTCGCTGACCGCCACCCCCATGGCGTAGAGCAACTCGCGCGGGCGGCCAAGCGGCGTGACGAGCCTTGCTTAGACTCGGGCGCGGGGAGCGCTCAGTAGCGCCAGCTGCGGCGCGGCGCCCCTCCCGAGACAAGGTGCACCAGCGCGACGAACAACGCCGCGCCGATGATCGACCACAACACCGGAAAGGGGTGGTTATCCACATTGACCACCAGCAACTCAGGGAGGCGGAAGTAGTGGGCGACGAAAGAGCCAATCAGGGCTCCGACGAAACCCACAGCAATGGACACGAAGAACCCGCCGCCCGTACCGCCGCCAATGGCGCGCCCGATACCGCCGCAGATCCCTGCGATGAGCAGTAGAACCAAGAGACCAGTGATGGAGAGGGTCATGGCCGGTGCTCATTGCAAGAGCCGAGCCGCGCACAATCCTGAGCAAGATCGGGAATAGCGCGGCGCCCTGGGCGGCTGTAGCGCCCAGGGGTGTGGCAAAATCGTTGGGACAGTGGCGAACGTGCTGGGGTGGTACGCGGCGGGTCGTACTGCGCGTAGGCACAACGCTGACGGTGCTCGCCGCCGTTTGGCTCACGCTGACGATTCATCCGCAGCCGCTGTTTGCGTACAGCCTGCGCCAAGACAACCTCGTGCTGTACGCGCGCGCTCTGCTCCCCGAGCAGGCGGGCCCGATCTTGCGGGACGCGCTGCGTCGCGTCGCGCAATCTCCTTTGTACAACCCGGCCCGACGCCGCGTTACCGTGCCCAGATGGCCCCGTGGGAGTCTTCTTCTTCAGGGCTCGGCGCTGCAACGTAGTAATACGCGGCAATTGACGCGCGAAAGCGGCCTTCGGGGCAGGTGAGCGGCGTCGGGTGTCCGTGCCAAAACGTATCGCCGTGGGCCATCACGATCAGGCGATCGAGCACGGGCAGGTAGCTCGCCTCACAGCGCGTGCGCGGTTCATCCCAGAGCTCCAGCGCGCCGCCCCAGCTCTCCTGCCAATCGCTGCCGAGGTAATACAGGACCGTGACTTTCCGCTCGAGGTGGCGCGTGCGGTCGCGATTGAAATCTGCGTGCAGCGCCAGATGCCCCGCCGGCAACGTCAACGAGAGCCCGGCGCCGCGGAAATGCGGATCTGGAATCAAGCCAGGGATACCGGTCAGCGCGCCCAAAAAATCAAGGAAGGCCATGGCCGAAAACTCAGCCAGTAAATGGCGCAGCGCGGGGTCAACGCCCTCGAAGCCAGCGCGTTGCAACTGCCCGAGCCGCGCGGCTTGCTCGCGGTAATCACGACGCATCCATGCGGCGTGCTCCGGCCCTGGAAAATGCTCAGCCAGATCGCGCGCCCGCGCCTCCCCCAAGAAGCCGTCGAAGACGGCGTGCGGGTAGGGCCGCGCCGCCAAGTACTCCGAGCTTCGGGTGCTTGCCAGAGCCCTGAGCGGTTGGCGCTCGAGGAACCAGGCGGGGCGGGACTCGCGGTGCATCTCGACGCTCATCAGCTGCGCTGAAACAAGTCGACCAGCATGCGATAGGACAAGAGCGCGAGCGCGGGGTCGTAACGCGGGCCTTCATCGCGCAGGAAGGCGTGCGCGCCGTTGAATTCATGCCAAGTGAAGTTGCGCTTCGTCTCCGTCAAACGCGCTTGAATGCGCGCTCGACCTTCGGCTGGCACGTGCGGATCTTGGCGGCCCCAAACCATCATCAGCTCGCCATTGATTTCGCCGGTGCGCGCGAGCGAGTCATCGCCGCCTTGGCCGAGCGAGCCTTTGTGAATGTCCGTGGCGTAGAAGCACGCGGCCGCGCGCACCCGCGGGTCGAACGCGCAGCGATACGCGAGGTGCCCGCCGATGCACACGCCGACGGTCAGGAGCGTGCCGTCGCAATCATCACGCGTCAGCAAGTGGTCCAGGCAGGCGCGCGCGTCGGCATCGTAGGCAGCGATGGATTTTCCAATCTTGTGCTGGTTCCCGCGTTCGGTGCCTGCGGGGTCATACGCGAGCACGCTGCCGGTTGGCTCGAGCTCGTGGAAGATTTCCGGGACGAGGACCACGAAGCCATGGCCGGCGAGCATACCGGCCATGCGCCGGATGGGGCCCGTGCGCTGAAAAATCTCCGAGAACAACACGACGCCCGGACGGCGCCCGGACAGAACGGGCCGCGACACGTGCGTGCGCATCGGCCCAGTGGGGGTCGCGAGCTCTACGGCGGACTCTTCGAAAACCATGGGTGCAGGATAGCTCAGCGCAGCACGCGAGGGAGAGCCCGCAAGCGCACCGATGGCGCTCACGCGCCCGATATCACTCGAGTTTCAGCATTCTTAGCGCAACGACGGGCAAATTGGCTATATTGGTGGCGGTTCAGACCTCGCATGCGTGACCACCGTTCAAGTGACGCGGGACTACTCGAAACGCTCGCCGCGGAAGACGAGACGTTGCGTGCAGGGAACCGCAAGTCGAGCGGGACCAACTCCAGTGAATGGTTGGTGAACATCGCAGACGACGTGGTCGTGCCGATGCTCACGAGTGAAGTCGTCGAGGCGCTGCGCGCGGGGCGCCTCACGAATCGGTCATTGGTTTGGCGCATCGGCATGCATGACTGGAGCGCGCTCGCAGAAGTACCGCAACTCCGTCTCGCCGCTGGTCCGAGTGCGCTACCGCCCGCGGCGTCCACGCCCGGGCCGTTCCCTCACCACTCGCCCGTCCCGCCCGAAGAGCGCCGGCGCACGACCTTGCCGTTCGGCTTACCAGCGGTGAAGTCGAAGGATGATTCGGGCGCGCTCGCCGTGTACGACCGCCCCGCGGCAAGTCTGACGTTTGCTGATTCCGTGCGCTCTGAGTGGCAGGGCAAGGGGCGCGTCGTCAATCATGCCGCGCCGCCGCCGCCCCCGCCCCCGATGCCGCGCACGGCGGCGCCCAGCGCCCCGCGTGCCGCTCGCCCCGGCCTCACGCCGGTGCCGCCGGTGCCGTCGCGCTTGCCGCAGCGTGCCCTGCCAACACTGCCCACGAATACCCTGTCGCCCACCACAGCCGAGGCTGAGCTGGCCGCGCCGTCACGCGCACCCAACCTGTGGGGTGATCTGAGCGTCGTCCTGGCGAGCGAGCTTCGCGCCGAGAAAAAGGCCACGAAACGCCTGATGGTTTGGGCCGCGGTCGGCTCCGCCGTTGCAGCGTCCGTGTTCACGTTTTGGGTTTCGCGCTCGGTGGCACCGCCCACGGGCGTGGCACCGGCCACGGCTGCTGCAGCGCCACAAGCCGCAACTGCACTGCCCGTCGCTCCGCTGAACGTTGCGCCGACTCCGGCGCCGGTGCGCGTCACTGCTGCCCCGTTGTCCGCTACTGCCGCTACCCCGGTGGCAAGCGTGAAGCCCGCGGTTATCGCCATCGTTCAAAAGCCGCGTCCCGCCGCGCCTCCGAAGCCGAGGGTTGTCGTCGTGCCGGTCGCTGACGCTGACTCGACGAATGATGCGCCCACTGACGAGAGTGCGGCGGACAAGCCGAGCGCCGCTACGACACTGCCCATCGCGGCCCCCGCCGCGTCCGCCGTACCTGCCCCCGCCCCCGCCCCCGCCGTACCTGCCCCCGCCGTACCTGCCCCCGCCCCCGCCCCCGCCGCACCTGCCCCCGCCGCACCTGCCCCCGCCGCACCGCCAGACGCACCGCGCGCTGCGCCGGATGCTCCGGCGTCCTCGTCCGGTTCGTAAATCTCAGCGTTGCGCGAGACGCTCGGCCATGAAAATCACGTGCCGAGCGCGGGAGCCCTTGCGCGCCGCGACGCGCATCACGTCCACGGCAAATCCCGCGGCGGACAAGCGCCGTTCGAAACGCGCGTTGGGCCCTGACGACCACACCGCGAGCACGCCTTCCGGGCGTAGCGCCGCGTGACACGAGCGCACGCCGTGCTCGGCATACAGGCGCTGATTCTTGGCGCTGGACAGCGCGACGGGGCCGTTGTCCACGTCCAGCAGGATCACGTCGTACTTCCGCGGTGAGCGCTTGATGTGGTCGAACACGTCACCCACGACGACCTCGCAGCGCGGGTCATCCAGAGAATGGTCGTGCAGCTCTGCTAGGTGTGTGCGGTTCCAGCCGACGAGCTCCGGCACCAGCTCCGCAACGGTCACTTTCGCGCGCTCCGACACGCGGTCCAACACTGCGCGCAGGGTGAAGCCCAACCCCAAGCCGCCGACCAGCACCGTTTCCGGGTCGTCGCAACGCTCCAACGCATGCTCGGCGAGCGCCTCTTCCGAGTCATGCATGCGGCTGGACATCAGCACGCGCCCGTCCACACGCACGATCCATTCTTCATCGTGGCGTGCGAGCACGAATTCGCTGCCGCCTTCGACGCGCGCAGTGTCGATCGTCTGTGACTCAAGCATCCGCGCGGAGGGTGGTCCGGGGCGCAGGGAGGAGCAAGCCCCAAGCGCGTCACGCGGCGGAGCGCGTGGGAACGCACGGACGAATTGTCGCCCAGGAGCAACCAGCCACCGATCACTTCGTCATTCCGGGCGGCCGCGCCTCCGGCACCTGCGCAAGGAATTCGTGCGCCACCACCAGGCCGAGCGTTATCACCAAGGGAAGGCAGACTGATTTGCTCGCTGCCGGCCCCGGTCAACGACAACGCCGCCTTCGGCTCCATTCGAGCCCGCTCGCGGCTCGGCGGCTTGCTCAACTAGTACCATCGCGCCGCAGCACGAGTCCCCCGACCCGAGTTTGCGGACGCTACGGGAGCCAGAGCTGTCGCGGAGCGCGCATTGTGCAGAACAGCCCGATCAGCACGCGGCGCTGCGCGCCTACCGCGACGAGCTCGCGCACTTCTTGAGGTCGAGCCCAGCCCCCGAACGCCCGGTGGTCGCGATGCAGCAAGAGACACCCATCGAACTGAGCGAGAGGTACGCCGAGCCGCCGCCCGGTCCGGGCCGGGCCCCCGAACCCACCTGCGCTGAACTTCTAGCATCGAGCCACGGCATGACTCGGACATTGCGGGCTCTCCTATACGGGGGCGCGCCCCTCAGGGGTTGAGACCCCGGCTTTCGGCGCCGAAGGCCTGTACCGACACGACGCCTGGCGCGTGATCATCGAGACAAAGAAAATTCCCCTATTTTTTGGCCGCGATTACTGGCAACGGCTTCGGTTTCGTTTCATGCTCGATGAGAGACCGGTTCCAGTCGACATTTTTTGCACTTTTTTGGTATTTTCGGCATGCAAGTCGCGGCTGGTCGTCATTGGAGCGCGGGCTCGTTCAGCCCCGGCTTGAGTTCATCCGGGCGCGCCAGCGGCGGCGAGAATGACGGCACCGTGAACGCTCCGACCGACCGGCGAGACGTGCCAGTGCGTCAGAAAGTGTACTACGCGACCGGCAAGTGCACCTGCCCGCGCCTGGCACTGCTCGGCGCGTTCGCCTCGGCCGCCGTACACAACGATGGTCAAGTTTCGTCAGGCTGGCTGAAGGACAACTCTTTTCGATATGGGAAATTGAACGCATGACTCCACGTTTTTCTTCGC
>JBDTJC010000166.1:0-4513 GCA_039936055.1 Polyangiaceae bacterium | reverse complement strand
CGGTTGTGGCTCGGCAAACCCCATCCGGAGCAAGGCCATGTAGAGGGACGTCTGAGGGTTGTCCGCCCGAGTCCCTGGGTAGGCCGCACGAGGCGCTCGGTAACGAGCGTCCCAGAGGAATGACCGCCAGCACGCGAAGGGCAACCGTCGCGCGCAACAGAACCCGGCTTACGAGAAGCTGTGACCACCCGGCGGGTTCGCCTGCCGGGTGTTTTTTTTCGCACACGACTCGCCTGGGCGCGTCCGATCAGGCCGCGCCGCGTCAGGCGGCGTCGTGAATATCCAGCCAGCCGTTGCCGCGGGATAACTCGGTGATCTTGGTCTTCAGCTTTTTCTTGGCGCGCGCCTCGATGGGCCGTGAATCTCAGGTGAAGCTCACCTGGCACTGGCTATTGCGAGCGAGCCAAAAGCGTTGGGACCGGGACCTCAAACTTGCCGGGCGTCCCGCTGAATTACGCGCTTTGCGATCCCCGAAGGGCGGGATTCCATCGGGGGCGGGGAACCCCCGATGACAGAAACCTCGGCCTTACGATCGCGGCCCGCCAACTTCAGGCTTGGAACGACGAGCCGCAGCCGCAGGTGCCGGACACGTTCGGATTGCCGAATTTGAAGCCGGAGCCGTGCGCACCTTCGACGTAGTCGATTTCCGTGCCGTCGAGGTACTGGTAGCTGAGCGGGTCGATGAACAGCTTCACCCCGTGCGATTCGAACTGCTCATCCAGATCCGTCGGCTTGTCTTCGAAGTACAGATCGTATTGGAAGCCGGCACACCCGCCGCCGACCACCCGCAGGCGGAGCCCTTGGCCTTCGAGGCCCTCGGACTGCGAAATTTCTTTGACCTTGTCTGCGGCCAGCGTCGTGATTGAAATCATCGGATGGGTTGCCTCCGCGTCGACGCACCGGCCGACCTAGCGGAACTAGGTGGGGCTGCGCGTTTCGTCATCGAGCGACGCGCCGCTAGTATAGGCACGCCCGCGCAGTCTAGCCAGTGCAAGCGTACCGTCCGGCTGGTTTTTCGGCCTCGCCGTCGCGCTTTTTACGCTGCCGGGCGGTGCTCGCGGGCCGGCGCAAGCTTTCCATTGCGGGGGAGGCGGCGCCTTTTGCCGGCGCGCCATTGCCTCCGACAACGCTACCAGCGGCCGGGGCGCCTCCGACCCGGAGTTGCCCGGCCGCGGCGCGCTGCCCCGGCGGACAGCGGCGCGCGGGTCTCTTCGGATTCGCAGCGGCGTTTACGGGGTTTTATCACTGACGGCGAACAGCTGCCCCGACCGGCAGCTGAATACAAGGCCGCCCTGAATCGGAGTCGGCCGGAATGGATCGAGGCACGCACTGTTGTCGATCCTGCGCGTGGTCCCGTCTGGATTGAGCAATAAGGCGTCGCTGCCGCTGCGCGTGGCGGCGACGCCACCCGCGCCGTCCGTGATCACGAGCGCGGCGCGCAGCCCGCGCGCGGTGGCATCGAACGCGAGACTCGCCGCGGCGACCGACACGCGCAAGGTCTCGGCGCCGTTGGGCGCGCGCACCGAAACCAGCCCACCATCCGCGACCAAAGCCGAACCCTGACTATCGAACAGCGCGGGGGGGCCGCTCAAAGCCAGCGCGGGATCGGTCGCCAGTATGAGTGCCTCGCCAGTCCTCAGATCGAACGACACGAGTTTGTGCGCGTCCACCACGGCCAGCACTCTGCCGGCTTGTAGCGCCCCCCCCTCCGGCACCGTGCCACCCAAGCTGCCGACCAATTCGAAATCACCGGTGGCGCGCGCAACTTCTACGCTGCCATTCTCCCCGATTGCGACCAAGCCGGCGTCGGACTCGGCAAGTGCGGTTACGTTGCCGCGCGCACGTGCTTGGCGCACGAGCCCGCCGTTCGCATCCAGCTCAAGCAAATCCGTGCCGCTCGCGATCAATGCACCGCCGCTTGTCGTGGGGATGGCGAATGTACGCCGCTGCGAATCGGTGAGCGGTAAGACGCGCTTCGAGTGGAGCTTGCCGCTGGGTTGAAACAATAGCGCATCCGCGTCGCGCGTAACGATCAAGATCGCCCCACTACTCAGTAGCGTGGGGCTGCAGCTGGCTTCGCTCGGCAAGCGCGCGGACCACAAGCTGTGACCGCGCGGGTCCAGCTTGGAGAGGCGCGGTTCGCCGTGCGCGATGAGCAGATTGCCGAGGTCGTCGCTGGCGGGAGCTTGGCCGATGCCGCCCGCGACACGCGCCCGGAAGCGTACCTCTGCCGCTCGTGGAAAGGGCTCGCGCGCGCGAGAGCTGTTGTCCGGTTCGATACCCTCGCAACTCGCCCAGGCTGCACTGCGCCCCACGGCGATGGTTTGAACCTGGCTCGGGCTGCGCGCGGCCGAGGAACCAGCGCTGCAGAGCACCGCGCAGGCCAGCGCGAGCCTGAGCAGACGCGTGCACCGAGCGCTGCGTGAGGGGTAGGTTCGCCGCGCTGCGGCGCGCGTCACTTGCTGGCCTTGAGCAAGAAATCAGCGCGAACTTCAGGGATCTTCGTGCCGGTGCGCGGGCCATCCACCACGCCGCTGACTTCGCCGAAGGCGCTGAATTTATCGCCGCGCGCGAGCGTGAAGGGGGCGCCGTACACGATGCGGGCTAGACACGGCGCGTGCGAACAACCGCCGGTCACATCCATCACCACGACGGTGTTGTAGTTGTCGGTGCGCGCGTCCACGACCGAGCCGTCGAGCGCCACGGCCCAGCCGCGTTTGCCCTCGGCTTGGTTGGCGATTGAAGCATAGTTGCTCGTAGCGCGTTGCCGCACGCGGTCGGCCTCGTGCACTAGGCTATCGACGCGTTTCACGCGTAGCGGGAACAAGCGCGGCGCCGCATCCTTGCTGCTGGCGCGGACCACAATCGTGGTCTCGCCCGGCGCAGACACGTTCATCATTTGCGCGAAGCGACCCGTAGGATCCACTGTGATAGGGCGATCCCCAACGGTCAGCGCGCCGGCTTTCGCGGTGCGCCCGGCGAGCACGAAGTTCGAGGTTTCGAGCACCACTAGAGCGCCCGGCGCGTCGATGGTGAGCGGCGTGATGCCGGTTTGCAGACTCACTGTGCCGGTCTGTGCGGGCGCATTCGGCGGAGTGACCACGTACGGCACGCTGCGCTCCAGACGCTTCACGGTCGCGTCCGGGCCCGTCACCTGCGCGCTGACGTCTACCGCGTAGGTGCCTTCACCTTCGGGATTCAGTGCCAAGGGCTTGCCGTCCACAGTCACCGTGGAGCCGGGCAGGGCGCTGACCAGTACGCGCAGTTCGGGCGTGGGTGCCTCCAGTCCCGCGGTGTCACCGCGCACGCGGTACGCGATCGGTACCGAGATATCGACGAAGCTCTGCTTGCCGCGCGGCCCGACGAGCGTGATCGTCATCGGATTCGCTCCGACTTTCAGCGGGCGCGTGAGCGGTAACGTCGCGTGATGCGCGCTGAACGAGGCGTTCGCGGCGTCGAGCCGCAGCACGGTGCCGTCTTCGCAGGCGGCGCAATTGAGTTCGAGTTGCTCGCTGCCGTCGGCGGCGGCTGTGGCATGCGCTTCGATGGTGCCGTGACCGTGGTAGAAGAGCCAAACCACCGCCGCAGCCGCAAACAAACCCGCCGCGCCGACCATTGCGACGGCTGCTAAGGGTGGAATGCCGGGCGTGTGCGGGGGCGCTATCGGCTCCTCGCGAGACGAGCGGCTCACCGGCGCGATCGGTCGCGGCGCGCCGCCCGCTGGCTGTTGGCCGGCATACGGCGAGGTGATGCGCGGCGCCGTGGGCGCCTTGGGCTGCATCGGATTGATCGGCGCAATGCCGGGGCGCGCGACGCCCAGCATGGTTTTCTGCGCCGACATCAGGGGCTGCGTGCCGCCGAGACCCGTTGGCCGTTGCTCGACCGCTTGCCCTGTTGGGCTGCCCGGCGTCGTTGCCACGGTAGGCGGAGGAGTGGGGTAACCGCTGTTCGACGCCTGCTGCGGGGGAGCGGCGTGTGCCGGGTAGCCGGGCACTTGCGCGCTCGCGCTGAGCGGCGCGATGCCGATCATGGTTTGGCGCAGGTCACCGCGCGGAGGTGCTGGCGCGGGCGGAGGCGGGCCCGGAGCCGGGAGTGAGGGGCTCACCACACCCGAAGCTGCGGGCTGTCCCACCGGCGGCGCGAGGCCGATCATGGTGCCCCGAAAGCGCGCTTCGTGCGGCGGCGGCGGCGCATGCCCCACTACCGTCTTATCCAGCGTGGGAAATGGCCTGCCACAGTGCGCGCACCCCAACGACTGCGGGGGATTTTGTGAGCCGCAGTGCGGGCACAGCCTCATTGCGCGCACTATACCCCCGGACCTACCCTGGCTAACAAGGCCTCGGGTCGACAACCTGAAACGAGTTCTCTCAGACCCTGGACTGCAAGGTCTTTGTCCAATTGCAGGCCGATCCCGTATGGGAGAGGAGATTCGAGTTCCATGCTCGCCAAACGCATCATTCCCTGCCTCGACGTGCGCGACGGTCGCGTCGTAAAAGGGGTCAATTTCGTCGGT
>JBDTJC010000165.1:0-7683 GCA_039936055.1 Polyangiaceae bacterium | reverse complement strand
TGTCAACCAACTTCAAGCGCGGAGTCGAGAACTTGAACTGGTACGGGCTGCCCAGCGTGGAGCCGTCCAGCGCGCGCAGGTCGGCGGGAGCCGTCACGGTGAACGCCGTGGCGCCCGGCAAGTGCGGCGTTTCCGGCACGAAGTGCAGCGCGTGGCTGCCCACCCACAACCAACGCCCCGCGAGCGGCGGTGAGATGCTGAGCGCAGGCGGCGGCGCGCCAGCGAGCTCCAACTTGCGGAGCGGCCGGCTAAACACCAAACTGAGCTCACTGACTTCGTTCGCCTCGCCTTGAGGCCCCGCGAACACGACGCGAAACGCGCCCCCAGAGCCTTTGGCTGGGCCGCCCACAGCGCCAGGTGCCAGCGCACCGTTCGCCGACTTCACGGGAGTCTTCGCGCCCTCCATGCACGCCGCTCCGAAGAGAAACAGTCCACCGACAATCAGGGACGAGAGCAGCAGCCGAGAACGCTTAGGCACACAGGGGGCGGTCATGAGTTTCAGCGCCCAGTCAGCAACGGGCGTGCCGCGACTGCAACGGCCGAATTGGGCTCAAATCCGCGAACCCGCGTGGCCACGCAGACGCGCCCTTCGCGGCTTTTCAACCACAGCGCTGTGCCTGCTACTGCTGTGCGCAGCAGCCGCGCGCGCGGCCGCACAACCCGCTGCGCGCTTCGCGGATGCTCCGGCTGGCACGGCTTCAGCGGCGGCATCCGTCAGCGCCCCTCCTATGCCGAGCGCTCCCGCGCCTCCCGCGGCGGCCCCGAGCAGCGCACCCTCGGCTGCGCAGCCCAGAGCGGTCGAGAGCTGGTCGCGGCGGCTCGCGCTGACGCACTTCACGCGCGCGGCAGAGCTCGAGCGCCGCGGCGACATCGCGCAAGCGCTGAGCGAATACACCGAAAGCCTGGCGGTGGACTCCACGCTCGGCGAGGCCTACCTACGCCTTGGCTCACTGCGCGAGCGCATGGGCGACACGCGCGAGGCAGAGCTCGTGTACTCGGAGGCAGTGCGGCTGAGCGACACGCGCGCCCGCGCGCTCTTGCAACGCGCACGCCTGTATCGCAGCGTCGGCCGCGCTGAGCTCGCGCTGCGAGATCTGGAAGCGGCTGTTTCTGACGAACCCAGCCGCGAAGCGCTACAGGAGCTAGCCCAGCACTACGTGGAAGCGCATGCCTTCGGCGCCGCACTGTTCACCTTTCGCCGCATCGTGGCGCTCGCTCGTGACAACGGTGACAGCGCGGTCTTGGAAACCGCGCGCCTGGAAGTGCGCGCGCTCAGCGTGTTGGCCGCCGAAACCGACCCCACCAGCGAGCGCCCCAAACGGCACGATTGGGTCGGGCGCGCCCTGTTCGCCATGGCGCGCCGCTGATGGGCGAACAAGGGCGCGCCGAACCACTTCCGGCGTGAACAACGGATAGTCCGCGACCTGGGACCGGTTCCTTGCAGCGCAGGCGAAGTCCGGCTACTCAGGCTTTAATGAGGCGATTCATTGGGCGAGGGGTCTTGCTCGCGGGGGCACTTGGCGCGGCCTTCAGCTGTTCGTCTCCCGTCCGAAGCTTCGGCGGCGGCGCGGGCACCGGCGGCGCGTACACCAGCCGCGCGGGCGCGGGCGGCGGGAGTCCGGACGCGAGCTCAGGAACCAGCTCCGGTGCAGCAGCGGGAACGCACACCGGCGGCGCCGCGGCCGCGAGCCCGGGCGGTGGTATGTCCGATGGCGGCGATGGCGGCGATGGCGGCTTGACAGGAGCAGGAGCAGGCGCAGGTGACGCAACGGGCGCAGCCGGCGCGATTGGCGGTTGTCAACTGGGTGAAACCCGCTCGTGCAGCAAGGATGGCGCGCTCGGTGCGTGCGCCGCGGGCATCGAGACGTGTGCCGCTGACGCCGCCTGGGGAGCGTGCAACGTGCAACCTGCCGCGAAAGACACCTGCGCGGCGAGCAACGACGACAACTGCAACGGCATCGCAAACGAGGGCTGCGCGTGTGCCACCGGCCAGTCTTGCGCGTGCCCCGCTGCGGTCGACACGAACACGGACGCCGCGAACTGCGGCGCGTGCGGTCATTCCTGTCTAGGCGGCGCGTGCGCGGCGGGCATGTGTCAGCCGTTGCTGCTCGGAACGGTGCCGAGCGCGGTCGACTACGCGCGCGACACCATCGTATCCGGAGGCGGGGTCTACGTTTTTTCGCAAGTCGGAAATGGCTCGCCCAGCAACGTCTGGCAAACGAGCGCGACGACGCCGGCGACACCGACCGAAGTGAAGGTCAGCGGCACTGTTTCCTGCATCATGAACGGGAAGCTATTCTGGACCACCGGCACACAGCCGGACCAGATCGAGTCTTGTACGCTCTCGAATTGTGCGGCCACGACCACGCCGCTCGTCACTGCTACCGGATCCTTTACGGGGAGCCCCGGATGCGACGCGGCCAACAACGAACTCGTCTGGCTCGAGCCGTCGACGAGCGGCGCCTTCCAAACGATTTTCCGGGCGTCCTCGACCGGAGCGAACGCGCGTCAGATCACTTCCTTCACATTCCCGAACGATGGCGCCTCTTGGGCGCTGGTCGACGATCCAATGTTCACGGGGGGCAGTGTGCGTCGGTTCTTTTACGCTGGCTCCAACAACACTGCCGGGTCGTCTTCGCTCTATGCGATCACGACGGATGTGGTGAACGCAAGCGGCATAGCTCTGATCACCGCACCAAACAGCAGTCACGTAGATGGAGTTCTCGCTGATGATGCGCTCGCGCTCGTCAGCGACTATCTGACGTCCGCGGCCTACAACACGTTGACTGTGCCGTTGCCGAACGGCATCACGTCGGGGCCGGCGCCGGTCTTCGTAGCAGGCGAACTCTCCCGCGGCGTTCTCGACTCGACTAGTTTCTACGGGCCAATATCCAGCGCCGCCGCCATCCCGAACGACGCCATCGTGCGTTGCCCTCGGACCGGTTGTACGACTCCGACTATCCTCGTGCGAGGGCAAGCCAATCCAAACTATTTCGCGCAGGACGCAACCGCGTTGTATTGGACGACCGACTCGCTCACATCCACGCTCGGCTTCTCGATTTGGAAGCTCGCAAAGTAGTCGGCCAGGGCAGAGCGCCAGGCGTGACGCCGGTGTTCGGCTTTCGCTTGGGAGGTTTGCTCTAAGCTTCTAAGGCGTCCTAAGAAGCCCTGGAGCGTACTGACCGCGGACGTTCACCTCGCGAAGTGTCGAACGCGGTGAGTCCTGAGCACCAACAAAGGAACGCCCGGCGCGCAGGGTATGCGGCCGGGCGTCGCTTTACTTGCTTGCCGCGTTACCGACTACTTCACGTCGGCCGTGAACGAGGTGACGGCCAGCGCAGTTCCGCCCGAGCCATACAACTCGAAGCCGAACTCGATACCCGCGAGCCAAGGCCCGCCAGCTGCCGCTGTCTGAGCTGTGCCCTTGCGAGTGATGGCGTCCTGGATAAAGGGCTTTAAATCACCGCTGAAGCTCTTCTTCCCGGTCCCCTCGTAAGCGACGTAATTCCAGGTGCCGACCGTGCCCACATAGACGTTGTAGTTCATGAACGTTGCCCCTTGTACCGCGCAACACGCGGGAGTGGGCGGGTTCGTATGATCGAGCCAGACCATGACCTCAAGACCGCCCGAAGGGTCCTTCACGCTCGCGCTCGGCAGGGTGGGCAGCACCCAAATGTCATAGGCGGCATCGTATTTGCCGTCACTGCCCGTGAAGGTGACGGAGGAGTTGGCGCTCGTCAGCGAACTGATTGCCTTCGGCAGCGCCGGGTCGTTCGAGACTTCACCGTAGTGCCAACCGTCCACTAGGGCGGGATAGGAAGCGGGGGCAGTGTTGGGATCTCGCACGTTCGAGGAGGTGATGGTGAAGCCGACGGAGCTGCCGCTCTGCGTCGGCATCACGCATTGCACACCACTCGGATCATTGTTGATGTTGTTGTGCAGGTCGTACTTGCCCAAAGATTCCACATCAGCGTTCGGTGCGCTCGGCAGGCCGCAGCGTGGGGTGAGTGTGGTGCTGCCGGAGGTGGTTGGGCTGAGTGCAGTCAGGCAGACGTTGTAGGTGCCGGCGTGATTGGCGCCCACCACTCCGAACTGAATGTCGAACGCTTGCGGTGCAGTCGTGCTCACCGGGCTGCAGGTCTTATCGGCGTGGCACGTCGCATCCTTCATGCAAACGGTGCCCGTCGCCCCGCTGGTGAAGGCCGGAATGCTGACGTATGGCGAGGACCCACCGGCTGCGGCTTGCGTGAACCCGACGCGCATCTCGTTACCGCCGCTGCTACCGGTGAGGGTGTACGTGAAGCAGCCGGCAGGCCCTGCGTAGGCCGACTTCACATCCGCCGCTGACGCATTCAGCTCCAGCCCGATGCCGCAACCCCAACCGGTCGCGAAGTCCATGTCCGCGAGGGTCGAGCCACTGAGGCAGATGCCCATGTCAGTGCAGGGTGGATTGGTGAGCGCCGTGCAAGACTTCGGCGCGCCCCCTGTAGCAGAGGCGCCGTCGCCGTACGTGTAGAAAGAGCCCTGAATCCCTTGCGGGTTGTCCGTCGTGACCGCTGGGTCACAGCCGACGAAACACCCGTCCGCTTTGATCAAGTTCGGGTCAGTCGAGCACGTCGACGCCGCTACGCCTCCCGCGCCGCCTGCGGCACCTCCGCCGGCGCCCGCGTGACTGGTTCCACCTTGGGGCATGCCGTTACCGCCCACGCCGGAACCACCGGTGTTAACCGCTGGCGCGCCGCCGGTCGACGACCCGCCAGTCGCGGTGTTGCTGCCGCCAGTTGCGGTATTGTTGCCACTGCCGGCGCTATTACCGCTATTGCCGGCAGTAGTATTATTGCCGCTGCCGCCTGGGGTCGGCGTGGACGAACAGCTTGCGTTCGCCAGCATCATGAGCCCACTCAGGAAGCCACCCAGGAGCGCGTGCTCCGCTAATCTCTTCATAGTTTGCCAGGGTAGCTATCTTTCGTTGCAATGCACTCGCTTTGCTCGGTGCACGAATCGCCTGGCGCCGATTTATTCCCGCGGATAGCGCGTGGCTAGAGGAGTCCTGTAGAGCTGGAACTAGTCCCACATGTTAGGGACCCTTACTTTTCCTTCGTTCGCGAACGCTCAGTGGCACTTTTTGCAGCGAGCGACTGCGCCACAGACGTTACGGACAGGTTTTGACGCTCCCTGCCGGGATAGTTGTAGTTCCGACCCAGACGTGACGTGACGCACGTAACGCTGAGTAGCAATCACGGCGTGCGGAAGCTCGCGCCGTGATCGTCCGAGACGAGCACGCTGTACGACTGAGCGACGCGGTTCCCACCGCCGTACAAAAACACCCGGTTATCGACGGTCAGGAGGTGCGACGGCGTGCGCACGTCCACGCGTACCTCTGGGTGCTCGGTGATGTCGAACGCGACGTAAAACGGCGTCCAAGAGCGCCCCTCGTCACGGCTGGAGGTAACGCGCACGATGTCCTTTGCGGTGACCGCGAGCACTGTGGTGCCGTGCACGCGCGCAATGTCCAGCGTTTGCTCGTACAAGCCCGGCAACGCATCCGCGCGTGGGCCTGAGAGCACGCCGCAGCGGCCCGCAAACGGGCACGTGTAAAGGTCTGTCGTTTTCGCGCCTTGAGCGCGTAAGAGCACGACGAACGCGCGCTCGTCACAAGCCACGCTAAGCACCGTGCTGCTCCGCGGCGCGAGTTGCGTCGCGTGCGCCGTGCCGTCCAGCTCAATCGAGCTGACTTCGAGCACATCGTGATCGGCGCTCAGGCCGACTTCGTAAGCACGGCCGTCACCGGTCAGGCAGCGCTCGGCAAAGTCGCTCGCGGGCGTCAGCGCGGGGCGCCAAGTGAGGCCGTTATCCGTGCTTTTGTGCGTGGAGAGGTGCGCGCCCTTGCCGAACGCGAGCCACAGCCCGTCTTGAGTGCGCTTCACGCTGCGATACACGCCGCGCCAAGCCGGAATGCCGCGGCCTACCCCGGGCGGCGGCAGCGCGACCGGATGAATCGCCTCGTAAGCACCGAGCGACGGCTTGACCAACGCGGTGTAGCCGCGCACGAACGGCCACGCCGCATGCGCCGCACTGACCAACGGCTCGCTCGTGACCGCGAGCGACGACGCGCTTTCGGTGCCCGACAACCCAAATTCGCTGAAGCTCGCCGCGCTCAGCTCGTGCTTGTGCGCAATCTCAGGGGAGCCCGTGATGGCGAGCGCGTGCTTCGCGCACTTCTCGAACGGTCGCTCCGCGGCCGACGCCGCTACGATCCGGCGATGCACGAGCCGCGCATACTCGGCCGGGTTGTCTCTGAACAGTGCGGGCCCCGTCGGCCCGGCCATGCACACGGCATAGTCAGCCACGGTCGTGGCGAGCGTGTGCACGCGGTAACCGGCGAGCGCCCGAGGCACGAGCGAACACAGAGCCCAAGCAGCGAGGCCTAGAAGCAGCAGGCTACGGATGCGGATCGGGGGACGTGGAAACGCTGGGGCCTGTGCAGCCGGCGCGAGGGCCATGCTGCACAGATTCAGCAAATTCAGTCACTTGGGCCAAGTTTGGGCGCAGGATTTGGTGAGGCTTGCCTCAGCCCAGTCATTCGACCGGCAGCGCGCACGCGCCGTTCAGGCACACGGGCGGCTGAGGCGGAACGCACGGCGGGACCGGAAGCGTCGGGCAGCTCACGCACTCGAGATTGGCTTGGGAGCTGAGATTGCCGTTGAAATTGTCGAGATTCGTGGCCAGTACGGCGGCATAGCCGCACCCGGGCTCGCAGCGGTTGCTCGGCGCGAGAGCGACGCAGTCCTGGTCGGTAACGCAACCGTGGGCATATTTGTCCAGCATTTGCGCCCGAAGGACCGCGTAGGTCGTCTTGCCAGTGTCGCAGCTCGGCGGGGGTGGCATGTCCGATACACAGCTGGGGCAACAAGCGCCGCTGCTCACTGCGCGCGTATCAACCGGGCAAGGCGTGCACGCCGGCATGCACGTGGACTGACAGCTCGGGCAGCAATTGCCGGCCCAAATCACGGGGGCAGTGTTGCTCGGACAGACGATGTCCGGACAATCGACGCCGTTGCACACGTCGGGCGCGCCGCCCGCGCCTGCGTCTGGCAAGCTCGAAGCACCAGCACCCGGCAGGCTCGAAGCACCAGCACCCGGTAGGCTCGAAGCACCAGCACCCGGTAGACTCGAAGCGCCAGCACTGCTGGATCCAGCGCGGCCTGTGCTCGTGCCTGCCGAGCCCGAAAGCCCGTCACCCGAGGCATCGCTGCTCGAGCGGCCACCGCAAGCACTCGCGAACAAAACGCCCAGCGCTAACAAACAACACAAAGCCCCCAACGACGACGGGGGGCGGGATGCTCTGGACGTGCGCGTCAGCATTCGGGCGATGTTAGCTGAACATCGCCCTCGCTGGCACGGGTAAGGAGCGGGGCGGGGCCAAAACGGCCTAACCCCGCACGACTCAACCCATCGTGCGCGGGATCTCGTCCGTCTTCAAGCGCTTGCGGCGACGGCGCGCGGCTTCGCTCTGCTTCTTGCGCTTCTTGATGGAGGGCTTCATGTAGTGGCGACGGCGCTTCAGCTCACGCAGAATGCCCTCCGCAGCCATCTTGCGCTTGAGGTGCTTGATCGCACGCTCAATGCCTTTGTCGCCGACTTGGACCTCGAGAGGCCTGCACTGAACCGATTCGCTAGTGT
>JBDTJC010000164.1:0-6783 GCA_039936055.1 Polyangiaceae bacterium | reverse complement strand
CTCGCCGGGCGATGATCGAGCGTTCGCTCGAACCGGATTTTTCCGATGCCGCGCTAGCCGAGCTGGCGCAGCTGACGCAAAGCGCGGGACACGGCGCTCCGCTGGAGGCGCCCAAGGATTTGCGCGGTCTGCTCTGGGCCTCGATCGACAACGACGACTCGCGCGATCTCGACCAGCTTTCAGTTGCTGAACCCTTGCCGGACGGCACAGTGAAGATCTTCGTCGCCATCGCCGACGTGGACGTGCTGGTCAAGAAAGGCTCGCCGATTGACGAGCACGCGCGCGCCAATACGACATCGGTGTACACCGCCGCGCAGATATTCCCGATGCTACCGGAGCCGCTCTCGACGGACCTCACGTCGCTCGGGGAGAACGAAGATCGCCGCGCCATCGTGGTCGAGATGGTGGTGCGCGCGGACGGCTCGATCGCGAGCTCCGACGTGTACCGCGCGCTGGTGCGAAACCGCGCCAAGCTCGCGTACAACGGCGTTGCGGCCTGGCTCGACGACACAGCGCCGGCCCCCCCGCGCGTGCTCGGTGTCCCCGGGCTTGACGCGCAATTACGGGTGCAGGATCGCGTCGCGCAGCAACTCCGCAAGCTGCGCTTCGAGCACGGCGCGCTGACGCTAGAGACGTTGGAGGCGCGCGCGGTGTTCGACGGCGGTACCTTGTCGGATCTGGTGCCCGAAGGGCGCAATCGCGCGAAGGATCTGATCGAGGATTTCATGATCGCGGCCAACGGCGTGACCGCGCGCTTCCTGGACGCCAAGGGCTTTCCGTCGCTGCGGCGCGTGCTGCGCTCGCCGGAACGCTGGGCCAAGATCGTCGAATTGGCCGCGTCACAAGGTGAAACTCTGCAAGCCCAGCCGTCGAACGAAGCGCTCGAAGCGTTCTTGCTGAAGCGGCGCGAACTCGAGCCCAAGCACTTCGCCGACCTCTCGTTGTCGGTGATCAAATTGCTCGGCAGGGGCGAATACGTGCTGGATTTGCCAGACAGGCGAGGGATCGGCCACTTCGGGCTCGCGCTCAAGGACTACACGCACTCCACGGCTCCGAACCGGCGCTTTCCGGATCTGATCACGCAACGCCTGCTCAAGGCGGCGTTATCGGGTAGCCCGCTTCCGTACTCCACGGAGGAGCTCAATACGCTCGCGGCTCATTGCACCGAGCAAGAGGACAACGCCACCAAGGTAGAGCGCCGCGTGCGCAAGTCCGCCGCGGCGCTGCTGTTGTCTTCGCGCGTGGGCCAGCAATTCGACGCTATCGTGACCGGCGCTTCGGTGAAGGGGACTTGGGTTCGGATTGGTCACCCTGCGGCCGAGGGCAAGCTGGTGAGCGGCGTGCGCGGGCTGGACGTGGGGGATCGCGTTCGCGTCGAGCTCGTCGACACCGATTTCGAACGCGGCTTCATTGATTTTGCGCGCGCTTGAGCGCGCTTCTGTGACCAACATCCGCATGACCGCTGTAAACAGTCCGCCTCCCGCCAGCTCCGATGATCACTGGGGAAAAGGCACGAGTGACGCTACCGAACGCCGCTTTCTGAAGGGGCCGCGAACGCGCGGGCTCGAGCTTTTCGAGGCCGTGCGTATCTTCGGCGAGTGCGTGAAGGGCTTTCGGCGGCTGCACTTCGTTGGGCCTTGCGTGACCGTGTTCGGCTCCGCGCGCTTCAAGGAAGATCATCCCTATTACCTGCTCGCGCGCGAGCTCGGCGCAAAGTTGGCGGAGGCGGGCTTCACCGTGATGACCGGCGGCGGCCCCGGCATCATGGAGGCCGCGAACCGCGGCGCGAAGGACGTGGGGGGCTACTCCGTCGGCAGCAACATCACGTTGCCCGTCGAGCAGAAGCCGAACCCGTATCTCGATCGCTGGGTCGAGTTTCGTTATTTTTTCGTGCGTAAAATGCTGCTCGAGAAATATTCCTATGCCTTCGTTGCCATGCCGGGCGGCATTGGCACGCTCGACGAAGTCTTTGAGACGGCCGTGTTGATCCAGACGGGCAAGATGAAAGAGTTCCCCTTCGTGTTGATGGGGAAGAGCTTCTGGACCCCGCTACTCGACTACCTGCGCAGCAGCCTGCTCGCCGCCGGCACCATCGACGCTGCCGACATCACGCGCTGGGTCGTTACCGATTCGCCCGCTGAAGCCGTACAAGTGATCCGCGAGCGCGCCATGCGCGAGTTCGGGCTGACCTATGGCGCGCGCGCAAAGCCGCGCTGGTGGCTTGGGGAATCCTGACGGGCGCCGGCTCACTGCCAGACAGCTAGATACGGACACCGCGTTCTTCGGAGCCCGCGCGTTGTGCGTCTTGTGGCCGCGAATTACGGGTAATACAGCAAGCCGACGCTCAGCCCATAACCGAGCTCAGGTGGCAGGTTGAAGTGCGTGTCGGCGGGCATTTGATCGCCACGCAGGTTATCTGAAGCGTGTGGGTAGTAGCTGATGCCCCACAGGCCTTCGAGCAATAGCTTCTTAGTCACGCGCTTGCCGATCTGCCCTCCGACGGTCAGGCCATAACCGAGGGCCGTGTTGTAGCGGTAGCCAAAGCGCAGCCCACCGCGAATGTCGTTCTTGAAGTTGACCACGTCGATCAGCACTTGTGGTGTGACTTCGAACGGGGCGAGCAACTTGAGGCTCGGGTTTTGCGTGCTACCGTAATCGAGCAAGAGCGGCACGAAGCCTGCCGTTACATCCAGAGAGATGGCGCGCACCCCCGCGCGTACGGTGAGACCGCTCGGGTTGTAGAAACCGAGCTGCGCGCCGAAACCGAAATTTTCTTGCAAAGTGTGCGGAGGCTCAGCAGGCGTCGCGCTGTCGGTCGTCGCTGCACCGTCGCCCTCGGTCGCTTGCGCCCGCGCGCCGCGACTGCTCGAAATCCCCACACCCATCGCCACCACCACCACCAGCCACTTCGAGTTCATGGCGCGCATGCTAGCGCAGCCTGTTACAAAGATGTCGTGCACGTGATCGGCCGCCGTAGCGACGTGTATTCATGGCAATTCCTGCATCCGCTCGAAGGCAGGGAGCCGGCGCGCGCACTCAATCTTCACGGCGTACAAGATGTCCAGACACACGCGGACTCTGTTCCGAATTGCGTGATCTCCCGCTCCGGTGCGCTCGGCTGTTGGTCTTCCTCCGACCACATCGGCCACGGCGATTGGCCCCTGTGGGCTTGGCAATCCCCGCAGCCCAATCGGATCGTGGTTCGCTCGCCCCCCACAACGAGCATGACCCTGGATCGCCGCTATCGTTTCAGCCCAGGTTTCGTGCACTTCGACAGCTCAAACAGCGCACCCAGAGCTCCAACCCCGACGCTTCGCGCGGAAGATGGGACCTAGACGGAAACACTCGAGAAACAGATGGAGGCTCATCCTCGATCGCCAATGACGCAGCCATTGTTCCTGGGTGCTCGACCATCAGTCGCAGCGAAATCCACCGTCGCGCCCTCACGGGCGAAGAGTTTCGTCGCCGTGATCGGGCATGGCCCGATGCTCGATCGTGAGGACGGGGCTTCTTCGACGCTGAGGCAACTCGGTGCGACCGTACGCACGCTCGACCTGTGGGACGACCCCGTCGAGCTGATCGGTGACGAGGACGACGAGCACGAAATCCGCCCGCGCGCATTGGTGTTCGAGGCGTTGGATCGCCCGGACCTCGCCGTGGCAGCGCTGCGCGCCGTTCGCAAGGAGTCGTACTTCGACAACGTCAGCGCGCTGATCGTCGTCACCGTCGGGCAGATCGCGCGTATCGACCCGTCGAGCGGCTTCGACGACTTCTGCCTGCACCCGTACGTACCGGAAGAGCTGTATGGTCGCATCCGCGCGCTGGAATGGCGGCGCAGCGAGTTCGCGACGGAGGAGCGCCATAAGGTCGGGGGCATCGTGGTCGACAAGGGCAGTCACGAGGTCTACGTGGACGGCCGCCCGGTTGCGCTCACCGCCAAGGAGTTCGCGCTGCTCTCCTACCTGTTCGAGCGCCGTGGGAAGGTGTTGTCACGTGAGCACCTATTGGCGCGTGTGTGGGGCAACCGCTACGAAGGCGGCCCGCGCACCGTAGACATTCACGTGCGCCGCCTACGCGCCAAGCTGGGCGAAACCCTACCGCTCGAAACCCTGCGCGGCTCTGGCTACAAGCTGCGCGCGCCGCCCAGCGACGACAAAGCCCGCAGTGCCGGCGAACGCGCCGACCGCAGCGACACAGCGGAAAGCGATGAGGAGCCGCTCAAAGACTCGCTCGAGCCCCAACTCGCTTCCTAGTTCGCGAGAGCCAGTGGGTGTGCCTCAAACCATCTAACCGAAAGCGCGTGCTCCGGTCGGCTGCCGCGTTGACCGAGCGAGACATCGAGGCCGCGGTCGCGCCTGTGCGTCCGGCAGTAGCGCGCTGGGTTCCGCTGCTCTTCGGTCGCAGCGGGTGACTGTCTTGAGATGTCGAGACTCGCGCGGAACAACGCTGACTGGCATCAGCTCGTCTATCTGTGTCGTTGGACCGACACGCTCATTGCGGACGAAACTGGGATCTACAATCCGTCGCTCAGTACGGATCGCATGGTAGGCTTCGCAGGCCGAGCGGGTCGAAGGCGTGCTTGACGGCGTAGTGTAGCTGGAGCGAGGTTGCGTCCAGTTGGCGGCCCAGAAAATCCGCCTTGACCGCGCCGATCCCGTGCTCGCCGCTCACCGTGCCACCGAGCTCCAGCGCATCCAGCATCAGCCGTTCGAAGACCCCGTACGCTCGGGCTTGGCTGCTGGGGTCGCCCGGGTCGAACACGATGAGCGGGTGAATGTTGCCGTCGCCGGCGTGGGCCACGGTTGCGACCAGCACCCCTTGTTTAGCCGCCAGGACGTCGATGCGCCGGAGCATCTCCGATGTGGGCGGTGGCGTCGCCTGCCGCTTCCAGCGTGTTGAAGAGCGCCACCAAGGTGCTGGGCGGCAAGGGCCGGCGCCGCAACCGCAGCCGGATTTGGGTGATCAGCGCCTGGCTGCCCTCAGAACCGACGAGTAGACGCTTGAGGTCGTAGCCCGCCACATCCTTGCGGCAGCGCCCGCCAGTATCAAAACGCTCGCCGCTCGCCAGAACCGCTTCGGGCCCGAGGACGTAGTCGCCCGTGACCCCGTATTTGACGCAGCACAGGCCGCCAGCGTTCGTGGCGACATTGCCGCCGAGTGTCGAAATCTCGTAGCTCGACGGATGGTCTGTTGGTCAGACCAGAATAGGGGGTTGAGCAATGGCCGTCACGCCGGCAGCTGGCGGCGTCAGCCGATTCCCCTGTAGCGACTGACCTGTCCAGGGTTGGGGAATGGGTTGACACTACTACGCCGTGCGTTCCATCGGCTGACACCAAGGTGAGGTGCGTTCACGCAAGTGTGCTAGAACACGTTCAGTGAACGTGTTCATTGAAACCAACGCACCGAAGGTGAGCAAGGCCCGCCAGCTCGCGAAGCAGGCGACCCGCGCGCGCATTTTGGAGGTGGCCAAAGCGCAGCTCGAGGCGTTGGGCTTCGAGACCACGAGCATCCGCGGCGTGGCCAAAGCCGCGGGTGTCGCTACCGGCACCGTGCTCTTACACTGCACGGACAAGCGGGACTTGCTGCACGCCGCGCTGTTCGAGGACTTGCAAGCATGTTGGGAGCAAGCACGGGACGGCCGCGGGCTTCGCTCCCTGCCAAAAGAGCTGAGCCGACTCGCGCAGGTGTTCTTCAAGTACTATGCGGAGCGCCCGCTGCTATCGCGCGCGTTGCTGCGCGAGTCGTTATTTTCCGAACCGCCCTGGAGCACGCGCTTTTCCGCACAAGTGGCGGACGTGCACCGGCACGTGACAGCGCTCGCCGAGCGAGCCAAACAAAGCGGCGAACTCGCAGCTGATGCGAACAGCGCCCTATTCGCGGCGAGCTTCTTTTCCTTCTATTACTTCGCGCTCTTGGCCTGGTTGCAGGGCGGCCACCCCGCTCCGCTGCGCCTATTCGAGAGCTTGCTCGCACAACATTTAGACGGCCTTGGGCCGAGTTCAGCGCCTCGCAAAGGAAAGCTCAAATGAGCACCATTTTCGTGAATGAAGCCGCCAAAGCCAAGGTCTCGGCGTGGTTCGAAACGTTCCGCGCCCTCACCGTGCCGGTCGAATCGCGCTTCATCGATACGCCCGCGGGGCGTACGCACGTGCTGATCGCTGGCCCGGAGAACGCACCCCCGCTCGTGTGTCTGCACGGCGCGCTGGCCAGCTCGGCACACATGCTGCCTGAACTCGGCTCGCTCGCGCAGCGCTATCGCATCTACGCCGTTGACGTGCTCGGCCAATCCGTGATGAGCGCGGACGTGCGTTTGGATCTCAAAGGCGACTCGTACGGAAAATGGATGCAGGCCGTGTGCGCGGGCCTCGGGCTCACGCGCGTAACGCTGTTCGGCGTGAGTTGGGGTGGCTTCGCCGCGTTGCGCGCTGCGAGCGTGGCGCCAGAGTTGATTTCCGCGTTGGTGCTGCTCGTGCCAGCGGGCGTGGTGTCTGGCCCAGCCTGGCAGGGCTTCAGCAAGCTCGGTTGGCCGATGCTCCGCTACCGCTGGTCGCCTTCCGAGCGCCGGCTGCAGCAAGTGTGCGGCGCGCTGTTCACCACGCCCGACGCGCGCTGGACCGAGTACTTCGGTGAAGCTTTGTTCAGTTACCGGCTCGACGTGCGGGTGCCGCCCCTGCTTCGTCCTGAAGACGTCGCCGGTTACACCGGGAGAACGCTGATTTTCGGTGCGGACGAGGATCTGTCGTTCCCCGGCGCCTCGCTCTTGGCGCGCGCCCAAGTGCTGTT
>JBDTJC010000163.1:0-4169 GCA_039936055.1 Polyangiaceae bacterium | reverse complement strand
AATGGGCGGCACTCATCTTGACGGTAGCCGCTCATGAATCCGCGCTCAGCGCGCGCATTGCACGCGGTGAGTACCGTGATTTCGAGGGGGACTCCTTCCGCAACCGCGACGGCAAAGTGCAGCATCGTGCGTGGGGCTTGTGGCAACAGCACAAGAACCGGCTGAACGAAGACGCCTGGGGCTCGCCGAACATCAACGTGCAAACCCAAGAGGCGGCCCGTGCGCTGCGGCGCGCCTTCTACCAATGCAACGGCGGCAGTCACCCGCAGGGGGATTGGGTGCGCAGCACATTGACCGCATACGCGGGTCGTGCCTGTGACGCCTCGTGGCCAGGCCTCGAAAAGCGCATGTCCACGTACCAGCAAGTGCTCCACGCGCTCTAAAGCTCGTTTAGGGCTTGGCTATATCGCATCGCGACAAACGCCTGCCTGCAGTTGATCGCGCCGTGCGCCTCGAATGTGACCTAGACCTTTCAGTCGGCACGACCCACCTGCACACGCCCGCAAGCCACCCCGACTACGGCGGCGCCTTCTACGCCGTCAACGTCGCCGCCCTGGACGGCGCCTCCGACGAAGAGCTCGCGAGGCGCCTATCCACTACGCCGACGGTCGCCACGATGACTGGAGCAAGGCCGCTGAGTACCGGTTCATCTAGCGGGTTCAGCCTCAGCGATCGAGCGCAACGAGCTGGATCAGGTTGCCGCAGGTGTCGTCCAGCATCGCGATGGTGGAGCCCGTCACGTGGGTGGGCGGCATCGTGAAGGTCGCGCCCAGAGCCTTCATGCGTTCGTACTCCGCTTGCACGTCCTCGACGTTGAACATTGCCGCGGGCTGCTTCTGTTCATACGTGGCTTGCTGAAAGACCTTGGCAGCCGGGTCGTTGTTCAGCTCAAGCTGAAGCTGCGTGCCATCCGGCTCCTCCGCCGACGCCACCGTGAGCCAGCGATACGGCCCCTGCGAAAAGTCCGCCTTCTTCACGAAGCCGAGCACCTCGGTGTACAGGCGCAGGGCCTTGGTCTGATCGTCCACGTACAGTTTCGTAAGTTTGATTTTCATGATTTTTGCCTGGTTTCTAGTGGGATTCGCGAGAGTGAAGGTTCAGGATGAGTGGCGTTCTGGCGCCCAGTTCGGAGCTTTGAGCCCGAACTGCGCCGCGTATTCGGCGTTCAAGCGTTGCCAGTCGAACATCATGGCGTCGCGCCCCACGATGCGACCGATGGGCTGCTCAGCGAGGAAGCGGTCCATCACGTCGAAGCAAATGTGCCAGCCCGCCGCGCCCATCGAGATGAACTTGCGGTCGATGTTGTGCCAGAGCGTGAGCCGCGTCCCCTCACCGAGCGGCTCCAACTCCCAGCGCATGTCACTCTGGCCCCAGCTGTACTCGAGCAGCCGGGCGGGCTCGGCGCGTTTCACGGCGCACTCCGAAATTTGCGGAGTCGGCGTGCCCACGGTCGTGAGCTTGGCCGGGCCCGTGGCGCTCAGATCCCGGTCCGCGTCGAACGGCGCCCACTCGCGCAGCTGGGCCGGGTCCGTCAGTGCTTCCCATACTTTCGTGGGCGGGTGGCGGAGGTCTCGAGTCAGCACGAGCGTCCACTTTTCGCCGTCCTTTTCGACCTTGGCGCTGGTTGCGGCACCTGGTGCGTACGTCTCACGGTTGTTCATCGTTTCTTTCCTTTCCCCCGTGGCTCCTGCGCGATGCGATCGAGGTGGCGCTCCAGAGCGTCCACATGGGTGGACCAGAAGTGCCGGAACGTGGACAGCCACACATCCACCTCTTTGAGCGGCTCCGGGCGAATGCGATACACGCGCCTCTGCGCGTCCACGCGCGACTGCACGAACCCAGCGTCCCGCAGCACCCGCAGGTGCTTCGAAACCGACGGCTGCGACATCCGCAGCCGCTGTTCGATCTCCTGCACCGAACGCTCTGAGGAGGCCAGGAGGCTCAAAATTGCCCTGCGATTCGGCTCCGCAATGACTTCGAAGTTCGAGTCCATGACCCGTATATACCCCACCCCGTATATACTCGTCAAGTAATTCTCGGACGACGTCGCGTCGTCCAGCTCGATGCCGTGACCGGCGACAGGAGCGGTTTGCGAACCACTCTCTGGGCCTCTTTTCGGGACAGACCGCCGAGAATCGCGCCGTCCATCCGAGAGCGAACGCCTTAGATTCCTGCAGATTGAGCGAGCCCGCGTGGGACGGCTCTCTGCGTTCGCGTTGTCCAGGGTTGCCAAATGGGCGGCAACACCGTCTTCGTCCGATCAACACGCGAAATCGAGCCGTGTTTGCCGCGCTGACCGTCACGCTCCGAACCGCTGCCAGCCGTTTGCGCGACGTGGTCCGGGATGCACTCCGCCCCCCACCAGCATCTCCGTTCCGCTCCTCGCAGGCCGCATCCAGCGTGCCTCAGTGAAGAGGGCGTGGAAGGCGCTGGCGCGAGGCTCGGACGTCGATGACTACGAGCGCCCCCGACCAATGGCGCGTGACGACCCGCCGGGAGCTACGAGGCCGCCCGGACGGTGCGGACCAGCTTACGAATCGTTTCCTCGGATCGCAGGTCGCTCCACTCGGAGACCACGCCCGAGCGCTCGCTTGACGCGGGGAGAGCCTTGAGGCGGAGCATGATCTCGTCGAGCTTGCGCCGCCAGTTCGCCACCGACGTAGCCATCCACCAGAACCGCAAATGTTCGGCGCCGCGTGGGACCGCGTGCCAAAGATCGGCCTGCGCGACGATGACATCATGCGCCCATTCAGGCTCGGCCATGTTCGTGCCATGGAACGCGTCGAGGCGCTCCCAGGTCTCGCCCAGGAGCATCGGCGCGACGTACCGGTTGGCGGCGAAGCCAGTCACCAGCGCTTCACCGATCTCGGCGGATCGCCCGTGAGCGCGCAGCTTCGCGAGCGCCAGCCCGAAGGCGCAGCCGACCTCCTCGTGCAGGCACTTCTCGAAGGCCTGGATAGCGCCCTCGTTGTCGCCGACGCGGACGCACTCGGGTCCGATCAAGTAGCGAACGCCCTGATTGTCGTCGGGGTTGAGCTTCAGCATCTGTTGGTGGATGGCGAGCGCCTCGGGCCACTTCTTTTGCTCGACGAGGACAAGCGCGAGGTTCGCAAGGCCACGAAGGTACGCGCGGTTCTCGATGAAGCCCCAGTGCACTTCGGAGCCATCGCGCTCGAGGTGACGCTGCCCGCCGTCGATAGCCGAACGGAAGTGCTCCTCGGCGGCCTTCAACTTCCGCGCCTCGAGGCCGACGATGCCCAGGTGATTGTGTGCGTCCGCATGCTGGGGATCGAGCTCAATCGCGCGCCGGAACAACTTGACGGCGCCGCGCCGGTTTCCGGACCACCAGTGCTCCATCCCTTCATCGAAGGCCTCGTCGGCTGTGCGGCTCGTGGCAGGCGTCGTTTGGATCACGGGATTCTCCTTGCAGGGTGGTTCGTTCACGGGCTTAGTCTCGGAGGGGAGGAGACGGTTGATTGAGTCGCGCAGAGCGATGAGCGACGGGCGGACGCGCGCGACAACAGTGGCATCGGATACCTTCGCGACGGAAAGTGGGGCGAGCTCGGCGACCAGCTCAGAGGCGAGCCGCTCAATCTTTTGGTTGCGGCGATGCTTCGAGCCGCTGGGCGCTTCGTTCCACGCCTTGAGCTCCTCGCTGAGGCGTTCGCGAATCGCAGGCCAGTCGAACTCAAGCTCGTTCTCCCTCCACGCAAGGGCGCGCGTCCACCGCGTCCACCCCGCGGGTGCGAGCACGTCCTCGAGCTCTGCCGGTGAGGTGAACTGATGCAGCTCGCGCTGCCTCACGCGAGCGGAAGCCGCGTCGCGTTCATTGTGGACCAGGAGCACCTGGCCGCGCTTTCGTCGCACAAAGCTCATTTACGTAGTGCCCGTATTTCACGAAGGGCACTACAAAGTCAACCGATGCCGCATTCATCATGCAAAGTGGGCCAGGCGCGCCGGAGTGACCGTCGAGGGCGGAGCCTGCCCGCTTGTATGGGGGTGCTTCTCGCCGACCCCACATAAGCCACCGGCCAGCGTCAGTTTCCCGCGACGCGCTTCCTTGCGGACGACGGCGGAACGTCGAAGAGGATCGCGGCAGCGGCGTAGAACGCCACGTCCGACGCCTCGTTTCCGAAGTAGTCCGTCGCGCTGTATTCGGTTTCCCCGAG
>JBDTJC010000162.1:0-12184 GCA_039936055.1 Polyangiaceae bacterium | reverse complement strand
CGCTCACGACGACACCGGCGTGAATGTCGAAGCCCCGGACGTGACCCGGGCGCGGCGACTTCTTGGCCTTTGCCGGAGCGGCATCCGGCGCGAGCGCGACGGGCGCGGATTTTAGTCGCACAAGCTCACCGACTCCGAGCGAGCCAGCCAGGCACGCTTCGAGCGCGCTCGGCTCTTGCGGTTCGGAATCGTCCGACGCCGACTCCGACGCATCGGAAGCGAGTAGGCCCTGGCGCTCGAGCCAGCGGATGACGCGCGCTTCGACGGCGAGCGCGAGGTCCTCGAGCTCGCTTCCGCTGGGTGCGCCGACCTGTTCGAACCGGACGGCGGAGCCGTTACCCTCGCGACTGGATCGAGCCGAAAAGACGCGTCTGGAGCTGTAAGTCAGCGGAAACGCATTTCAATCGGCCCAGTCAACGCACAAATCGTCCGTGCTACCGTTCGCCAATGGTCGCCTTGAAGATCGCGTCGGGGCTTGCTCTGGTCCTCGCATTCGGCTGCGGCGGCCGCGCGGTCGTTGAGGATCAGGCGAATGGAAGCGCTGGCCTCAGCGGTGCAGTCGGTAGCATTCCCGACTGCGCTTCAGGGAGACAAGAATACGAGAAGGCCCGAGACGAGGTCGCGGCCCGCAATATGCCAGAGTGCACCAAGGATTCAGACTGCGAACTCCTGCAAATGAGCAATTTTTGCGACACGTGCTTTGCGCAAGCCTTCGCTCCCTCCGACCCCTCAGGTTCGACCTGGACCAATGAGGTCCAGAGCAACTTGGGCGAACTGTCGCGATTGAACTGCGCGGCGTGTCCCCAGGAGTCCGCCTCGGCTCGCCTTTGTCAACGAAGTGATTCGTCGGCTACTATCGCGACAGTGAAGCTCATCTTTTCCGAAGAGGCGGAGCGTGACTCGAAACCATCGACGCCTGGTGGCGAGAGACTCGACGCGCCCCGTTTGTTTGCAGAAGAGCTGACCAGCGCGGCGCTCGGAGAAATTTGCGACATCGGTACGACTTGAATCCGGGCGCGCGAGTTGCAGTTTGTTTTTGTTTTCTCGCACGGCTTGCCGGCGCGGAAGACCGCT
The DNA here is from genome assembly GCA_039936055.1 of Polyangiaceae bacterium. GTDB lineage: Bacteria > Myxococcota_A > Polyangia > Polyangiales > Polyangiaceae > PMG-095. The sequence goes on along the minus strand of JBDTJC010000162.1, from coordinate 11,110 downwards.
CAGTCGCACGCATCGTCTGGGAAGCACCCGCTGGCTGTCCGGCGGGTGCCGTCGTAGAGGAAGAATTGCAACGTTCTCTGACGAAACGAGGCTTGTCGCTGCCGCCCAACATGCGCCTCGCGACGGCGCACGTCACAGCGAAAGGTACGGGATATCAGCTTGATCTCCAACTTGAGCCGAGCGCGGGGTCCGGTCATTCGACGTTGGACGCGACGGACTGCGAGGAACTCGGGGATGCGGCGGCCACGATCACCTCGCTTGCGATGAGTGCAAAAGAAGTCACCGCCGAGACTGCGCCGCCAGTGGCCACCTTCCCCCTCGTTCCGGAAGCACCCGATGCGCCGCCACCAGCTGCAACGCCAACCACAGTCGACGTGACTCCAGACGTGCCTGCCGTCCGCGCTGCGCGTCCGAGGCCGCGCGCAGGCCAGCGAAACGAGGAGCGGGTTTCGTCTCGCCGGTCACGGCTGCGGTTGGGCGGCGCCGTCGGGCTGCTTTTCGATATCGGTACGCTTACCAGGGCGTCGGGCGGGACCGACGTCAGGATCGCGGTTCGGCTGAGGTCGGCCTCAGTTGTGAGCGTGCCGCCAGCGAGTTGAATTCGTGTTGGGTGGATACAGGCACGGGCGACATCTTCGAACTCGCCGTGCTTCCCTGCAAGCCCGGCACAAAATGGCGAGACTGCACGCAGTCCGAAAAGGACTCCATCGACGGCATCGCTCATGATTGCGACTCAATTGGGACGGACGGCGGCGCATTGATCTGCGCTGTTCCCAACGGCACAAGTTGTCCCAGCGGTTCCTCACCATATATGGGCGCAGAGGTGGACTTCACCAATCACTGCCTCAAGCCGGAGGTCCCGCTCAGCTGCAGCTCGGCGGTCGACCCTGGGGACGCTTGTTGGATTGACTCTGACACCGGCGGCGTCTTCCTTCTCGGCATCCTCACGTGCAAGCCAGACCCGAAATGGCGCAGCTGCAGCACCGCCGAATGGGACAACGCCAAGGCCGCGCTATCGTCGGATCATCCAGTCTGTGGCCAATAGTGGATCGGAATCACCCAGCAAATAGCTCCGCAGGGCTGTTAGTGAGTCGGCGCGTAGGTGATTCAAAGCCCCCGCCCTCGAACATGACGCCCAGCGGCGCAGTTTAGCGCGCTGTTCCGCCAGCTGTGCCGAACCCCACACCCGCGCCAAACGCGCGCCGCACGCAGCTCCGCCAAGCTCGCGCGGAGCGCGCGGCGTCGTGCCGAAGCGGAGCCTCAGTGCTCCTGGAACAACTCCAGCTGCGGCGTCGCCCAGCGATCACTGGCGGAAGCCGCCCAGCAAACGGCCAACGGCCGGCCGCTAACGGCTTAGCGCGGCTTCCCCGCGCGGTCGCCGATCAAGAAGCGCGGCCGGTTCTTGAGCAACTCGAAGATCTTACCCAGGTACGTGCCAATCACGCCCAGGAGCACGAACAAGATCCCGAACATCAAGGACAGGAACGTCATCACCGATGCCCAACCGGTGATGGTCGCGCCGCGTTCGTATTCATACAAAATGTAGATGAATTCGAGCACCGCGAAGCCGCTGCTCATGAAGCCGATCCAAATCCCAAGCCGCAGCGGAGCGAGGGAGAAGGACAGGATGGCGCCGAAGGCGAAGCGCAGCATTTTCTTCAGGCTGTACTTCGTGCTGCCGCTGAAGCGCTTGGCTGCGCGGTACGGCAGCGTGACGGAACGGAAGCCGAGCCAGGTGACCGAGCCGCGAATGAACAAGTCGACGTCGTTCATGTCGCACAGCGCGTGCACAGCGGTTTCGTCGAGTAAGCGGAAGTCAGAATTGCCGGGCGCCATGTTCACGCCGGTGAGTCGCGAGAACACACCGTAGAACCAGCGCGACGTAGTGCGCTTGAACCAAGACGTGTCCTCCGCGTCCGCGCGCACGGTGCCGACCACCTTGTAGCCCTCACGCCAACGCGCGAACAACTCCGGGATCAGGTCAGGCGGGTGCTGCAAATCCCCATCCATACTGACGATGGCTTTGCCGCGCGCCTCGGTCAGGCCGGCCATCAGCGCCGCCTGGTGCCCGAAATTGCGCGCCAACCGCGCGCCGCGCAAGTACGGATGCAGCGCCGCTTGTTCCAGGATGTGGGACCACGTCAGATCCGAGCTGCCGTCGTCCACGAGCACGATTTCGAACGGCACTCCGATGGGCTCGACGGCCTTCGCGACCGCTGCCACGAAGGCGGCAATGTTGCCCTCTTCGTTGTACATCGGCGCGACGACGGAGAGCTCAGGGCTCAGGTGAGGGTCAGCGCTCGGATCGATCATTTGCCCTTAAAGTACGGCTCGATACCATGGGCCCAGCGAGCGCGCGACTAGGCCGCGAGCGCCGTGATATAAGCCCCGCGAATGGGCTCGGGTTGCGAGCCCCAAAACAGCTCGAACATGCCTGGGCACGCTTGAAGGTCGCACAATGATTCGTTCCGAGAGCGGGCTACCACGTGCCCTCGAATATGGCCTGGTTGCCGTTGCGGCCCTGGCCTTCGCCGCTAGCTACGGCTTCAACTACGGCTTCGACAATCAGGTCGTGTACTTCCTGAAGTCGCTCGCGCTGACCGACAAAACCTTACTGCACGCGGATTGGTTCACGAACCACACCACGCAGTACCACAAGGTATTCATCTACTTCGGCGCGTTGCTACTGAAGCTGAACCGGCAGGGTTGGGCGGTGGCGATTGCGCAGTTCATCGCTGTGCTGGTCGGCGCCTTGTGCATGTACCGCATCGTGAAACGGGTCGCCGGAGCCGCGCTGGGCGTCTCAGCATTCTTGATCCTACTCTCGATGCTGTTCATCACGCGGACCTCGAGCGTGGGCGCGAGCTACCTGTTCGACACCATCATGCAGCCGTCTACGCTAGGCGCGCTGGGTTCGGTGGCGGGCACGCTGTTTTTCATCGAGGAGCGCTGGTTGGCGTCGGGCCTGTGTTTGGCGGCAGGCGGCGCCTTCCACGCCAACTACTTGGTGCTCGCTTATCCGATCTTCGGCCTCGCGCACTTGGCGCTCGGCTTCAAGAATTTCAAAGCCTTCAAGCAGCGTGTGCTGGAGCAATTTGCGCCGCTGGTCGCGGTCACGATCATTCTCTTGCCGCTCTTGCTCGCCGCTTCCCACACCAAAGCCTCGCCCGAGGCGCAAGAAATCCTATTCCGGATTCGCTCCCCGCACCATTACAACCCGGCCCACTACGAGCGCAATTTCATGCCCTTTGCGGCCTGGCAAATGCTCGGCATTGGCGCGGGTTGGCTGATTCATCGCACGCCCCATGGGCGGCGGCTGGGCGCGGTGTTTGCGGGCCTCATGGCCACCATCTGGGGCGGCACTATCCTGACCACGTTCGTCGACATCCCGAAGGTGAATCAGATCTTCGTCTGGCGCTTCGCACCCAACGCGGACTTGATGGGGCAAATCCTAGTCGCGTGCGCGCTCGCGCAAGTGCTCGCGAAGCCGCGCATCCTGCGTTCCTACAGCAGCGTTGCGGTCGGCTTGGTGTGCGCCGGGCTCGGCGTATTCGGCTTGTTCTTTCGCAACAAGGAGGGCGCGGAGTTGCCGCGCTTGTTGTTCGCCTTCTTCGGTATCGCCATCTTGGCGCGCGTGCTCGACCTCGCGTTGGATCTGCTAAGCCACTTGCTACCAGCTCAAAAGTCGCTGACGGAAGTGGCGAAGCGGTGGCTGGGTCGCAGTCCGATCTTGGTCGGCGTGGCCGCGCTATACCTGCTCGCCCCAGACCGCGTGGCTCAGGGTTACAGCCGCTCAACATTGCTCAAGGAAGCGGGCGGCTCGCAAGCGGACCTGTACCGGTGGCTCCGCGAGGACTCGCCCAAGGATGCGGTTTTCCTGACGCCCCCAGATCTGGAAGGCCTGCGCTACCTCGGACAACGCGCCATTGTTGTGGACTGGAAGGCCGTGCCGTTGATCCCGACCGAACTGCTCGGCTGGTACGAGCGGCTGTGTGACGTCACTGGCCGGCACGTCGGCAGCGCGGGTGACATGAACGGCTACGGCTCGCTGGATCAGGAGCGGCTCGCGCTGATCGTGAGCAAATACCACCCGGACTACGTGGTGCTCCGACGCGGTGGCGACCGTCACTTCCCCGAGCTCGCCGTCGCCTACAAAAACGGCGGCTATTCGGTGCTGAAGATCGCACCTTGAAGCGCGCCGGCTGGGAGGCCTTGCGGGACCCCGGAGGCTGAGGCAGGTTCCGAGCTGCCCCGCTTAGATTACTGATGGCCACAACGCATTCCCCGAAGCTCTCGTTCGTGATTCCGTTCATGAACGAGGAGGCCACGCTCGAAGAGCTGTATCGTCGCATCGCGGAGGCAGTGCAGCCCACGCTCGCGAGTAACGAAACCTTCGAGCTTATCTTCGTGGACGACGGCAGCACGGACAACTCGGTCGCCGTCGCCGAACGCATCGTGGCCGCGCACTCGGAGGTCAGCTTGCTGGAGCTGCAAGGCAACTTCGGCAAGAGCGCGGCGCTCGCAGCTGGGTTCACCCGGGCGCGCGGCAAAATCGTGTTCACGCTGGACGCGGATTTGCAGGATGATCCCAAGGAAATCCCGCGCTTCCTCAGCAAGCTGGAGGAGGGCTTCGATCTGGTCAGCGGCTACAAGCAGAAGCGCAACGACCCGATCACCAAGGTGCTGCCGTCACGCGTGTTCAACTGGCTTGTGCGCAGCACGACCGGCGTGAAGCTGCACGACGTGAACTGCGGTTTCAAAGCCTACCGTGACGTCGTGCTCAAGAACGTGCGCCTGTATGGAGAGCTGCACCGCTTCGTGCCCGTGCTCGCGCATTGGAAGCGCTTTCGGATCGGCGAAATCGCGGTCGAGCATCACGCGCGCCAGTTCGGCTATTCGAAGTTCGGCGGGGGCCGCTTTTTCCGCGGCTTGATGGATCTGCTCACGGTCGTGTTCTTGCTCCGCTACGGCCGGCGCCCGGCGCATTTTTTCGGCGCCGTGGGCTCGCTCACTCTAGCGCTGGGCCTGGGCGTCTTCACGTATCTGTGCGTGATCTGGTTCATGGGCCAATCCATTGGTCATCGCCCACTGTTGATTTTGGCGGTGCTTTTGATCGTGGTCGGCGTGCAAATCCTGGCCACGGGTTTGATCGCAGAGTTGATCGTGCACCTAGCGCGCACTGAGCTGCCCTACGTGCTCAAGCGCGAAGCAGTACACGAGTCGAAGCAAGTCGAAGAACGCGCGCCCGCTTTTCACACTGAGCGCTGAAGCCGGTCGCTCAGCGCGGCAAACGCTGTTCTAAGGCGCACTCGGCGAGCGCGCTGAGCGCGCCCAGTGCTTGAGCGCAAACCACGTGATCACGTCCGCGCACAACGAAGCCGCGCGCGACGCCACGGCAATACCCAGCGCAGGCGCGCTGCCCAGCGCAGGCGCCAAACTCACGGACAAAATCGCTTCGCGGATGCCCACACCCGCCGGCGCCGCCAGCGCGACGAAGCCGCCCACGGTGGCCAGCGCATACAACCCAGAAGTCGACAGCGCGATGCTCGCGCCCGCACCGAACGCGCGCGTCAGCAGAAAGCCGTGCGCAGCCCAGGTGCCCCAATACAAAAGATGTGCCCAAAGCAGCGCAAAAGGCACCAGCGGGCCAGTGCCAGCCACTTTTAGCGTGCGCACCACGAAGCCCGGCAAACGCGCGCGAGGAACGCACGTCAGCACCACCACGATGCCACTGAAGCCAAGCACGATCGGCACCGCCCACGCGCCAAGCAAGGCTGTGAGACCGCTCCGCGTAGGCAACCAAAACAAAGACGCAAAGCCAACGCCGCCGCCCACTGCGGTCCAAGACAGCATTTCGAGCCCAACCGACGAGCCCACGGACACCGCCGAGACGCCGAGGCGCGCCGCACCCGCCATGCGCACGAACGGCAGCCCGACCATGCCCGGCGTGTAACGCGCGAGCTGCGAATCCATGTACAGGGACAAAGCCGGACCGCGCGGCACGGTGCGCTCGGTCATCCGCTCAATCAGCGCAATCCAACCGCGGCCCTGAATCAAACAGCCGAGGATGAGTGGCAGCACCGAGGCCAGCGCCCAGGGCAGGTCCAACACAACCTTGGTTTTGTTCCACTTATGCGCCAAATCCCAGGCCGAATAGGCCACGAATAGAAACGCGATGCTCATGAACAGCGGGCCGAGCCGCTTCTTGAGACCGCGCTTCTCGGGAGAGACAACGGGCGCGCGCGCGTCCGGCTCGCTCAAAGCCGCCAGTCGAGAATGAGTTGCTTGTTCCCGGCAGTGTCCGCGCCGCGCTTGAACAACGCGAACTCCCCGTTGCGCTTGATCACGCCGTATTGCCCGCTCTCTAGAGCCGCCGTCAACGTCTGCTTGGTGTGCGAGAGCTTGAGCTCTTTGCTCGACGCGAGCACGTAGTCCGCATTGTTCGGGCCGTGGCGCATCGTGAACATCCTCACGCGCGATGACACGTGTGGACCGACGGTTTCGGTGGCCGCCACGGAAGCCTCCTGCGGGATCATGTCTGCCAGCGAGCGCAGGCGCTCGTAGCGGTCCGCTTCACGCGCGTCCCAGCCGAAGTCGATGAAGCTGTACCCACCCTTGAACGAATTCGAGCGCGCCGAGAAAGCGCCATAATTGTAGGTCAACACGAGCGACGCGCAGAACATGGTCGTCGCGGCCGCGCGCATGCGGCTCGGCCCGGAATCCAAGCTCTTGCCAATCGCCTCCAGCGCGAGCGGCACGGCCAAGAACAAGTACGGCGTCCAATGCATCACGTAGTGAAACGAGAACAGCGTCGGCGGCTCGTAGTTCGTGACGAGCAACGTCAGCATGATGCCCGGCAAGAACGCGGCCCACAGCCACCAGCGCCGCGCCGGTAAGAACGCCACCGGCACCAGCAAGTGCAGCAGGTAGATGAGCTTCTTCTCCACCACCAACTTGTTCAGCACGAACAGCGGGTTGGTGATGAGCGTCCGAATCACGCTCTTGTAACCCTTGGCGCCATCAGCCCACAGGTCCTTGTACATGTTCGGGTACCACCACTCTCCCGCGTCATCCATGACGTGAAAGCGCAGGTACACGAAGTACGCCAAGGCGCAGGCCATGATGACCAAGCCCTGCCGAGAGCGCCAACCGCTCAGCAGCATGAAGCCACCAATCACCGCGATGCCGATCGGAATGTCTTCGCGCAACAACAGCGCCGCTGCCGTGGAAAGCGCGCAAATCCACCAACGCTCCACCTGCGCCGCCCAAACCAGCACGAAGATGAAGAACGTGGCAACCGGCACATTCTGGAACTCCGAGAAGTTCGCGCTGTGCATCGGGTAGTAACAGAGGAACGCGAGCGCCACCGCCACGGCCATCCACTCCGACACGTGACGACGCGCAAAGCCGTACAGCGGCAGAGCACTCGCGCCGAGCAGTACGGACTGCAACACGAGTAGCGTTTCCGGCCGCGGCCACAGCGCGTAGATCGGCAAAAACAGGTATGTGCCGAACTTGGCGTGGTTGGCCAAGTACATTCCCGGGTCGGACGGGAACACGACCGTGCTCTGCAGGAACCGACCGTGGAGACCGCCGAAGATCAGATTGTTGTTGATCGACAGATCGAAGTTATGGGTGCGCAGCTTGTAGTGCCAGCGCACGAAGAAAAAGCTCATGAACAGCGCGTAACCGAGCGCGCACACCATCACGAGCGTGCGCGGCCCGAAGCGCCGCAATTTCTCCGGGAATTGCTCAGGGAGCCCGTCCCACCACTCCTGCACCGAAGCAGGCACGGACGCGAACGCGCGCCCGAGCAGCGTTTCAACGACCAGCGAACCGAACAGCACGACCAGCAGCAACGCCTGATGCCGGTTCTGCCAGGGCTTGTAGCGAAACGCGATCGGCAGAATCGGCAGCGCGATCAACGGGCACAAAAACCAAGCCCACGTCTCGGCCAGCGCCCAAGCTTGGCGCTTCTTCCAAAGCGTCCACAACCAAACGGCGGCTCCCGCGCCACCGAGCGCCAAACCGGCGACGAAACCGACCAGCAGGTTGGTACGCTCGATTGGCGAGTCGAGGGTGTTGCTCTCCAGGAAGTCAGCGATCCAGCGCGACTTGAACGCGAATTGCCCCCAGACCACGATCGCGCAGCCGAGCAGCGCGAACAGCAACACCACGCGGCTGCCGACGCCGTAGTGATCCTCGTCGGGCCGCGCCTGCTCCTCCGCCACGGGTGGGGGCGGCTCGCTGCTCTCGCGTTCCGGATCTTCAGATTCGGGTGCTGATTCCTCGAGGTCTGCTTCTTCGCGTTCCTCGTGCTCCTCGCCCGCCGCTGGTTCTTCGTTTTCCGGCTCAGATCCGGTCATGCGCGCAGGGGTGTACCACGAGAATACGAGGCAATCCTACAAGCACTGGCAGCGGACCGGCTGGCGCCTCCAGCGGCTGGCGCGTACTCTATTACTAGTGAGCCTCCGCTTCGCTGCCCGGGTCTGGCCGGTCGCCTTGCTGCTCTTCACGGGGCACACGGCGCTGGCGGAGTTCAACCCTGCGGGCCGCAGCAAGCGGCCCAAACCGGCCACCCACCCCGCGGCGGGCTCGCACAGGCCGCCGCCGGGAACACCGCCCCCGCCGGGCACGCCGAAAGCCCCAGCGGATACGCCGAAGCCCGAGGCGAAGGGCCCGAATAGCGAGGCATTGATCGAACGCTACACGGGCATCGTGCTCGCGCAGCCCGGGGCTGACTTCCCACTCCAGCGCCTGCTCGAATTGTACCGAGAGCGTGATGGCAAGCTCGATGCGCTCCTAGCTGATTTGGCCAAGCGGGCAGAAGCCGGCGGCGCCACTCGCTACGCCGCGCTCGTCGCGGAAGCCGGTCTCGAAAAGCTCGAAGGAAGGCCGGAGAAAGCCCAGAGCGCCTACGAACGCGCGATCGGCGAAGATCCGAAGAATCCGATCGCCGTCGTGGCGCTCGCGCGCATGCTGAACGAGCGGGGCGACAAGGCGGCCGCGCGCGCACGCTTCGAGCAAGCGCTGCCCGCGCTCAAAGACGACGCGGACCGCGAGCAGGTGCTGCGCACGCTGCTCGGCTTGTGCCTGGATCTGAAAGACTACGACGCGGCCAAGCATTTCCACGAAGAGCTGGTGAAGCGCGCGGGCGGCTCCTTTTTTGTGCGTGCGGAGCTGGGCCGTGAATTGCTCGCCCGCGGCGCGTACGAGCGGGCGGCCGCCGAATACAAAACCGTGGTCAAAGCCGCGACCGGCGACAACCGCGTCATGGCTACGGCCCTTCGTGACTACGGCAAAGCGCTGGAAAAGCTGGGCAAAACCGCAGAGGCGCTGGTGCAATTCCGGCACGCCTTGGACATCGCCGGCGAGTCGGGCGTGCGCCGCGAAATCGAAGCCGCGATCGTCGATTCGTATCGCCAGCACGACCGCCTGCCCGAGTTGATCGCGGAGCTGGAGAAGCGCGCCAGCGCGCGCGCGGATGATTTGCGCACCCTCGGCGCGCTGTATGAAGAAACCGGCCAAGTGGAGAAAGCGCTCACTACGTATCGGCGCGCCTTGGCCGCAGACAACAAAGACTTAGCGACGCACTTGAAGGTCGTGCACTTGCTCGAGGTGCGCGGTGACCTCGAGCAAGCCATCAACGAATACGATGCCCTGATCCGCGCCGCCCCGCGCAATCCGGATTTCGTGTTCCAACTCGCGGAAGCGCTGATTTCCCGGGGCGATCGCAAAAAGGCGTTGGCCCGGCTGCAGGAGCTGGAAGCGCGCTCGGGCAGCGACGAAGAAACGCTGGCGGCGCTGGTGGACTTCTACGAGCGCGTCGACGAAAAAGAGCGCGCTTTGGCGCTCTTGCAGCGCCTCGCGGGCAGCGCGACCGCAGATCCGGAGCACCTGATCGAGCTCGGCGCGCGCTATTGGCAAGAGGGCGACAAGAAGAAAGCGCTGGCCACTTGGCTGCGCATCAAAGCCGTCGTGCCGGACCGTGCTCACGCCCTGCAAATGCTCGGTGACTTGTACCTGGAGCACGACATGCCCAAAGAGGCATTGGCGGCGCTCGCGGAAGCCGCGAAGCTCGCACCCAAGCAAGCGCGCTATCGCAAAGCGTACGCCCTGGCGTTGGAGCGCACGAGCGCCAACGCTTCACGTGAAGCCCGCGGCGCCGTGTTCGACGAAGCACGCAAGATCTGGGAAGAGCTGATCCGCGAAGCGGGCAGTGATACGGCCCTGGCCCGCGAAGCGCGCCAGCACATCATCACGCTGTACAGCTTGGACGGACAGCTCGGCCAGCGCGTGCCCGGCCTCGAGCGCCGCTTGACACAAAATCCTCCGGATCTCGAGGCAGGGCGGCTACTCGCCGAAGCGCATTTTCGGCTCCGCCGCTACGCGGACGCGGAGCGCGTACTGCAGCGCGTGATCGAGAAGGCCCCCGGTGACATCGAGAGCATGAGCTACCTGGAGCGCGTGCTTGTGATCGAGCACAAGCTGCGCCCTGCGATTGTCGTGCTGCAACAACTCGCGGAGACCGACCCCAAGCGCGCGCGCGAATACTACCAGCGCATGGCGAGCTACGCGGCGGAGCTGTACCAAGACGACGAAGCCGTGGGCTATGCGGCGCGCGCAGTCGAGCTGAGCCCGGACGACGCCGAGGGGCACAAGAAGCTCGGCGAGATGTACCGGAAGCGCCAGGACGTCGCCAAAGCCATCAGCGAGTTCCGACAAGCCATCAGCAAGAACGAACGCCTGTTCCCGGTGTACCTGGAACTCGCCGAGCTGCTGCTGGGCCAAGGCGAGACGAATGACGCGGACATGCTGCTCAGGCGCGTGATTCGCGCCTCACCGGACGAAGAGCTCGTCAGCCAAGCCGCGCGCTTGAGCATGCAGGTGAACCTCGGCCGCGGCACGCTCGAATCGCTCGAGCATGATCTGCTGCCGTTGGCGCTCAACAGCCCAGAACGGCCCATTTACCGGCAACTATTGTTGGAAGTGTACGGCGCGCTCACTTACCCATTGCTGGAACGCGAGAGCAGCGACGAGCCCAAAGAAGCCGAAGCCGCGCGTGCGGCCCTCGATCGCCTGGGCGAACGCGCGGTGAAGCCGCTCTTGG
>JBDTJC010000161.1:0-4129 GCA_039936055.1 Polyangiaceae bacterium | reverse complement strand
GTGCCCGTGCCCGTGCCCGATCTCCCTCTCGGTTTTGGTGGGTCGCCTCGCGGCAGCTTGCGTGAGCCAGTGCGGAGCGGCGTTGGGCTGTGGGGTCCGTTTTTCGGGCACGGGCACGGGCACGTTTATGGGCACGGGCACGTTGAGTGAGCAACGCAGGGACGCGGCCCTACAGCCCGCGTTCGTTCTCCGCAAACTCCGCGTACTGAGCCGCCTCGCGGGCTTCTCTTTCTCGTTCGCTCAGTACTCGTGCGAGTTCTTCACTGACGCGGTCGAGCAGTGTGGCGGTGGTTTCGCGCCGGAGGGCGGAAATGCACACGGAATTGGGTTCGGCTTCGAAACCGGCCACTTCCTCGGGGGGAACGCGATCGATCTTGTTGTAAACGCGGAGCCGGGCGGCGCGGTCTAGATCGAGACCGCTGAGGATTTCCCGGGTGGTGTCCAGGTGCTCTTGCTGCTCGGGGTCGGAGGCGTCCACCACTTCCAGGATCAGATCTGCCTCACTGGCTTCCTCGAAGGTGGCGCGGAAGGCGGCGAACAGGTCTTTCGGCATCTGGCGGATGAAGCCCACGGTGTCCGTCAAGACCACGTGTTTGCCATCCGGCAGGGTGAGCTGGCGCGCGCGTGTGTCGAGCGTCGCGAACAGCTTGTCTTCGGCGAGCACGCCGGCATCCGTCAGCGTGTTGAGTAGCGTGCTCTTGCCGGCGTTGGTGTAGCCGACGATAGCGACGACCGGGACGTCACTCTGTGCGCGGCGGCGGCGCCGCTCGGAGCGCTGCTTCTGCAGGTTCTTGAGCTCTTTTTCGAGCCGGTTGATGCGGTCACGCGCGCGGCGACGGCCGATTTCGATCGTGGTTTCACCGGGGCCGCGGCCACCGATGCCGCCAGTGAGGCGGCTCAGCGAGTCGTCCTTCGCGCCCAGGCGCGGCAGGGTGTACTTGAGCTGCGCCAGCTCTACCTGCAGTTTGCCGTCGCGCGTTTCCGCGCGCTGCGCGAAAATGTCCAAGATCAATTGCGAGCGATCCAAGACTTTGAGATCCGTTTTGCCGGCGATGCCGTGGGCTTGCGCGGGGCTCAGATCACAGTCGAAAATGAGCGTTTCGGCGTCCAGATCGATGGCGCGCATCACGACGTCTTCCAATTTGCCGGGGCCGATGACGAACTTGGGGTCGGGCTGATCGCGCAGCTGAATCACCGTGTCGGCCACTTCTACTCCGGCGGTGCGCGCTAGGCTGTCCAGCTCCCCGAGCCGGGATTTTGCGCGCGCCATGCCGCCGCCACGCCGCTTGTCGCCCACGTGAATCAGGATCGCGCGGCCGTCCTTGGCCGTGACGGTGCGGGTGCGCTCGTGTTTAGCGAATTCTGCTTCGAGCGAGCCGATCAGCTCGGCGAAGTTCGGCTCCTGTTGCCCGTAGGGCACGGGCCCGACGACCTCATATGGCGTGCCGCGGCCCTCGAACGTGGGCACGTTGTACGCCCAACTCATGCGTTGCGGTTCGCTTGCCGGGTTCAACAGCACGGCGGCGACGAGATCCAACCGCAGGCGCGTGAGGTCGACCAAGTCATCCTTGCTCAGTGGTTCGTTGAATAGGTGCGTGTGCACGAGTCGGAGGGCGCGAAAGCGGCCTTCGGCGGCACGCAAGCGGCCGATGTCCGGCAGCATCAAACCGGTGGCGTGCCCGACCACGACGTAGTCCACCTGGCCGGAGCGATGCACGAGCGCGCCGACTTGACGGCGCGACTCACGCGAGGCGTCCGCCAAGGAGCGGATCAGCTCGGGCGTGGCGATGCGGTCGCTGGGCACGCGGCGACGGTAGATGCGCTCCAGCGTTTTGATGGCGCTCGGCGAAAGGCCGGTCGTGTTTCCGTACAGCTCAGGCATGCATGGGGCGCGGCGCGCATCGCCAGGCTAACACGGTCCGTGCGAGGCGCACGTGGCGACTCCGAGCGCCCCCCAAAAAACAGCTCAGCCAGCGCAGGAACGTGAGGCATAGTGCGCACGCATGGCGCTTTTGACCGAGCTTTCCCAGGCGAACGCGGCCCCGCTGGTGCGGGGGTTCGGCCTCGAACTGAAGAGCATCGAGCCGCTCAGGGCGGGCTCAGTGAACTCCAACTTCCGACTCACGGACGCCGCGGGGCAGGTGTACTTCGCCCGCTTGTACGAGGAGCAGGACCACGCAGGCGCAGTGCGCGAGCACGCGCTGGTCGCGGCGCTCGATGACGCGGGGGTGCCCGTGGTGCGCGCGCTGAAAAACCGAGACGGCGGCTCACTAGCAGATTTTCAGGGCAAGCCCTTCGCTGTGTTCCCTTGGCGTGACGGGGAAATCCTGTGTCAAGCGCGCGTGACGCCGGCGGCGTGTCGCGCGCTGGGGGCAGCCTTGGCGCGGGTGCATTTGTGCTCGTCGCACGCGCCCGCGTTGCCGGAGGGCCGCTTTCGCATTCCTGATTTGCGGGAGCGTTTGAAGCGTGTGGAAGCGGCGGGGCGCGCCTCTTTGTTACCCGCGCTGGTTACGATTCGCGCGCACCTTGATTACTACGACGCGCACCGCACACCGAACCTGGAACAAGGCATTTGCCACGGTGATTTGTTTCGCGACAACGTGCTCTGGCAGGGCGCGGAGTTAGCTGCACTGTTGGATTTCGAGAGCGCGTGCCGCAACAACTATGCGTATGACTTGATGGTCACCGTGCTCGCCTGGTGCTTCGGGACTGAGTTTGACTTGGGCTTGGTGCAGGCGCTGTTCGACGGGTACCGCAGCGTGCGTCCGGTGCCCGCTGCCGAAGCCGCGGCGCTCCGCTCCGAGGGGGCGATCGCTTGTTTGCGCTTCGCCTCCACGCGCCTCACTGATTTCTCGCTGCGTGTTGCGGATGGCGCGACGCCGGTTCGTGATTTTCGGCGTTTTCTGGCGCGCATGGCCGCCATCGAGGCGGGCGCATTGGACCGCTGCATCGCTACCCTGGGCGCCTGAAATGGCGGAGCTACCGGGACCGGAGCGCGCGATCCCGTTCACGCGCGATGCTTGGGGCTACCCCGCGGTGCAAGCGCGCGATTTGCACGAGGGCACGTACGCGCTCGGCTACCTGCACGCGCGCGATCGCTTGGTGCAAATCACGCTCACGGGGTTGGCCGCGCGCGGTGAGCTCATGAGCGCGCTCGGGGAGGTGCCGATCGCGCGCTTGATCGATCACAGTTCGCGCGCGATGGGCTTGGGACGAGATCTTTCCGAGCAGGTAGCTCGCTGCTCCCCGGAAAGTCGGGATTTGCTGGATGCGTACGCCGCGGGCTTCAACGCGGGAGCGCGAGACCGCGGACACCCGTGGATCTTGCGCTTGTTGGGGGTGCGGCCCACGCCGTTCAACGCCGAGCGCGTGCTCGAAATCTACCGGTTTATTACCTATTTCGGCCTGACCAGCATGACGGTCTCGACCGAGCTCGTGATAGCAGAGCTAGCGGCGCGCGGCGCTCCACGGCGTGTGTTCGAACGCCTGCTCGGCCCGAGCGCGCGCGGCATCGATCTGGAGGCGTTGAAATCACTGCGTATCCCGCGAGAATTCTCGTTCTTCGATGCTGCGGGCGGCGGCTCACCTCAACACGGCTCGAATGCCTTCGCGGTCTCCGCCGAGCGCTCGAGCACGGGCGGCGCGCTCCTGATGGGCGAGTTCCACATGGAGGTGGGTAAGTTCCCGCCGCTGCTGTACGCCGCGGAGCTTTCATTCGCAGACGGCTCGTACTTGACGGGCGTGACGATCCCCGGTTGCCCGTGGCTTGCCGCAGGGCGCACCGAGCACGTGGCTTGGTCCTACACCTTTGCTCACGCCGACAACGTGAACTTCATTTCCGAGCACGTGCGCGCGGGGGAATACTTGCGCGCGGGGCGCTATCGGCCGCTCACGCGCCGCGAAGAGCGAGTCACGGTCAAAGGCAAGCCCAGTGAAACCTGGGTATTCCACGAAAATGACCGGGGCACCGTGCTGGGTGACGTGAGCGGCGAAACGGATTTGCCGTGCCTGCGCGTCACCGGGATCGACGAACCCTGGCGCGCGTTCACGGCGGCCACGGGCTTACTCGCTTGCCGGAACGTGGCTGATTTGTTGGCGATCCAGCGCGAGATCAAGAGCGTGTCGCTCG
>JBDTJC010000160.1:0-9388 GCA_039936055.1 Polyangiaceae bacterium | reverse complement strand
CGCGACCCAGCCGCTCGCAGTCGGCTCCGCCGCGTGCAGCGCGCGCAGCACGTCCATCCTGAACCGGCGCGTCGGGAACCAAATGTCAGCTCGGTCGCGGACGATGGCGCGGATACCCTCGTCATTGGCGCCGAAGCGCTCCGCCCAGCGCCGGACGAGGCGGCGCAGGAAGTAGTCGGCCTCGCCGGTGACGGAGCGGGCGGCGGTGAGCCACGCGGTGGGCACGTCGTTGCAGTCGAACGCCTCGATCTCGAGGAGCTCGAGCAGCGCGACCACCACGGTGTCGTGGTGCCCAGCTTCGTGGGCGGAGGCGCAAAGCGTGAGCACCGGGTCGACGAGCAGCGCGGGATCGGCGGCGAGCTCGCGGGCGGCGATCAGCAGGTCGTGCGCGGCGGGAAAGCTCTCGGCGCAGGCGGAGGCGGCGGAAACCGCCAGCCGAGCGTGGGCGTCGCGCTCTTCGATCTCAAAAGCAAGTGAACGGCACAGACCAGCTGCGCGGCTGCGGACCGGCCATGGAGCAGTTGAGTCGGACGCAAGGACGAGGCAACGCACGCCGAAGTTGCCCAAGTCTTCCCAGAGCGCGCGACTGTCGGCGACCATAAAGGCGCCCTACGGCGCGACTGTCCAGCCCTTCGACGGGGGTTAGGGCGTCCAAACGCTATCGAGTCGACATAATCGTATCAGTATGCGAACTCGTCCGTTCCGGCCGCGGGGTCGCTCGGTTGGCGATCCCCTACGTTGTGGAGAACCGTCGACCGCGCGACAAGGATGTCCTGCGGAGCCAGGTTGCAGCGATCGCCTTGACCGGTCGACAGCTTCGTGAGTGGCTCAGAAGCGACCAGGGGAAGCTCGAGAGCATCGTCTACGACGAGCTTGCCGACTGGGCCGACCCGATTGCTCAACAAATCCCGGGCGCGCTTGGCTCAATCGTGCGGACGCTCCTTGGTGGATAGGCAGGCGACCGCCAAACGGATCGAACGAGCAACTTCAGTTATTCGGTTCTGTCCGTGCGGCAGCGGCCAAAAGTTTGTTGCATGCCACGGCAGCGCTTTGGACGACTAGCCTGCAACTGCTCGATGGTCACCCAGCGCGGTCACCGTCCACGTGCATCGCTCGGGCCGAATCGCGATAGATCCGAGACGAGCAAGTCGGCGAGCGGCCGCAACTCGGGTCTAACGTTGTGCTCCGGTGTCGCGCTGCGCGCCCGGCTCGCAGCGCCGGTCAGGGCTTGTGCGGGGCGCGCTTTCGCGGCGTGCGCGTTCGTGGCATAGGATCTGGCCGCGCTGGGCTTGGGTATGCGAGTCAGCGCCGCGAGCGAGTAGGACTGGCGCGCTTCGAGGCGCGGCGCGCGGGGTTGCGCGCTTGGTGCTCTTGCTCTCGGTCTCAGCGATGCGTGCCTTCAGCAGTTTGCGCACGAGCGTGACCGAAAGCGGGGGCTTCGGATCGAAGTGCAGCGCGGACTTTGTCTGTTCGTACCCCTTCACATCGGCGGCTACGGTCGCGAGCGTCGTCCCGCTGAACGGGAAGTACGAGCACCCTTTGCTCGTCGCGAGAAATCCGGCGACGACGTGACCGCCATGCCGAAACGCCGGCATCGAGTAGGAGATGCATTCCTCGGCGTCCGGCAGGATTGACCGAATCATCGCCCGGAGCCTTTTTAGCGCTGATCGCCGATCGGGGCTCACGCTGGCGAGGTACGCTTTGGTGTTCTCGGGCTTCTGGCGCATGCGCGCAGCATTCCGTCTGTCGAGCGATCCCGCAAGGGCCCCTTCCGAAGTCGCCGCGCGGCGGTGCGCGCAGCGGGGCGGCGGGGCTAGTGACGTATCGTTCAGTATGACGGGTTGGCGCGCGTTCTTCGCGTAGCTCTTCCCGCTCCCCGCATATCCCGCCGCCAAGATGACCACGCGGCGCGACCACCCAATCTTGGAGGCCCTCGGGCCTTCTCGTTCTCTTCGCCGCGCTCCTCCTCGTCGCCCCGGCGCGCTCAACCCGAGAACTGTGCGCGTTGCCCGCTGAGAAACCGCTGCACAATGGCGGCGCCGAGGGCCGGGCGACCCGTCAACATTGCCCGCGACGAAAAACGACAGCACCCCTTCCGGAAGCTCGTCGCCACCCGATGCGGACGCAAACGCCTCCGAGAACGCGCGCATCTGTCACGAAGACAGGGCCGCCGCGCTCGCTACCTCGGCGTCCGCAAAAGCGTCTTCGATACACGGCGCGTCGCCGCCATTTTCAAACTTGGAGGCCACCCAGTTGTGCGCCGTCCGGAGAGCGGCGTAGCCGACGCCGTTTCAAACCGTACCTGAGCTGGAGACAATGAGTCCCTTCCTCCACTCGCAAAAATGCCCCGCCGCCTTCGTGACATTCGTTGCATTCTTGACAGCGCGAATGCGTTCTTGACAGTGCGAATGCGTTCTTGACAGTGCGACATCGCCGTTGCATAAGAAGCATTCGAGCTAATGATCGTTGCTCATAGGGGGTAGTCATGAATAAGATACTGACCGTTGTCGGTTTGGCGTCGGGGATCATGCTCATAGGCGGCGTCGCACTAGCGACGACGTACAACACGGAACAATTCGACTCTGGGGACAATCGCGGATACACCGCCGACGGCGATTGGGCTGTTGGCTCCTACAAGGCGCAATGCAACTATAACGATCCGATGAGTGGAATCTCCTCAACCGCTATTGGAATACGTTCAGATCTCCGAGGACACTCGGCTCTCTGCGCCTCCGGCGCCTATGTCGTCGGCTCGGGATCGACGGGCGCGTATGGCACCGAGACGATTCATTCGTTGAGCGGAGTCGACGATCGCGGCGACACTGGAACCGGAGACTGGGACGTCGGATACACCAAAGCCGAATGTGCACAGAGCGAAGCAGTCAGTGGCGTCGCACAGTCCGGCGACTCGTCTCTGAATATGACGACCATTCTCTGCACTTGGATCGAAAGCGAAATTGCCTCCAACGACTCGAGTTGCACGACGCTTGTGTTCTCGAGCTATTCAGACAGTCGCCTGAACACGGCTTCGGGAGACTGGGCGGTCGGTTATTCGAAGAACGAGTGCGGCTCGAGCCAAATCCTGAAAGGCGTGAGCTCCAACCCGAGCACCGGCGAAATCCACGCCATCCTGTGCTGCGACGCCGAGCCTTTTCCGCACTGAGCCCTATCGGCCGGCTGTGGATGTTGAGGTTGTCGCTGATCAGGATGATCTTGGCTGCCGACGGGTAGACTTCGTGCGACAGACGGCGCAGGAAAGCTGCGCCATCCACCGGCGCTCGGGCGCTTCGATGAGTACGACTCCCGCCAGTGGCTCGGTCGCCAAAGAAGATATGGCCGTGCCGCAGCGTCGGTACTCGTCGTCGACCCTGTGCTGGCCTCCGCGACGATCGGTGCGCGCCATGTTCCGCATGCAGGTGCGTTGCTCGGTCCGACTGATCCATCCGATCATATCCTCGGGTGGGGGGTACCACTCCCCAGTGCGCCGGTGCATGATCTTGCCCGAGGAGATGAAGAAGAGCGTCGGTCGTACCATCTCGGTCGCGTGCCATTGCGGCGAGCGTGCACCCACTCCTGCTCGTGCTCCCACCCGTAGCAGGCGCTTCAGCGTGAGCTGTGGTCGGGACGTTTGCTCCAGTTGGTCTGGCCGCCGCTTGTCGACACGGTCCCGGGGAAATGACTCCCGGCTTACCCGATATCATTCGCTACCGTCATTTAGAACCTATCTTAGGTGTTTGGCCCGCACACTGAAGGAGAAGCGTTAAGCCGCGTTTTGAGGACTCGAATAGGTAGTACGGTGTGACGATGATTGTCTGCTTCGGCGCCGTGCTTAACGATGCTAAAATGGGTTCTTGATCCGTCGTTTTTACCAAGATGCCCCGCGGTTGACGATCCCCGGAGGTGAGATTCAACTGGAGCTCCACGGGCGCGGAGGCGGCCGTGGGGGGGTGCATCACGATCACTTCCAGAGTCGCATCCTCTGCTTTAAGACAATTAGGTTCCAAGCACGTGCCAAAAGGACCGTGAACGGGTGTGCTTTCCGCAATAGGGACGAGAATCTGGGCCACGTGATGCACTTGTACGGGGTGTATTGACAACCAGTCCTTGATTGGCGCACCAATCGGCTCCACGACATCGGCGACCTCCAAGAGTATCCCAACGGGAACTGCGCCTGGCGCTTGTTTCTTAAGTGCGGCACAGGTCCTGGCAATGTATGCGCGTTGTTCAACTGGAGTGTACGCAGCTTGGTTCCTTGTGCTCCCGGCACATCCAAGGGCTAGTTCTGAAATCAGAATAACCGGTGCCATGGCAGCAGCTCGGCGCATAAAACGGTTCAAACTGTTTTGGCCCATGCTGGCTCGCGTACCGCCAATGATGTCTCCGTGCAAGGCCCTTTGCGAAACTAGACGCAACATCGTCCCCTCATTCGTCGCCTAAGCGCTGCAACCGCAACCAGCGCACTCGCCTCAAACATTCCCCATTCCGCACCGGAATTTCCGCGCTTGATATACCTCAGCGAGCAAGCCGCATTGGCGTGCTCGGATGGCGTGAATCGATCATAACACGGCTGTTCACAGTTCCGGTCGCACAGCGAATGGCCCGGCTCCACCGTGCACAGCCCGTCGATCGCCTGACGTACGTACATAATTCTTTCATTCGCTTCTGTATTCGAAAGTCGAATCGTCTTTCGACAGCCGCTATCAGTGCGTACAAAGTCCGCGTTTCCGCCTGTGAGGACTCCCACGAGTGCACCATCACTATTGAATACACCGGACCCCGATGCCCCACGGAATGCATCAATGTCAGCCAAGAAATAATCTTGAATCGCGTGACGCGCGTCGACTACAGTCCCGCCGGCATCTAACTTGAGTGGAATCCCACCGCCAGAATTTACTGAGAGCAATGGCTCGCCGTCGCCAACCGGTGACGGCGACGTAATGACAGGGGCAGTAGGTAAAATTTGAGTCGTCTCTCCCGCGAATCGAAGCCAAGCGTAGTCAATGCCGTCGCTGTTTTGGTCACTTGATGAGACAACCGAGGTGAGTTCGTGCACATCTTGCATATCCAGCGCCAGGTGCCCAACACCGTCAAGGTAGTAGCCCAACGCAACCCTGGTGCTCGCAAGTTCGGTTTCGGCGACACAGTGCCGCGAAGTCAAAATCATTCCCTGCCCCACCAGGACCCCGGAACAAAATGCAGCAGACGGCTGTTCCGCGAACGGTTCACCTGGGCAGAGTTGCTCGAGCTCTCCCCAGGTATGTATCCCCGTCAGGGTGCCATCTAGAAGCGACTGGATACGGTAGTCCGGGATCAGCACCACGGAATACGCAAACATTTTGCGCAGGGGCCCGTCTTGCACATCGTAATAGTCTCTTCTGTCATCGCTCCCGTAGACGACCGCCGAAGAAGTTGACGACTGTGCTGACTCAGTACCAGATTGCATCGGGCCGCAACTGATACAAGCCCAGACGCCACAATGAGCCAGAGCATAGATTAGTGTTCGGCTGCGCGCCGTAGAGGTCGTCGCAATCCTTCTTCGCGCTATAACATCTCCTAAAGACGATTGCATAACAACATTCGCACCGCGCAAGGCAGTGACATCACTGCGCACCCAGGGACGCTCCACGTGTCGCGTCGCCGAATCCTCAGACCCCACTTGTTGGATTCAAGTCGGGAGTGTACCGTGTTGGCCGCGAGCCACAGACACCAACCGGCACCCCCCGACAGCACACCTTATCACGAGCGGGTTGCAGAATATCTACCTCGGCACGTTTTGCCGCGACTGTTCTCAGTTATATCGTAGCGCTAAACGCCAGGGGTTAGTAGGGCACTCCGGCGCCGGATAGTCGCACTCGCACGCATGCCAATAGCCATAGTATTCTTGGTAAAGGCACATTGACGAACAATCTGAATAGTATTGGTAGCAGGCATAGGTCAAGTAGGACTTGTCCACCTCGCCGGCGCCTCCTACGGGGATGCTGTCAGCGCCCTCGACAGACGATTTGAGGTCCGCTTTCGCGGCGTCCGCGAATTCGGCTGCCCTCTGCGAAAGGGTACTCTCGCTCGGATTTTTGATCGATCGTGTTCCTACATCAGGAATAGTGGTGCGAATCAGCCCCGCCTTGGCATCGACGGAGATTGCGGCAATAACCTGGCCGCTAGCATCAAGCCCCTTGATCGCGTTGGAGGAGGCGTCCGTGTGCCAAACGGCGACGCCCAAGGCCTTTGCGGCATCGCCAGCCTCCACTGTCCCAAGCTTCTGCTCGGTGACGGCTTGGGAGCCCGCCCCGTCGCCCCCTGAGCTGCACGCGCTGACGCATGTAGCGACAAGGCAAATTGCTGCCGCCCCAAACGACAATCTTTTCATGAACGTCATATTAGACTCCTTTATGGTCCTGCATGCGGATAATTAACGCTAGACTTTCGCCGTCGATTTCCCCGTGAATGGATTCATTTGGCAAGCGTCTAGGACGATGAGAGATGACTCGTTCGTCGCTTGTGTATTGCCGAAACAGTCGCATTTTGATCACGCGAAGACCTCAATTCCGACGTGCTCGCGCGGCGGAAGCCGCCATGTCAAGTATCGACGTCGGTATGTGACAGTAGCTCGAACAACTTTCGCTTGGCGCGTCTTTCTCTACTTGCGACCGTGCCGGGTGGAATGTCGAGTGTCATGGCGGCACGCTCGCGAGTCATCTTGTCAACGAACCGCAGTGTCAACACATCGCGCAGTTCGTGTGGCAGGCTCGCGATCGTAGCTTCTAGGGCTTCGAGCAGCTTGTTGTATTCGTCGTCGACGTTTGTCTGGAACCTCAAATTGGCGGCGACTTGGCTCTCGCGATACCGTTTGCGCCGTTGACCACCGAGTTGATTCCTCAGAATACCGAATACGTACGAGCCAAAATTGCCCCCTTTTCGGAAGTTTCCGCGGCCTTCGATGCACGCCAACATCGCCTGCTGAAGAATGTCTTCGCAATCGGCTCCGTGCCGCTTTCGTAGGTAACGGAGCCACCCGAGGCGATACTTGTCTAGTAACGCAAGGCCTGCGTCGTGGCTTCCCTCAAGCCACCGATCAAACAACTCCCAGTCGTTCGTGCCCATGCCGCGCCATTTTTCTCTGGGCTGCCCCGCTGTTTGGCGTCGCGCACCCCCTACCGTTCGTCCCTATCAACTCGAGACCCATACTCGAATCTCTAGAGATGATCCAACGCTATCGACCGCCGGGTGCGGCGCGTTGAGGACCGCTCATCTCGTGGTACGAGAGCAGCGTGCGCCTCGGGTCTATCGCGAAGCACATGTGCTGATCGCAACGACGGCGACGAGCAGCGAGTCCGGTGCCGAGGGACGTGGCGCAATGCCTCGGTTGTTAGATCGTAACTCTTCGGTATGGACTCGGTGCCCGCGTTCGCTGACATTCAAGTGCGTTCCCCGCCCGCGTTCCGCACGACGCGGTCGAACGCTTGTCGACGAGCGCCAGAAAACGCAGAAGCTTGCGCGAAGCCGGTCGGCGGCGCAGTTGACCGCGCCCGGCGAGTTCCGCCAATAGGAGCGCTCGGAAGTAGCGTCTCCGAGCCCTGCGTCGTCGCGGGTGAAGCGTTCGACATCTGTTTTGTCGAATTCCCCCTCCGCGGGTGGACGATCTTCGGCAACTCCAGTGTGTTGTAGATGATTGTAACAGGCCGTCTCACCTCTGCCGAGGCTGCGATCGAGGCCAGATCTCCACCGCGGAGCGCTCCGCCGTCACGCCGACACCCTTCACACCAATTGCCGAGTCGCCGCGCGAGGAGATCCCAAATGAGATCGATTGGATGCGCATCGCACCGGGTCTGACAACATGCTTCGCGCAGGCACGCTTGATTGCCGGTGTCGGCGAGCTAGCGGCTCGTGGCGAGTTGCCAGTATCCCACCGAAACCTAGGCGCCGTGAAACGTCTAAATTCGCCTGTTGCAATTGAGGCATTTCATCCATTCCATCCACGAGCCTTCGAGCGTCGCGTTAGGGGGGCGTCGAGTACGCTCGGCGAAAGCGCATACGGAGCCGTGCATGCTAAACGCAAGACTGACTGAGCTTTGACGGCACGCTTTGCCGCGGCGCCGGCGGGAATCGACTGCGCGAGGCCGGCGTCCTTCGTCATGTCGAACACCGCCTGCAGCGTGAACGCTTTCCCGGCTCTGCTCGTCCACCCCATCCGCGCCCCCTCCTTTCGGATTTGCCGGTACGCCCAGCCCTGCTCGCGCAGCCCGCGCAGCCGCCGCGCCGTCGTCTGCTCTTGCTCGTCCGCCACCAGCGTCTTGCCGTCGTCGCCCACCCGCCAGCCGTAGGGCGGCGTGCCCGTGTTTTCGCCGCGAGCCTTCTTCACGCCGAGCGCGGCCTTCGTGCGCGCCGCGATCATGGCCCTCTCGAAACGAGCTCAGACAGGCGGGCGTCCCGGCCACTTCGATGGCGAAAGCTGCACCGTGGCCTACGCCAATGGCACGTACGCGACTTACCACTGGAGCAACAACATCATCTATGCCCTGCAAACGCCCTGATGGCTAGGCAGCCTTGCGGGGCGTCTCGTCTGGCACGAGACGCCCCGCAAGGGCGACTACGGCGCTGAGCGAAGCGACCGAAAGACGAGGCAGGGTGCTTCCCCACGTGGGGTGCAGCAAGCCAACGCTCACGTGGGTTCACCTATGATCACGTAGGGCAACGTCCGGTTCATCATCGACCACGGGCGGTCTCACCGCAGGCATGCCCTTCTTGAGTTTCTCGATTTCAACATGCGGACGGCGCGGTCGAGCGAGTGCGCAAGCGCTCGCCGGTTCAGTCCAAGGCAGGTGCCGACGAGTTCGAGCACCGGCTTCGGACCGAGCTTGTGATGCCGGCCCGCACACCAACCAAGGAGGTGCCGAAGTTCTCGGCTTATGCGACCGAGTTCATGGAAACGTACGCAATCGCGAACAACAAACCGTCAGAGCAATCGATGAAAGCCTGCATCCTGAAGCATCACTTGCTTCCAGTGTTCGGCGACATGCCTCTCGACGCCATCAAGATGCATCCGATCGAAGTCTTGAAAACGAGCTGCTCGCCAAGGGGCGCAGTCGGAAGCGCGTGAACAACATCCTCGCGTGCCTCGGCAAAATGCTGCACTACGCGTACGAAGTCGAACTGCTCGAAGTCGTGCCGCGGGTGAAGCTTTTGAAGATCCCACAGCAAAAGTTCGAGTTTCTCACCTTCGAACACGCTTTGATTCAACGCACGCCACGCGCTACCCAGAGCCACTTCGACCGCTGCCTCGCAGGCTATCGCGCTACTCGGCACGATCAACCCGGCGACGCAGGTCTACAATGACACCGCGGCCGGAGACTGCATCGCGGGCCTGTCGGCGTTGTTTCGTCATTGCACG